>JAWVXM010000136.1:0-7119 GCA_033723255.1 Thalassovita sp.
CTATTCCGTCGCCATGTTCCACCTGCTGACCCATGCCTTCTTCAAGGCGATGCTGTTCCTTGGCGCCGGGTCTGTGATCCACGGCATGCATCACGAACAGGACATGCGGAACTACGGCAACCTGCGCAAGAAGCTGCCCTATACGTTTTGGGCGATGATGATCGGCACGCTGGCGATCACCGGCGTCGGCATTCCGCTGACCGGCTGGATCGGCTTTGCCGGGTTCGTGTCGAAGGACGCGATCATCGAAAGCGCCTGGGCGGGCACCAATGGCGGCTATGCCTTCTGGATGCTGGTCATCGCGGCGCTGTTCACCAGCTTCTACAGCTGGCGGCTGATGTTCCTGACCTTCTATGGCGAAGCACGCGGCAACCGGCACACCCACGAACACGCGCATGAAAGCCCCAAGGTCATGCTGGTGCCTCTGGGCGTTCTGGCGCTTGGCGCGGTGTTCTCGGGGATGATCTGGTACGGGTCGTTCTTCGGCGACCACAACAAGGTCAATGCCTTCTTCGGGATCCCGGCGCATGCCGAAGCCGCGGCCGAAGGCCATGGCGAGGCTGCAGGTCAAGACGAACACGCCGCGGCCGATACCCATGCCGCCGATACCGGTCATGGTGGGGCTGCCCCGGCAGCAGAGGAACATGCCGCGGCCGATCACGGCATGGCCCCGCAGGGCGCGATCTTCATGCATCCCGACAACCACGTGATGGAGGACGCGCACCATTCGCCGACCTGGGTCAAGCTGAGTCCGTTCATCGCGATGTTGCTGGGCTTCGCCGTGGCCTACTGGTTCTACATCGTGGACCCGGCGATGCCGGCCCGCGTGGCCGAAACCAACCCGGTGCTGTACCGCTTCCTGCTGAACAAGTGGTATTTCGACGAAATCTACGACTTCGTCTTCGTCCAGCCCGCCAAGGCGATCGGCCGCTTCTTCTGGAAACGCGGTGACGGCAATGTCATCGACGGCACCATCAACGGCGTGGCGATGGGGATCATTCCCTTCTTCACCCGCCTCGCGGGCCGGGCGCAATCCGGTTACATCTTCACCTATGCCTTTGCCATGGTGATCGGCATCGTTGTCCTGATCACCTGGATGACGCTCAGCGGAGGAGCGCACTAATGAACGACAGTCTGCTCTCTCTGGTCACCTTCATCCCCGCGCTGGCGGCGGCGATCCTCGCCATCTTCCTGCGCGGCGAGGACGAGGCGGCCAAGCGCAACGCCAAGTGGCTGGCGCTGATCGCGACCGTGGTCACCTTCCTGGTGTCGCTGTTCATCCTCGCCGAATTCGATCCCTCGAATACCGGGTTCCAGTATGTCGAGGAACGCGAATGGCTGATGGGTCTGAAATACAAGATGGGTGTCGACGGTATCTCGGTTCTCTTCGTGATGCTGACCACCTTCATGATGCCGCTGACCATCTGGGCCAGCTGGGGCGTGGAAAAGCGGGTCAAGGAATACATGATCGCCTTCCTGCTGCTGGAAACGCTGATGCTGGGCGTGTTCATGGCGCTGGACCTGGTGCTGTTCTACCTGTTCTTCGAGGCCGGTCTGATCCCGATGTTCCTGATCATCGGCATCTGGGGTGGCAAGAACCGGATCTATGCCAGCTTCAAGTTCTTCCTCTACACCTTCCTCGGCTCGGTGCTGATGCTGGTGGCGATGGTGGCGATGTATGCCGATGCGGGTACCACCGATATCCCGACGCTGATGACCCACAGCTTCGGCAGCGAGGATTTCAGCATTCTGGGCATCCACGTGGTGGGCGGCATGCAGACGCTGCTGTTCCTGGCCTTCTTCGCCTCCTTCGCGGTGAAGATGCCGATGTGGCCGGTGCATACCTGGCTGCCCGATGCGCACGTGCAGGCGCCGACCGCCGGGTCGGTCGTTCTGGCCGCGATCCTGCTGAAGATGGGTGGCTACGGCTTCCTGCGCTTCAGCTTGCCGATGTTCCCCGTGGGCGCCGATGTGCTGACACCGCTGGTGTTCTGGATGTCGGCGATTGCCATTGTCTACACCTCGCTCGTCGCGCTGGTGCAGGAGGACATGAAGAAGCTGATCGCCTACAGTTCAGTCGCCCATATGGGATACGTGACCATGGGCATCTTCGCCGCCAACCAGCAGGGTGTCGACGGCGCGATCTTCCAGATGCTGAGTCACGGCTTCATCTCGGGCGCGTTGTTCCTGTGCGTCGGCGTGATCTATGACCGGATGCACACCCGCGAGATCGACGCCTATGGCGGTCTGGTGAACCGGATGCCGGCCTATGCGCTGATCTTCATGTTCTTCACCATGGCCAATGTCGGCCTGCCGGGCACGTCCGGGTTCATCGGTGAATTCCTGACGCTGATGGGCATCTTCCAGGTCAATACCTGGGTGGCCGCCGTGGCGACCTCGGGCGTGATCCTGTCGGCGGCCTATGCGCTGTGGCTCTATCGCCGGGTGGTCTTCGGCGACCTGATCAAGGAAAGCCTGAAGACGATCCAGGACATGAGCCCGCGCGAGAAGGGCATCTTTGCGCCGCTGGTGGTGATGACCCTGCTTCTGGGCGTGTACCCGTCGCTGGTCACCGACATCACCGGTCCCTCGGTCGAGGCGCTGATCCACCACTATGACATGGCCCTTGCGGACGCGCCCGGCGTGACCCAAGTCGCCGCATCGCACTGAAACGGGAGCCCTGAGAGATGATCCAGGCCGATCTGAACATTATCCTTCCCGAAATCCTGCTGGCGGTTTACGCGATGCTGGGCCTTCTGGCCGCGGTCTATAGCGGCAAGGACAAGCTGGCCGGGTTGCTGACCTGGACCACCGCCGTCGTGATGGTGCTGCTGGCCGCCCTGATCGGGCTGAGCGGGGAGGGAACCAACCTGGCCTTTGGCGGCATGTTCCATGACGATGCGTTTGCCCGTTTCGCCAAGGTGACGATCCTGCTGTCCGCTGCTGCCGTCTTGGTGATGAGCCAGGATTACATGGCACGGCGTGGCCTGCTGCGGTTCGAATATCCGATGCTGGTGTCGCTGTCGGCCGTGGGCATGATGGTGATGGTGTCTGCCGGTGACCTGATGGCGCTCTACATGGGGCTGGAACTGCAGTCGCTGGCGCTCTACGTGGTCGCCGCGATCCGCCGCGACAGCGTGAAATCGACCGAGGCCGGTCTGAAATATTTCGTGCTGGGCGCGCTTTCCTCGGGGCTGCTGCTTTACGGTGCGTCGCTGGTCTACGGCTATACCGGCACCACGCTGTTTTCCGGCATCATCGAGGCTGCCTCGGGCGGTCATGCCTCGCTGGGCCTGCTGTTCGGCCTGGTCTTCATGATCTCAGGCTTGGCCTTCAAGGTGTCGGCGGTGCCATTTCACATGTGGACGCCCGACGTCTACGAAGGTTCGCCCACCCCGGTCACCGCCTTCTTCGCATCGGCGCCGAAAATGGCCGCGATGGGGCTGTTCGCGCGGGTGCTGCATGACGCCTTCGGCGGTGTCACCGCGGACTGGAGCCAGGTGATCGCGCTGTTGTCGCTGCTGTCGATGTTCATCGGCGCCGTGGCGGCGATCGGGCAGACCGATATCAAGCGACTGATGGCTTATTCCTCGATCGCCCATATGGGCTATGCGCTGATGGGGCTGGCCGCCGGCACCGTTTTCGGGGTGCAGGCGCTGCTGATCTACATGGTGATCTACGTCACGATGAATATCGGCACCTTCGCCTTCATCCTGTCGCTGGAAAAGGATGGACAGCCGGTGACCGATATCAACGCGCTGAACATGTATGCCAAGGCGGAACCGGGCAAGGCGCTGGCGATGCTGGTTCTGCTGTTCAGCCTGGCGGGCGTACCGCCGATGGTCGGTTTCTTCGGGAAGTTCTACGTACTGAAGGCGGCCTATGATGCCGGTCTGGCCTGGCTGGCGGTGCTGGGTGTGATCGCTTCGGTGATCGGTGCGTTCTACTACCTGCGCATCGTCTACTACATGTATTTCGGGACCGAGGTGGAGCCGCTCGACAAGACGCGCTCGCCGGTTCTCTGGGGGTTCCTAATGGCCTCGGCCGCGGCGATGGTCGTGGGGGTGGTGAACCTGTTCGGCATCGAGGGCGTGGCGCAAGCTGCAGCGGCGGTTCTGGTGAACTGATCCTCTGCATCGCGAAAGCTTTCGAAGCGGCGTGCCCCGGGCGCGCCGCTTTGCTTTTGGGCGAAAGCTGCCGGGCGACAAAGCTCTCGCGTCAGTCCCGTTGCTTGGTTAACGTGAAGGTTCCGCAGCCGACACGCGATCACCTGGGGGAGCCGAGAGAGAATGATCCGAGCCATTGCCATAATCCTGTCCTGCCAGCTGGCGGGCGAAGCGACCGCAAGGGCGCTGTCGCTGCCGGTGCCGGGGCCTGTCATCGGTTTTGCCCTGCTGTTTACGCTGTTCCTGCTGCGCCCGGCGTTGGCGGAAAGCGTCGGATCCACCGCGCGGGGTATCCTTGCGCATCTGTCGCTGCTCTTCGTGCCTGCCGGGGTGGGGGTTGTCGGCAATCTCGACCTGCTGTCGCGAAGCTGGCTGCCGATCACGGTGGTGCTGGTGCTGAGCACGGTGGTGGCGATGATTGCCAGCGTCTTTACCTTCCTGGCGGTCAACCGGATGACGCGGGGCGGCCATGACTGACGTCGCGCGAATCTGGAGTTATCTTTCGACCGAGCCGCTTCTGTGGCTGACCTGCACGATCGCGATTTATGTCATCGCGGAAGCGATCGTTGGGCGTTTGGGGCGGCGGGCGCTGGCCAACCCGGTGCTGATTTCCGTCTGCCTGATTGCGCCGGTGCTTTGGTTGTCGGACACGCCCTATGAAACCTATTTCGAAGGGGCGCAGTTCATTCATTTCCTACTGGGGCCTGCGACAGTCGCCTTAGCGGTGCCGCTCTATGCCAACCTGCGCACGGTGTTTCAGACCGCGGCGCCGATCCTGGCCGCGCTTTTCGTCGGTTCCATTGTCGCGGCGCTTTCCGCGGTGCTGCTGGCCAAGGCGTTTGGTCTGCCAGACCAGGTGATCCTGTCGCTGAGCCCGAAATCCACAACGGCGCCGGTGGCGCTTGGCATTTCCGAGGCGCTTGGCGGGCTGCCGACCTTGACCGCCGTTCTGGTGATCCTGACGGGCATCATCGGGGCTATCACGGTCACGCCATTGATGAACGTTATGCAGATCACCGACTGGCGCGCGCGTGGCTTCGCGGTGGGCGTCGCCGCCCATGGTATCGGCACGGCGCGGGCCTTCCAGGTCAATGAACTGGCCGGGACGTTCGCGGGGATCGGCATGGCGCTGAACGCGATCCTGACCAGTATTCTGGCGCCGATCATCGTGGCGCTTGTACTGTAAATGGGCGGGGTGTCAGGCCCCGCCGCGCATAAACCGGATTTAGGATGGTTCACATGCGTCTGGTTGCGGATATCGGCGGGACCAATTCCCGTTTCGCCCTCAGCATGAACGGCGAGGTTCAGGCGGACACGTTGCGCCGCTACGCCAATGATGAATTCGCGTCGCCGGAACAGCTGATAGAAACCTACCTGCAAGATATCGCTACGCCCGTTCGGGAAATGGTACTGGCCGTGGCCGGGCCGGGCGAAATTCATTCGGCACGGCTGACCAACCGGCCTTGGCGTTTCGAAGCGGCAGGGTTAGCCAGCCTTGTGGGATGTGACGATGTCTGGATCATCAACGATCTGGCCGCGTTAGGATATGCCGTTCCGCGCTTACCCAGCGACAGGCTGACACGGTTGATCGATCATCCCGTCCCGCCGGGAATACAACGTCAATACCTGGTCATCGGGATCGGCACGGGGTTCAATGTCAGCCCCGTGGCGGATGTAAACGGCGCACCCGTCTGCCTGACGGTGGAGGCCGGGCATGCCAGCCTGCCGCAGGTGGTGGCGGCGGAGCTGGAAACGCATCAAGCCGGGTTATCCGCCCATTTCCCAACCATCGAACACCTGTTTTCAGGTCGTGGCCTGTCACGCCTTTACGGGTTGATTTCCGGCGCTGACCGGATATCCGCGCAGCAGATTATCGCAGCGCAGCACGCGGCAGATCCGGTCGCCGGGGGAATCGCGGATCTCTACGCAAGGCTGATCGGTCTTATCAGTGGCGAGATGGCGCAACTTTACCTGCCGCGCGCGGGTGTGTTCTTTGCCGGAAGCATCGCCCGGGAACTGTTCGCGACCCGGGCCGTTGGACAATTCCATAGGGCTTTTTCCTGCCCCTCAGGGGTGACGGGATTGTCGGTCAGCGTCATCTTGGATGATGCGGCGGCGCTTCTGGGCTGCGCGGCGTTCCGAACCGCTCCGGGCTGATTGGACATCCGGTCATGGCGGTGGGGGTCCCTTGTCCGGGGAATCACCATCTGATTGGTTTGGCCTGCCCGCTGATTTCCGCGCCCCCTCGCTCGCGCGCCGGTGTCAGGATGCTGCTACCGGCCGGGCTTTGCTCAGAACCCCCGAAGCGAGGAACACGCCGATCGCCACAAGTGCGACGCCGAAGACCTTCAGCACTGTCACGGTTTCGCCCAGGAAAGCCACGCCGCCCATCAAGGCAAGGATCGGGGTCAGCGCGCCAAAGGCGGCGGTTTCGGCGGCCCCGAGAATCTGCACCGCGTAGCCGAACAGGAACATCGCCAGGATGCCGATGATGAAACTCTGAAGCACGATCATGACGGCGATATCGCCCACCCTGGCGGTGGCGAAGCTCACATTGCCCGTCGCGAACAGCAGCGGTGTCACAAGCAGCGTGCCCCAGAACAGCCCGATGACCAGACCGTGCAGGGGGCTGAGCCCGCTTTGCCGGAAGATGACGGAATAGACCGACCAGAGCGCGGAGCCGGTCAGGAACATCAGGTGGCCCTTCCAGGCGCCGCCATCCGCGCCGGAAAGAATCTGCCACAGGCTGACGACCATCGCGCCGGTCAGGATCGTTGCCAGCCCGATCCGGCGGCGTGGGCCGGGAATTTCCCCGGCAAGGGCATAGGCCGCCAGCGCGGTCCAGAACGGCAGCATCCCGGGCGCCAGCGCCCCGCCGTCCGAAGCGGGCGCGAAGGCTAGCCCCTTGGACACCACGTAGGGAAAGACCGCGCTGGCGCCCGCCATCAGCATC
>JAWVXM010000137.1:0-7086 GCA_033723255.1 Thalassovita sp.
CGCCTCGATGGCGCGCTTGTAGTGGAAATGGATGTCCGCCACGATCGGTACCGGGCTTTCGCGCACGATCTCTTTCAGCGCGCGGGTAGAAGCCTCGTCCGGCGTCGAGACGCGCACGATATCCGCCCCGGCCTCGGCGGCGCGCTGCACCTGCACGATCGTGGCCTTCGCGTCCGAGGTGATCGTGTTGGTCATGGTCTGCACCGAAATCGGCGCATCGCCCCCGACCGGCACGTTGCCGACATGGATCTTGCGGCTTTCCCGGCGATAGATATTGCGCCACGGGCGGACGTGGTTCAGCGACATGGAAGCAAACCCTCTGCAATTGCAGTCTGGACATAGGTCATCGCCCTGCCCGCTTCAACGGTCCGATGGGCTTTGGCGATGTTCAGGACGATGTTTCGCGCCTCAGTCGAGGTTCTGGCAGAACGGTTCCGGCGCTTCGCCACGCAGATCGGCGACGATCTTGGCCATGTCGTTGTCGGCGCTCAGATCGGCCACCGCATAGGTCGCGGTCAGATGATCGACCGACAGCGGCAGTTTCGAAGTGACGGACCCGCGCGCGCCCGCCGGGCCCAGCGTCTTGCCGTCCACCGCGAAATAGATCGAACCGCTGTCGCCAACGCGGATCGTATGCGGCTGTTCGGTATGCGCCACGGTATAGGTGTCGCAGGGTTCCATGATGCCTTCGAAAACGGCGGTGCCGTCGGCCGCGCGCACCCGCACCCAGGACGGGCGGGCGGCAACGACGGTGACACCATCGCCAAGGGTTTCGACAACCTGCGGCAACGCCTGTTCCGCTTCGGCCACCTGTACCACCGGTTCGGGATCGGCGAAGACCTCGTCGAAACGGTTCGGCGTGTCCGGCACGAAGCTGCCCACGGTTGCGGGGTTCAGGGTGGAAATCGGTGCATCGCGCGCCACCAGCACCGGCACGTCCAGCGCCTGCGGGCGGTACAGCCGGTCCAGCGCCTCGGCCGGGGCCGTGAAGCTGTTGCCCTGCGCGATTTCGGTTGCCGCGCCCGATCCCGTCGACAGCGGGTCCAGATCGGCCAGCACGTCCGGCGTGTTTTCCACCGGCGCGAACTGCACCCGCTGGATTTCGTTCAGAACCGTCCAACCGCCGAACCCGATACCGCCGATCAACATCAGCAGAACCAGCCCCGATCCGATCGCGCCCGGTTCGACATGGGCGAAGAAGCCTTCCTTTTCCGGTGCGAAGGGCGTGGTCGGTGCATTGAACGGATCGCGTCCGCCCATCGCGGGCAGCGGCACTTCCTTTGCCTGCCTGCGGCTTGACGCTTCGGCGGACATGCCGTGTGCGGTGGAGAAACCGCTTTCGTCGCAGAAGCGGTTGAACGCCTCTTCCGGGTCCATGCCGAGATAGCGGGCATAAGAACGGACATACCCGGCGATGAAGCCGGGCGTGTCGAAGACCGAAGGGTCTGCATTTTCAATGGCGGCGATATAGGCGGCCTTGATGCGCAGCTCGCGCTGCACGTCGAGCAGGGATTTACCCATGGTGGCGCGTTCGCCACGCATGACGTCGCCCAGGCGCATTTCGAAGTCGTCAAACCCCTTGGGGCCCGCGTCCACCTCGCCCGACACCTTCGGTGCTTTTCGCCTGATCATCCCCACTGCCCTATTTGCTGATTCGCATACCGAACAACACGATTCGAACACGATCTTTTGTTTAGGTCAGCCTAGCATATGGCAAGAGTTTTCAAACCAGATGTAGTTTCAGGCGCTCATTTCGGCACGATTCAGCGCACAATGCGACCAAAGCTCGTCCAGCGCCCGCACCAGCTTGTCCAGATCATCGGGCCCGTGCACCGGCGACGGCGTGAAACGCAGCCGTTCGGTCCCGCGCGGAACGGTCGGGAAATTGATTGGCTGCACATAGATTCCGAACTGATCCAGCAACATGTCGGACATCTTCTTGGTATGCACCGGATCGCCGACGATGACTGGCACGATATGCGATCCGTGATCGATGATCGGCAGCCCCAGGGCCTTCAGCCGGGTCTTCAGGATCTTCGCTTGGGTCTGGTGCTGATCGCGCAGCGCTTGATCGGTCTTCAGATGCGCGACCGAGGCCGCGGCGCCCGCCGCCACCGCCGGCGGCAGCGAGGTGGTGAAGATGAAACCCGGCGCATAGGACCGTACCGCATCGCACATCTTGGCCGAGGCGGCGATATAGCCGCCCATCACGCCATAGGCCTTGGCCAGCGTGCCGTTGATGATGTCGATGCGATGGGCCAGCCGGTCGCGTTCGGTCACGCCGCCGCCGCGCGGGCCATACATACCCACGGCATGCACTTCGTCGATATAGGTCAGCGCACCGAATTCGTCAGCCAGATCGCAGATCGCCTCTACGGGCCCGAAATCGCCGTCCATCGAATAGACCGATTCAAAGGCGATCAGCTTGGGCGCCTGCGGGTCGTCGGCTTCCAGCAATTCGCGCAGATGTTCGACGTCGTTGTGGCGGAAGATCCGCTTGGCGCCGCCGTTGCGGCGCACGCCTTCGATCATCGAGGCGTGGTTCAGTTCGTCGGAATAGATGATCAGGCCCGGGAACAGCTTCGGCAGGGTCGAAAGCGTCGCGTCATTGGCGATATAAGCGCTGGTGAACAACAGCGCCGCTTCCTTGCCGTGCAGGTCGGCCAGCTCGGCCTCCAGCCGCTTGTGATAGACGGTGGTCCCGGAAATGTTGCGGGTGCCGCCCGAGCCGGCGCCGGTGGCGTCGATCGCTTCGTGCATCGCCGCCAGGACAACCGGGTGCTGCCCCATGCCCAGGTAATCGTTGCCGCACCAGACCGTGATCGGCTGCTTGCCGCCATCGGGCCGGGTCCATACCGCATGGGGAAAGTTGCCCTTTTCCCGTTCGATATCGATGAAGGTCCGGTAGCGCCCCTCTTCGTGCAACTTGTTCAGGGCTTCATCAAGCTTGGCCGTGTAATCCAACTGTCTGGTCCTTCCTTGCTTGCTCGACAAATGCGGCGCGCACACCATCATATCCGAAACGGACATATTCAATAATTCTTTATAGATTGGGCAAGCACGCGGCAACAGGTAACAAATTGACGCTTGTGCTTTCCTTGACTTGCATCAAGCATGCCAACGCGAGAAGCCGGGCCGTGTACGTGCCCGCCGTGCCTATAACCAACAGGAGCCCCCATGTCGCTTGAAAATGTTCTGTCGCGAATCGACCAGGAACTTCCCGCCGCCACCGAACGGCTGATGGAATTGCTGCGCATCCCCTCGATTTCGACCGACCCCGCTTTCAAGGACGACTGCCAGACCGCTGCGGACTGGCTGGTTGCCGACCTGCAAAGCATTGGCGTTGATGCGCAAAAACGCCCCACCCCGGGCCACCCGATGGTCGTGGGCCATATCGACGGACCGGGACCGCATATCCTGTTTTACGGCCACTACGACGTGCAACCCGTCGATCCGCTGAACCTGTGGAACCGCGACCCGTTCGATCCCGCGCTGGAAGAGGTCGACGGTGAAAAGGTGATCCGCGGCCGCGGCGCATCGGATGACAAGGGTCAGCTGATGACCTTCGTCGAAGCCTGCCGCGCCTGGAAAGCCGAGCACGGATCCCTGCCCTGCAAGATCACCTTTTTTTTCGAGGGCGAGGAAGAATCGGGCTCGCCCTCGCTGGTGCCGTTCATGGAAGAACATGCCGAGGAACTGAAGGCGGACCTGGCGCTGATCTGCGACACCTCCATGGTGTCGCGCGGCGTGCCGTCGATCGCGTCGCAGCTGCGCGGCATGCTGAAGGACGAATTCACCATCGTCGGCCCGCGCATCGACCTGCATTCCGGCCACTACGGCGGTCCCGGGCTGAACCCGCTGCGTGAACTGTCGCGCATCGTCGCGTCGTTCTATGACGAGGAAACCGGCAAGGTCGCGGTCGAGGGTTTCTATGACGGCGTGCACCAGGTTCCCGAGGAGCAGCTGAAGCAATGGCAGAATTGCGGCTTCGACGAAGCCGAATACCTGGGCTCGGTCGGCTACAGCGAGGCACATGGCGAAAAGGGTTATTCGACGCTGGAACAGCAATGGGCGCGCCCGACGCTGGAAGTCAACGGGCTGTGGGGCGGCTATAACGGCGCCGGGTCGAAGACGGTGATCCCGAGCGAGGCGCATTGCAAGATCACCTGCAGGCTGGTCGGCGACATGGATCCCGACGATCTGCGTGAAAAGATCCGCAAGCATGTCGAGGACCGGCTGTCGACCGACGCCACGGTGATCTGGGATCAGGATCTCGAAGGATCGCCCGCCTCGGTGATGAATATCGCACGGCCCGAATTCGAAGCCGCCCGTACCGCGCTGTCGGATGAATGGAACCGCGAAGCGGTGTTCGTCGGCATGGGCGGATCGATCCCGATCGCGGGGTTCTTCAAGACGATCCTGGGGCTGGATTCGATGCTGATCGGCTATGCCAATGACGACGACCAGATCCATTCCCCGAACGAAAAATACGACCTTAAGAGCTTCCACAAGGGCATGCGCAGCTGGGCCCGGGTTCTCGAGGCGCTGACGAAACAGGGGTGATCCGAAGGGGGCTTCGCCTGAACGGCGAAGTGGTGGGAGCGCTGCCCCCGCCGCCCTGCGGGCCCCTCCCCCGGGATATTTTCGAAAAGAAGAAGGGGAACTGGATTGGACGGGTTTGAAACGGGCCGGATCGAGGTCGATAACGCGGAGATCGCGTACGAGATCGGCGGCGAAGGGCCGCCGGCGCTGTTGCTGCACGGGTTTCCGCAGACGCGCGCGATGTGGGCCGCGATCGCCCCGGTTCTGGCGCAGCGCTTCACCGTGGTCTGTGCCGATCTGCGCGGCTATGGCGGATCGTCGAAACCCGCGGCGGTTGCAGATTATTCCTTTCGCGAGATGGGCAAGGACCAGGCCGGGCTGATGCAACGTCTTGGCTTTGACCGGTTTCACCTCGTCGGGCATGATCGCGGTGCGCGCACGGCGCACCGGATGGCGCTGGATGTTCCCGACCGGATCCTGTCGCTGACGCTGATGGATATCGTGCCGACGCATCTGTTGCTGGACCAGCTGAGCCAACAGGTGGCCAAGGCCTATTACCACTGGTTCTTCCTGGCCCAGCCGGAACCCTTCCCCGAAACCATGATCGGGGCCGATCCGGATTACTATTTCGAAACCTGCCTGCTGGGATGGGGCGGCTCAAAGATCGAGGATTTCGACCCCGAGCAGATGGCTGCCTATCGCGCAGCGTGGCGCGATCCGGACACGATCCGCGGCATGTGCAACGATTACCGCGCCGCGATCGAGGTGGATTTCGCGCTGGACGCGGCCGACCTGGACCGCCGCGTCACCTGCCCCACGCTGGTGCTATATGGCGCCGACGGGGCGATGGCCCGCGCCTATGACGTGCCCGCCACCTGGGCGGATCGCTGCAGCGACATGCAGGCACAGGGCATCCCGGGCGGGCATTTCTTCCCCGATACGGCGCCGGGGGAAACCGCCACGGCGCTGATGACGTTCCTGAGCTAGAAAATCCCGCTGAACCGGTCCGGCAGCAGGTGCAGCCGGTCATAGTCGGGCCGGTCGAATTCATAGAACCCGGTGTCGCCGCGCGGCTTGAACGTCTTCTGCATGTGACGGCGATATCGGGACATATCGAAACCGTCCTCCATCTGCATCCGGGCGAACCCTTCAAACAGCGCCCGGTCCTCGCCGCGTTCCGAGGCAAACCAGTGTCGCCCGATCGCGGTGTCCTCGATGCCGGTGCCGATTTCTTGCGTCACCGCGTTGCGCCGGTTCATCGCCGCCGAATATTCGCCGAAATCGCAGAATTTCAGGTGGAACAGATAGAGGCTTTCCGGCGCGATCAGTTCGGGGAACTGGGTGTAATGGCCACCGCGGGCGATCTTGGTACCGGTCGAGATCACGCAGGGTTTCGAATAGTGCGGCGCCACGCGGACGTGCCGGCGCGGGCCTAATACGTGATCGGTGACCGGGTCGGCTTCGATATCGATCAGGTGCAGCACCTCGAGGCCCAGCGGCGTCAACACCCGACCGCCGCGGCGTCCCTGCAGGAATTCCAGCAGCGTCTTTCCCTTTTCCGGGTCGATCACCAGGATTTCATCCACGTCGCCGACGACGACATGCTTGTAATAGCTTTTCAGCCCGGCAACGATACCGTTGAGCAGCCGCCAGCGCTTCATGTCGAAATTCTTGTGCGGATCGCCGGGAAGGCCGATGATGTTGCAGCCCTCGGCCAGTTTGGCCACCTCCTCGCCCCGGCCGTGATTGACCACGTAGAGGTTTTCGCGGCCGAATAGCGCACCGTAATAGCGCAGCCAGATATCGAGGAAAAACAGGTCGTCACGCACCATGGTGACAACGGCCACAGTCGATTGCATTGCCTCACTCGCCTTGATCCCGTCCCGGTTTGCCCGGAACCCTTTTCACCATCCGTCCTAACGAGTTTGAAGGGGTTTGAGAAATAAAATATGGTTGCCCTCAACAGAGGAAAGCCACAGTGAACCAGACCCCCCGCCCCAAGCTTCTTGAAGAATTCCGCGAAACGGGGACCGTGCTGCGCCGGGTGAACGACCTGCCGCTGACGCAGTTCCAGGTGATCGGCGAACGGGCCTCGGCCACCAACCTCGTGCGCAAACTGATCGAGAAGAATGTTCAGATCGACCGGACTGAGGCGTTGGGATGGAAACATGCCGCGCCGCGGATGCCGGCGATCCCGCGGGATTTCCTCGTCGTGGTGGTGGTCCGCAACGCCGAAAGCTGGGCGCTGTCGATGCACAAGCGCCCCTGGCATCTGGATCCGCGACTGCAGGTTCTGGGGTTTTCCCAATTCATCCGCAGCCCTTGGCGCGGCATTGTCGATCGCCCCACCGATTTCGAGGAATTGCGCCCGGATATCGCCGACAAGGTGCTGGGCGAGCATTTGCAGTATGACCGCCACCCGATCACCGGGCGCCTCTTCGCCAACCTGTTCCAGATGCGCAGCGTCAAGCTGGCGTCTCATCTGGGAATGCTGAACCGTGGCTGCAACCTGATGCTAGTCAAGGCCGAAACGGTTCAGGCCGA
>JAWVXM010000138.1:0-7051 GCA_033723255.1 Thalassovita sp.
CCAGCCGGGCGGTGTCATCGGTCAGCCGACTGCGGGTTCGCACCGCCCAGGCATCATCGGCCAGGGCCCGGGTTCCGATGGTCAGCGCCGGGCCTGCCACCGGCCAGGGGCCCAGCATCCGGGTCAGCCTATCGATCATCCCCGGATCCCCGATCGCAAAGCCCAGCCGCAGCCCGGCCAGCCCCCAGAATTTGCCAAAGCTTTTCAGCACCAATGTGCCGGGGCGCGTGGCGAGGTCGATCAGGGACTTTTCCGGTGCCACGTCGCAGAAGCTTTCATCGATCACGTGCAGGTCGAAGCCGTCCGATTCGTCCCCGTACCAGTGCCCTGTCGGGTTGTTGGGGTGGACGATGACCCGCGCGGTCGTGCCGTCGCCGGAAATACGCCAACCCGCCGCCTCGAAGCTCGCCGCGTGTTCGTTATAGGTGGGCGCAGGGATGTCGACGGTGCCGGGCGGCAACAGCGCCGGAATGCGCGCGATCAGGGAAGACGCCCCCGGTGCCGCCAGGATCGCGGCGCCGTCTGGAATACGCCAGAAATCCCGCGCGGCCTCGATCAGCGCCTGTTGTGCCGTACTGTCGGGCAGGGCGGTCCAGGCGTCCACGGGAATGCCCGAAACAGGATAGGGCACCGGGTTTATCCCGGTCGACAGGTCGATCCAATCCTTGCGCGCGCCGCCGAAACGCGCTGCAGCCGCATCGATACCTCCGCCGTGATCGCGCTGCGGCCGGGTCATGTCAGCCCTCCTTGGGCAGCGGCGGGTGGCGGGTCACGAAATGCCCCTTCACCCCCTGCGGCCATTGCCGGTAGGGCACCTGGCCGGTGTCGCTCGTCGCATGCAGCATCGCATAATCCACGATTGCCTGCGCCGCCTCTTCCCCCGGTTCGAACCGGCCCAGAGTATAGGCCAGCTTGCCCTCGGCCTGGATGGCGATGTTGCAGCCGTGGCTGCACCCCATCAGGCAGGAAACGCGCCGGGTTTTGATCCCGCTGACATCCTTTGCCAAAGTCTCGACCCGTTCCGCCAGGGCTTCGCCATCGGTGCAGGATGCGGTTTCGGCATCCCACCCGTCGCGTTTGCAGGTGTCGCATATGGTGATCCAGCTTGTCATTGACGCGTTCCCTTTTGCGCGCAGAGAAAGCGGATTCTCGGTGAAAGCACAAGATCGGACCGGGGACATGGGCAGAATTACCCGTCTGTAGGTCGCTATCCCCGTGGCGGAGGTCGGAATCGGCCACCGCCGCGACGTTTCTGCAATTGCAAAAATGGGGGCGGGGCGATTATACTTGTTTCCCGACGAAGCCCCGACCGGGGCCGGAGAGGTGGGCTTGCGCGATCGACCCAAACAGGGGATCAGGGCAGGCGTCGTCAGGTGCCCAATCCGGGCATTCTCTCTTCGAGATGTTGAAAAGGGGAGAGGTATGAAAGCTTTCTACGCATTCTTGGGATTGTTCTGGGCCGGTCAGGCTGCCGCGCATCCGGGTCATCTGGCCGAAGTCGCCGGGCACGGTCATTGGCTGGCGGGTGTCGCCATCGGTGCGGCCATCGCGATCGGGCTTTGGGCCGGGCTGAAGGGCAAGGCCGAAACCGAGGCGGAAGCGGACGAGGCCGAAGAGGCCGAAGAAGAGCTTCAGGAAGTCTGAGCGATGGCGAAAATCGGTGTGATGATCTGCGGTCACGGCTCGCGCAGCCAGGCGGCCGTGGACGAATTCAGCGTGTTGGCCGAAAAGCTGCCGGCGCTGCTCCCCTCCGACTGGGAAACCGAATACGGCTACCTGGAATTCGCCAACCCGGTGATCCGGGACGGGCTGGACCGGTTGCGGGAAAAGGGCTGCGACCGGATCCTGGCGGTGCCCGGCATGTTGTTTGCCGCGATGCACTCCAAGAACGACATCCCAACGGTGCTGAACACCTATGCCGCCAAGCACGGGATCGAGGTTTCCTACGGGCGTGAACTGGGCGTCGACCCCAAGATGGTCGCCGCTGCCGGCGCGCGGGTGCGCGACGCGGTGGATCGTGCCAATGCCGAGCTGGGCGAGGTGCCGCTGCACGACACCTGCTTGGTGGTGATCGGGCGCGGTGCATCCGACCCGGACGCCAATGCCAACGTGTCCAAGATCGCCCGCCTGCTGCAGGAAGGCATGGGCTTCGGTTGGTGCGAGGTGGGCTATTCCGGCGTCACCTTCCCGCTGGTCGAACCTTGCCTGAACCACGTGGTGAAACTGGGCTACAAGCGGGTGATCGTATTCCCCTATTTCCTGTTCACCGGCATCCTGATCGACCGGATCTATGGCTTCACCGACAAGGTTGCGGCGGAGCATCCCGAAATCGAATTCGTCAAGGCGGGTTACCTGAACGATCATCCGAAGGTTCTGGAAACCTTCGCCGAACGGGTGACCGAACAGCTCGGCGATACGCCACTGCCAAATTGCGGAACCTGCGTCTATCGCACGCAGGTCCTGTCCATCGAAGGGCAGGCCCCGGTGGAAATCAGCGCGGCCGAACGCGCGGGCCATCCGGCCTTTGCCGACGTGCCGCCGCCGACCTGCGTGATGTGCAAATACCGGGTCGAGGTTCTGGGGTTCGAAGCCGAACGCGGCGCGGTGCAGGAAAGCCATCACCACCATGTCGAGGGCCAGGGCGCCAGCGCACCGGGATCGAACGTGGCCGATTGCAGCCTGTGCGACGCGTTCTGTACCGGCGAATGCCGTTTGGAGATGGGGCATCACCACCATCATCATGACCATCACCATCACGGGCATGATCATGGTCATGGGCACCATCACCACCATCATGATCACGATCATGCGCATCCGGAATATCCCCACGCGGATCACCCGCTGGGCCCGGAAAGCGCGCGCAGGCATCGGCATTGATCCGGCCGCGAAGCCCTGCCGGGCTTCGTGATCCCTTCGCCCCTTCCCGATCCGGGGATCGGGCCCCAACGGAGAACGCGCGCCATGCGCCCTTATGAAAAGAACCCCTCGGCGATCTACGCGCAATCCTTTGCGACGGTGCGCAGCGAGGCACGTCTGGACCGGTTCGGGCCGGGAATGGAGGCCCTGGCGATCCGGCTGATCCACGCCTGCGGCATGGTCGAGGTGGCCGACCGGCTGGCCTTTTCCGAAGGTGCCTACGCGGCGGGGCGCGACGCGCTTCGCGCCGGTGCGCCGATCCTGTGCGATTGCGAAATGGTCGGTGCTGGGATCATCCGCCGCTACCTGCCCAAGGAAAACGAGGTGGTGGTCACGCTGAACGATTCGCGGGTGCCGGGGATCGCGGCGGGGATCGGCAATACCCGGTCCGCCGCGGCGGTGGAATTGTGGGCTGACCGGCTGGAAGGCGCAGTGGTTGCCGTGGGCAACGCGCCGACGGCGCTGTTTCACCTGCTGGAACTGATCGACGAAGGTGCGCCGAAACCGGCGCTGATCTTGGGGTTCCCCGTGGGGTTTGTCGGCGCGGCGGAAAGCAAGGCGGAACTGTCCGCCAACGCGCGCGGCTGTGATTTCGTAGCGCTGCGGGGGCGGCGCGGCGGGTCGGCGATCGCGTCGGCGGCGGTGAACGCGCTGGCGGCGGGCCTGCCCGAGGAGAAAGGAACGACCAATGGCTGAACCGTGGTTGCATATCGTCGGAATCGGCGAAGACGGGATGGACGGGCTGCTGCCCGCCACCCGCGCGGTGGTCGAGGCGGCCGAGGTGATCGTCGGCGGCGACCGGCATCACGACCTGTCGGGTGGTGTGAAGGCCGAACGCCTGTCCTGGCCGTCGCCCTTCGATGCGCTGATCGACATGCTGAAAGCCATGAAGGGGCGGCGCGTCGTCGTTCTGGCCACCGGCGATCCGCTGTGGTTCTCCGTGGGCGCGCGGATCGGGCGGTCGATCGATCCGTCCGAGATCACCTATCACCCGCAGCTGTCGGCGTTTCAGCTGGCCTCGGCGCGGATGGGCTGGAGCCTGGCGGATGTCGAAACGCTGACCGTGCATGGCCGTCCGGTCGAACAGATGATCGCCTTCATCCAGCCCGATGCGCGGCTGCTGATCCTGACCACCGGGGCGCAGACACCGGCACAGATCGCGGCCTTCCTGACCGAGCGGGGTTTCGGCAAATCGAAGATGAGTGTTTTGGCCAGCATGGGCGGCGCGGAAGAGGCGCGCTTCGACGGTATCGCCGAAGGCTGGGATCACGAGGTGCCGGAATTCAATACGCTGGCGGTGGAATGCATCGCCGCGACGGATGCCGCGCTGCTGCCGCGTGTGCCAGGGCTGGCCGACGCGCTGTTCCAGCATGACGGCACCATGACCAAGCAGGAGGTGCGCGCCGCGACGCTGGCCAAGCTGATGCCGATGCGCGGGGCGCTTTTGTGGGATGTCGGCACCGGCTGCGGATCGGTGGCGGTGGAATGGATGCGCGGCGCGCGTTACGCCCGCGCCATCGGGATCGAACCGCGCGCCGACCGCCGGGCGATGGCGGCGGCCAATGCGCTGGCGCTCGGCACGCCGAAGCTGCAGCTGATCGACGGCCGGGGGCCTGAGGCGCTGGAGGGGCTCGAAGCGCCCGACGCGGTGTTCATCGGCGGCGGGCTGAGCCGCGATGTGTTCGAGGCGGCCTGGGATGCGCTGCGCCCGCTGGGGCGGCTGGTGGCCAACGCGGTGACGCTGGAAAGCGAAGCGGTGCTGGTTGCGCTGCATGGCGAGTTCGGTGGGCAGCTGGTCAAGCTGCAGGTGCAGCGCGCCGAACCGGTGGGCGGGCTGACCGGCTGGCGGCCGCTGATGCCGGTAACGCAGTGGAGCCTGATCAAGCGATGAGCGGACGGCAGGGGCGGGACGCCTCCGGCGGGAGTATTTGGGCCAAGAAGAAGGGGCTTGGTGCGCGATATGGCGGGTAAGCTTTTTGGTGTGGGGCTGGGGCCGGGGGATCCCGAGCTGATGACGCTGAAGGCGCATCGGCTGATTTCCGGCGCCCGCGTCGTGGCCTATCCGGCGCTGGCCGGATCCGACAGTTTCGCGCGTTCCATCGCTGCCGGGGTGATCCCGCAAGGGGCGCGGGAAATCGTCATGGACGTTCCGATGACGGTGGAACGCGGCCCGGCGCAGGCGGCCTATGATGCGGGCGCGGCGGAAATCGCCGAGGCGCTGGAAGCGGGCGAGGACGTGGTCTGTCTCTGCGAGGGCGATCCGTTCTTCTATGGCTCCTTCATGTATCTTTACGCGCGGCTGTCGGAACGTTTCGAGGTCGAGGTGGTGCCGGGTGTGACCAGCGTCACGACCTGTGCGGCGCGGGCGGGGCGGCCCTTGGCCGCGCGCAACGAACGCCTGACGGTGTTGCCGGGGCCGTTGCCCGCGGCCGAGCTGAAGAGACGGATCGAAGGTGCCGAAAGCGTTGTCTTCATGAAGGTGGGGCGGCACCTGGCCAAGATCCGCGGCGTGATCGCCGAACTGGGGTTGACCGATCGGGCGGTTTATGTCGAACGGGCCAGCCTGCCCGGGGAACAGATCTGCCCGCTGTCCGAGGCGCCCGAAAAGGCGCCGTATTTTTCGATGATCCTGTTGGTGAAAGGGGATGACCCATGGCTGTGAGACCCGTTGTTCTGGCGCTGAACGCGTCTGGCGAAGCGACCGCCCGCAAAGTCGCAGAGGCGATTGGCGCGGAACTGCATGGCCGGGAAGGGCGCGTCGCCGAGGCCGACGCATTCTTTCCCAACGCGCTGGATCATGCGCGCGACCTGTTCGCCGCCGCGGTGCCGGTGGTCGGTGTCTGCGCCAGCGGTATCCTGATCCGGGCCGTTGCGCCGCTTCTGGGCGACAAGCGGGCGGAGCCGCCGGTGCTGTCGGTATCCGATGACGGGTCGGTGGTGGTGCCGCTTCTGGGCGGGCATCGCGGTGCGAACCGGCTGGCCAAGACCATCTCCGAGGCGTTTGGGTCTGTTGCTGCGGTGACCACGGCAGGGGACGTGGCGATGGGCGTGGCGCTGGATGAACCGCCCGCCGGTTACCGGCTGGAAAACCCGGGCGATGCCAAGGCGGCGATGGCGGCGCTGCTGTCGGGCGCGGGCGTTTCGGTCACCGGCGAAAACATCTTCGGCATCGAAGGCAACGGTGGCGCTGTCGAGCTGGTGGTCAGCGAGGCGCCCGAGGATGCGGGCGAAAGCCGGCTGGTCTATCGCCCGCAGCGCCATGTTCTCGGGCTGGGCTGTGCCCGCAACGCCGATCCGGATGAGATGTGGGCGCTGGTCACGAAGGTGCTGGCGGAGGCCGGGATCGCGCCCGGGGCGGTGGCCTGTGTCGCCTCGATCGACCTGAAGGCGGACGAACCCGCGATGAACGAGGTGGCGCGGCGACTGGGCGTGCCGCTGCGGCTGTTCTCCGCCGCAGAGCTGGAGGTGCAGCCGGTGCCGAACCCGTCCGAAGTTGTGTTCGCCGAGGTGGGCTGCCACGGCGTGTCCGAAGGCGCCGCGCTGGCCGGGGGCGGAACGCTGGTGGTGGAAAAGCGGAAGGCGGCCAATTGCACCTGTGCGCTGTCGCGGGCTGAAGCACCGATCACCGACATGCCGGGCCGGGCGCGCGGGCGGCTGAGCGTCGTCGGCATCGGGCCGGGGCAGGCCGCCTGGCGCACGCCGGAAGTGTCGAAGCTGGTGTCCGAGGCCGAGGAACTGGTGGGTTACGGGCTTTATATCGACCTGCTGGGGCCGCTGGCCGCGGGCAAGACCCGGTCGGATTTCCCGCTCGGCGGGGAAGAGGCGCGCTGCCGTTACGCGCTGGAACGCGCCGCCGAGGGGCATAACGTGGCGCTTGTCTGTTCCGGCGATGCCGGGATTTACGCGATGGGGGCTCTGGTGTTCGAACTGCTGGATCGAGGCCCCGACGAACACGGGGTGTCGGATGCCGCCCACCGGGTCGAGGTGATCTGTTCGCCCGGCGTGTCGGCGCTGCAGGGGGCGGCGGCGCGGGCCGGGGCGCCGCTGGGGCACGATTTCTGCACCATTTCGCTGAGCGACCTTTTGACCCCGCGCGCGGATATCCTGCGCCGGCTGAAGGCGGCGGCGGAGGGCG
>JAWVXM010000139.1:0-7044 GCA_033723255.1 Thalassovita sp.
AGCCCCGAAGCGGAAGAAGGCGGGCTGATCGGGCTGGTGGAAACCGGCGACATGATCGAAATCGACATCCCGAACCGGACCATCAACCTGGCGGTTGCCGACGATGTTCTGGACGCGCGCCGCGACGCGAAAGGCCCGCTGCCCTGGGCCCCGGCCGAAAACCGCCCGCGCGCGGTTTCGACCGCGCTCAAGGCCTACGCCATGCTGGCCTCTTCGGCCGCAAAAGGCGGCGTCCGGATCATCCCGGGCGACGAATAACCGCCCCGATCCTTGGAAACACGAAAGCCCGCCAAACGGCGGGCTTTTCTTTGTCCGGCTGTCCGGTTCCAGCGGATCAGGCCACGCCGGCGCGCAACAGGTCGTGCAGGTGCAGGACGCCCACCGGGCGGCTGTCTTCGACCACGAACAGCGTGGTGATCTTGCGTTCGTTCATCAGC
Source organism: Thalassovita sp. (assembly GCA_033723255.1). Lineage (GTDB taxonomy): Bacteria > Pseudomonadota > Alphaproteobacteria > Rhodobacterales > Rhodobacteraceae > Thalassobius. Next base: position 438 of record JAWVXM010000139.1, read on the forward strand.
GCCAGCGCCTGTACCGCCAGCATGTCGGGCGGCACCGTGACCGGGTTCAGCGTCGCCACCTCGCCGGCGGTGCTGTCCATCAGCCGGGCCATGTTGCGGCGCAGGTCACCGTCCGAGACGATTCCGGCCAAAGCCCCGTCTTTCATCACTCCGGTGGTGCCGAACCCCTTGGAGGTCATTTCCAGCAGGGCCGCATCCATCGGCGTGTCGAACTGGACCAGCGGCAGGGCATCCGCCCCATGCATCAGCTGCGCCACCGTCGACAGCTGCGCCCCCAGCTTGCCGCCGGGATGGAAGGTGCGGAAATGTTCGGCCCGGAAGTCGCGTTCATGCATCAGGGCCACGGCCAGAGCATCGCCAAGCGCCAGTGTCAGCGTGGTCGACGTGGTCGGCGCCAATCCCATCGGGCAGGCCTCGGGCGCCGCCGGCAGCAGCAGCCTGTAATCGGCGGCCTTCATCAGCGTGCTGTTGGCGCGCGACGAAATCCCGATCAGCGGGATCGAAAAGCGCCGGGTATGGGCCAGCACATCGCCCAGTTCCTGGGTTTCACCGGAATTCGAAATCAGGATAACGATGTCATCTTCGGTGATCATGCCCAGATCGCCGTGGCTGGCCTCCGAGGCATGCACGAAATAGCTCGGCGTGCCGGTCGACGCCAAAGTGGCCGCGATCTTGTTGCCGATATGGCCCGACTTGCCGATGCCGGACACAATGACCCGGCCCCGGGTGTCGAGGATCAGCCGAACCACGGCTTCGAAATCGGCAGGAATGTGATCGGCGAGCAGCTGCAGCGCCTCGGATTCGATCATCAGAACCCGGTTCGCGGCCTCGATCACCGTCGACGAAGAAAGGGTGTTCTTTTCCATACGCGTTCCAATGTCATATGCGGTGCAGCCGATCAACCACCGAGTGGACGACCGGGTTGCGCCCCGACACGGGATCAGAACAGGAAGTCGTCCGCCGACAGGTCCGCCGGGGCCAGATCATGCAGCAGGATCGTTCCCGCCCCGGTATCGATCAGCAGGTCCGCACCGTGATCGGCGATGAGCAGATCGCCGAGCCGGTCGGCGCCCCGCCGGCCAAGTTCGCTCAGGTCGATCCGGTCGGTTCCGGGTTCGAAATCCAGTACCCGGTCATCGCCATGCCTGCCGTGAAAGATGAACACGTCCCGCCCCGGACCGCCCCAAAGCAGGTCGGGCGCCTTGCCGCCATCGATCAGATCATCACCCGCACCGCCCTTCAGCCGGTCCTTTCGGCCATCGCCCAGCAGGGTATCGTCACCGGTACCGCCGAACAAACGGTCCCTGCCGCCGTACCCCCGCAGGGAATCGTCATCCGCACCACCGCCCAGACGGTCCCGCCCCGCACCGCCGGTCAGGCTGTCATCGCCGCCGCCGCCGCGCAGCCAGTCATCCCCATCGCCACCGGTCAGTACATCCGGATCATGACCGCCCCGAAGCAGGTCATCGCCCGTCCCACCGGCAAGCGTGTCGCGACCCGCATTCCCGAAAAGGCTGTCCTGCCCCGCGCCGCCACTGATACTGTCCTGACCGTCCCCGCCGCGGATCTCATCCGCGCCGGCATCGCCGGTCAGGCTGTCATGCCCGGTTCCCCCGGTCAGGATATCGTTTCCCTCACCGCCGCCGACCTGATCGTTTCCGGTGTCGCCCTGCAGATGATCATCGCCCGCATCACCAGCAAGGGAATCATCCCCGGCCCCGCCCGCACCGTGGTCGTTTCCCGACCCGGCCACGAGAACATCCACCCCCAGACCGCCAAACATCGTATCAGACCCTGTTCCACCCAAAATCCGGTCGTTTCCGTCCCCGCCCTCCAAGTGATCGTTGCCGCCCCGACCGTCGATGAGGTCATCCCCGCCCATGCCCAGCACCCGATCATCCGCGCCGGTGCCGGTCAGCTGTTCGGAAACGTCGCCGCCATAGATCGCCCCGTCGGAAGACACGTCGCCCAACCCGAACCGGTCCGGCCAGGAAAACCCCGACCGCCAGATATCGGACAGCCCAAGCGCCCGACCATCGGCGCTGCGGATCGTGATGGTGGTCTCCCCGAAGCGCAGCCGCGCGCCGCCGCTCAGCGACTCATATTCCAGCTGCCCGACATTGCGCAGCCCGTCGAACAGCGACAGGTCCAGCCGGTCCTCTCCCACCGCGAAATCGGTCACGATCACCCCGCCCGGCAGCTGGCGCAGCACGAAGATATCCGCCCCGCCCGCCCCGGTCAGCCGGTCACCCGCTGCGGACTGCACCAGCACGTCATCCCCGGCCCCGCCCTGTGCCGCGCCGTCCGTGGCGGCGCGGATATCGCCCAGTTCATTCAGTGGCAGGGTGAAACGCGACAGGCCGCCGGTAGTGCCGGACGCGGCGAAAACCTGCAACGCGGCGCCTATCCCGGCCAGTTCCAGCGCAGTAACATTTTCAAGCCCGTACCCGGTGTCATGCGCCAGCGTGATCATGTGGATCAGCCGCCCCTCGGGCAGCAGGCCGAACAGGCTCAGACCGTCATCTTCGCCAGCGGCCACCACGAAAACGCGCCCGTCCAGAACGATCACCTCCACCGCTTGTACCCCGGCAAACCGGGTGGCCCGTGTCTCGACAAGATGATCCCGGAAGGCGATCACGCCATCAGATGCCACCGAAAACAGCGTCAGCGACCCGCTGCCCGACCCAGCCAGCAGCGCCCAGTCTTGGCCATAGGCCCGGAAGCTTTCCAGCGCGGTCGGCACCGACAGCGCCACCCCATCATTCCTGCCCAGGGCCATTGCCCGGCTCAACCCTCCGGTTTCGGGATCGATCCGGTAACTGGCCAAACCGCCCAGATCATCATCGGCCACCACAAGCACCCGCCCCCCGCGGCCGCCCGCCACGGCAAGCAACGCGTCAGACGGATGCGCGATACCGGCGGGACCCACGGTGGCAATCGCTTCACCTGCATCGCCAAGCGACCAGCCCTGCAACTGGCCGCCGCCAGAGATGCCGTAAAGCACGCCCTGCCCGCCCGGCAGGGTGGTTGAGGCCAGCGCGCGCAATCCGCCCGTCGCGCCATCGGGCACCGGGTATCCGTACTGGTCCGACAAAAGCCCCGCCGTAGTCAGATCATAGAAGGACAACCGGTTTTCCGTGCTGCCGTGCAGGTAAAGGCGCGTGGTTTCCCCGTCCCAAAGGCAAACAGACCCGCCATACAGCGTCGCCGAGGAATACAGTTTGCTGTCCACAAGGTCCGACCGGTCTGCGGTCAGCCGGAACACCGAAACCCCGCCCGATACGCCGTTGATCGAGCAAAGAAACAGACCCTGATCCGTGCTGATCAGCTGCAGATCACGCAGGTCGTGATCCAGCAGCGGATCGCCCGTTTCAAACCGTCCCTCGAAGGTCAACCGCATCGCCCGCCCCGTTTTTCATCACCGGGACAGACTGGCAACGCCCCGTGGACAGGGCCGGGCCGAATTCGGACAAAAGAGAGGAGAATGGAGACAGATTGATTTCAATCCTAAACGCCGATGCCCCTGCGCACGCATCGTTCATCAAACCTTGAGATCCTCGCGCCACGGTTCACAGGCCCTTCAAAGGCGAATTCCGCTGTAACAGAGCCTGTTTTGATAAGGATACCGCGATGTCCGACCTTTCCGCCCGCCTTGACCTGCCCTATCTGCAGCCCGCGCAGGCGCAAAAGCACGTCACCCATAACGAAGCCCTGCAGATGCTGGACGTGATGGTGCAGCTCGCGGTGGCGGAATTCGATGCGGTTCTGCCCCCGGCCACGCCAACCGCCGGGGCCTGTTACGCGCTCGGGGCATCGCCAACCGGCGACTGGGCTGGGAACCCCGGCGATCTTGCCTGCTGGCAGGACACCGGCTGGGTCTACCTGACGCCGCGGCCGGGATGGCGCGCCTGGGATATCACGGCACAGGACATGCGTGTCTGGGACGGGACCGGCTGGGTGGTGATGGTGCGCTTTCCCGACACACTCGACCAGCTGGGCATTCAGGCCACCCCGGACGCCACCAACCGGTTGTCGGTGCAAAGTCCCGCCAGCCTGTTCGGCCATGCGGGGGCGGGTCATCAGATGAAGATCAACAAGGCGGCGGCGGCAGACACCGCGTCACTGCTGTTCCAGAGCACCTGGACCGGCCATGCCGAAATGGGACTGACGGGAAACAACGCCTTTTCGCTCAAGACCTCGCCCGATGGCAGCAGCTGGACCACCAACCTGGTGGCGGATGCGACCGGTCTCTCTCCCGGGGCCGACGACACGCAGGACCTGGGCAGCGCCACCGCCCGGTTCCACGACATCCATGCCACCAACGGTGTGATCCAGACCTCGGACCGGCGCGAAAAGCAGGATATCGCGCCTCTCACCCCGGCCGAAAAGCGGGTGGCACAGCGACTGCGCAGCCTGATCGTCAGCTATCGCTGGCGGGAGTCGGTTTTGAAAAAGGGATCGGGCGCACGGCACCATGTCGGCATTATCGCCCAGGACCTGCAGGACGCTTTCTTCGCCGAAGGGCTTTCGGCGGACGATTACGCGCTTGTGGAAAAGGGCGACACCAACGGCGCCGAACCCCGCCTTGGCATCCGTTACCCCGAACTCTTCGCCTTCATCATCGCCGCTTTGTGATCCGCGAAAGCCCCGTCACAACGGGTTGGCGAAAAACGCCGGCACTTTTTCACCGGCCTCGCGCGCCTCAAGGAAGCCGCGCGCGGCATCCATCGCCTCGCGGATGGTGACATCCATGTCGAGATACCGATAGGTGCCCAGACGTCCAACGAAGGTCACGCCCTCGGTCTGTTCGGCAAGCGCCACGTAATCGGCCAGCAGGGCTTTTTCCTTTACCTGACGGACCGGGTAATAGGGAATATCCCCCGGATCGCAGGCCCGGCTGTATTCACGGTAAAGCACCGATCCTTCGTGGCTTTCCCACGGGCTGAAATGCTTGTGTTCGGTGATCCGCGTGCAGGGCACGGTTTCATCGCCGTAATTCATCACCGCGCAGCCCTGGTAATCGCCCAGATAGCTGAAGCGTTCGAAATCGAGCGTGCGGTACCCCAGCCGGCCAAGTTCGTAATCGAACCAGCCATCCAGCGGGCCGGAATAAAACACGTGGTCGCAATCACCCGGCCGGTCGCGGCTGAACCGGGTGTTCAGCCGCAGCGTGATCCCGGGATGATCGAGCATGTTTTCGACCATCGCGGTATAGCCGCTTTCCGGCATCCCCTGGAACCTGTGGGAAAAATAGTTGTCGTCGTAATTGAAGCGCACCGGCAGGCGCTTGAGGATCGAGGCGGGCAATTCCGTCGGATCCATGCCCCATTGCTTGATCGTATAGCCCTTGAAGAATGCCTCGTAGAGATCCCTGCCGATGAAACGCAGCGCCTGTTCCTCGAAAGTCTGCGGATCACTGATCGACCCATCGACCTGTTTTTCGCTGATGAAGGCGCGCGCTTCGTCGGGGCGCATGGTCGTGCCGAAATACTGGTTGATCGTGTGCAGGTTGATCGGCAGCGAAAACACCTGCCCCCGGCTCGTGGTCTTGACCCGGTGGGTATAGGGCTGAAAGCGCGCGAAACGGTTCACATAGGTCCAGACCTCTTCATCATCGGTGTGGAACACATGCGGGCCATAGACATGGACCATCACATCGCTGTCCGAATCGCGTTCCGTGTGGCAGTTCCCCGCCACATGATCGCGCGCATCCACGATGGTGATCTGATGTCCCGCCTCGGCGAGTTGGCGCCCGATGACCGCACCCGACAGCCCGGCGCCGACCAGTAGAATATGCATCACGGCCTTCCGGATTTTTCGGCAACCGATCATGTGCCGCACTAATCACGCTGACGCAAGGGATATGCCACGGTCTGTTCCGTGCGCTCTCAGCCGCATGCAGGGGGGAAAGCGCGGCACGCTATTCTCTCATAAGCGTCATTTTTCTGACAGACAATTGCTAAACTATATGGAGGTGGTGACCGTTTTCTTGTAGTGAGATGGAATAGAAAATAGACCGATGACGCCCGCTTTCCCGATTGATCTCAGACCCGTTCAATCCGTGTGCAATGGTCCTCCCGCACCGGCCCGATCTGCGCGCGATTAGCATTGGCACGCTTCTGGCATCCCGACTTTCCAAGCCCTCAACGTTTCGTAATATTGGCGTAAGACTATGTGTTATCTCTGCTCTTCCTCCCAGACATTCGACCCTTTGCGGCACAGCGTCCCGGATCGGACCCTGGATTCCCTGTCCGCCGCTGACGGAACCGCAACGGGCTATACGACCGCCGCCGCCCTTCCGACCGGATCCCTCGATGACCTGGCGAATTACCTGACCGACGGATACTGGGAAGACGCGGGCACGAACGCGCACAAATTCGATACCAGTTCCAGCACCACGATCAGCGTGAATCTCGATGGGCTGACCGCGGACGGCAGAAAGGTCGCTCGCTGGGCGCTGGATGCCTGGGAAATGGTGGCCGGACTGTCCTTCCTCGAAACCAGCGACAGCGCCAAAATAACTTTCGATGACGACGCAGATGGCGCAACGACCGATGTCATTTTCTATACAGATGGATTCATCGACTCCGCCACCATCAACATCTCG
>JAWVXM010000140.1:0-7020 GCA_033723255.1 Thalassovita sp.
ATTGATCGAATTGACCCCGGCCAGGTGCACCCCGTCGCGGAAATCGAAATGGTTGAACATGTCCTTCACGCGGGCCTGGCAATCGTCGAAATGCCCATCCATCGCCAGCGCATGCACATTGCTTTCGGCCGGTGTGGTCATCTGGCGACGCTGCACCTCCGAGACACGCCCGTGGGGAAAGAGAATGCAGACATCCACGTTGTCGAGCCCCTTGAACGCCTCGATCGCCGCCGATCCGGTATCGCCGCTGGTGGCGCCCGCAATGGTCACGCGGTTGCCCGACCGTTTCAGCGAGGCCTGGAACAGCTGGCCGATCAGCTGCATCGCGAAATCCTTGAATGCCAGCGTCGGCCCGTGGAACAGTTCCAGCAGGAAATGATTGGCGTCGAGCTGCACCAGCGGCGCGCGGGCGGCATGGCCGAACCCTTCGTAGGCGCGCGCGATGATGCCGCGGAATTCGTCATCAGTGAAAGTGTCGCCGATATAGGGCCGCATGACGCGGAACGCGACTTCTTCATAGCTCAGCCCCGCCAGCGCCGCGATTTCGTCGGTACTCATCGTCGGGATGGTTTCGGGCAGGTACAGCCCGCCGTCGCGGGCCAGCCCGGTCAGCATCGCTTCTTCGAAATTCAGGACGGGCGCTTTGCCACGGGTCGAGATATATTTCACAGATCGGTTCCCTTTCGCGGGTTACGAGTGCTCTTGTACATGCGCCAAAGGAACAGGCCAAGCATTGCCAGCCAGACGGCGGCAAGCCCATACCATGTAACGGCGTATTCGAAATGATCGTTAGGGATGCCCTCGGTCCCGACAGGCAGCGGCACGACCGGCCCGTCATCGGCTGAGGTTTCGCGGGCGATCACAAGCACCGGTTCGGTGTTCAGTTCTTTTGTCAGAATATCGACTTCGCGGGCGAACCAGATATTCGCCGCGCGGTCATTCTCGGGGGTGAAGCTGTCGCGTTCTTCCGGCCAGTGCAGGTTGCCGGTTACGGTGACGCCGCCAAAGGGCGGTTCGGGGGGCAGGGTTTCCAGCCGCACGAAACCGCGGTCGACCAGGATCCGGCGCCCGTCATCGGTTTCCATCGCATTGATCAACCGGTATCCCGCCCCGACGGTTTTCTGGCTGACCAGAACCCGGATCGTTGGGGGCAGGATTGTGCCATGCACCGAAACCGGCAGGAACCGGTCGCGTTCGGGCTCGGGATGGTCCGGCAGGGAAACGGGCGCGGCGTCGATGCGTGCCTCGATCTCGGCCAGAACACCCTGTTTCCAATGCAGGCGCTGTACTTGCCAGGTGCCCAGTGCGATCAGCACGGCAGCCCCCAGCAATCCAAAGAACAGTGGTAGGATCAATCGGCGCATCTGGTCTTTCAGGCCTTCATGGACAGAACGGAGCGCAACCTCTGCGCATCCCGCTTTCTTGCCTGTTCAGGCGAGAGTTTCAACAGAAATCCCAAATCTTCTTGCGTTCGAAAATGTTCAGGGGGAACCTTGTGCAGCCATGCGGCAGGACCGCGCCTTTTCGGTTCTACAGCCCCTCGAAGGCACACAGCGTATGAACGTCCATGCCCAGCGATTCGAGCTTCCTGCGCCCGCCCAGCTCCGGCAGGTCGACCACGAAGGCGCAGCCTACGATCTGCCCGCCCAGCCGTTCGACCAGCTTGATCCCCGCCTCGGCTGTGCCGCCGGTGGCCAGCAGGTCATCGACCAGCAGGATGGTTTCGCCCGGCTCGATCGCGTCGTCGTGGATTTCGACGATCGCCTCGCCGTATTCCAGCTTGTATTCTTCGCTGATCGTGGTGTGCGGCAGCTTGCCCTTCTTGCGGATCGGCACGAAGCCGGTGCCGAGCTGATGCGCCACCGCGCCGCCCAGGATGAAGCCGCGCGCTTCCAGACCCACCACCTTGTCGATGCGCCGCCCGGCATAGGGATGCAGCATCTGGTCCACCGCCATGCGGAACCCGCGCGGATCGGCAAACAGCGTGGTCACGTCGCGGAACATGATCCCTTCATGCGGGAAGTCGACGATGGTGCGGATGTAATCCTTGACGTTTTTCTGGGGCTGCCCCATGTGTCGGCCTTTCCTTGAAACATCTGTACCTGTCGGTTTGACAAGGCGCGCAGACGGTTTCAAGAGGGAATGGTCAACGAGCTTGGAAGGGTCACAAAACCCGCCCCGCCACCGCGTCGAGCTTGGCCACCATGTCCGGATCGCGCGCGTCCGGCGCGGTCAGGATCGCATAGTCCAGCGCACGGTCGCAGCCATGCGGGCAGGGCGCGCGTTCGCCGCCCAGCAGCGCGGGCAGGCGTTTCACCAGGCTGCGCCCCTTGTCGGCATTGCCGGTCAGCGTGGCGATGATGTCGGAAATATCCACCTCGCCGTGATGGGGGTGCCAGCTGTCGTAATCGGTGATCATCGCGACCGAAGCATAGCAGAGCTCGGCTTCGCGGGCCAGTTTCGCCTCGGGCATGTTGGTCATGCCGATCACGTCGCAGCCCCAGTTTTCGCGGTAGAGCTTGGATTCCGCGAGGCTGGAAAACTGCGGGCCTTCCATCGCAAGGTAGGTGCCGCCCCTGTGCACGGTGATCCCGGCATCCTTGGCCGCGATGTGGCAGGCATCCGACAGGCGCGGGCAGGTCGGGTGGGCGACGCTGACATGGGCCACGCAGCCGGTGCCGAAGAAGCTTTTTTCGCGCGCGAAGGTGCGGTCGATGAACTGATCCACGATGACGAAATCGCCCGGCGCCATTTCTTCGCGGAACTACCCGCAGGCGGAAACGGAAATCACGTCGGTCACGCCCAGCCGTTTCAGCGCGTCGATATTGGCGCGATAGGGCACGGTCGAAGGGGAATGCACATGGCCGCGTCCGTGGCGCGGCAGGAAGGCCATTTTCACGCATTCATAGACACCGGTCAGGATCTGGTCCGAAGGTGCGCCCCAGGGGCCCGAAACGTTGACCCACTCCGCCTGTTCCAGCCCGTCGATATCATAAATGCCCGACCCGCCGATGACGCCGATATATGTGTCCATATGTCCGTTCCCCGTTGATTCCGCGACAGATTACGCGGCTTGCCCGGCGAGGCAAGCCATCGCGGCCTCAGTCGTCAGGGCGGGCCAGCGAAAACAGATTGTCGACCACGGAATAGTCACGATAGCCCAGCCGGGCAAGCGGCTGGAAGGTGGTGACGTCGAAAATGCCGTCTTTCATGCAGTCGTCGCGCATATGCACGCCGGTCACTTCGCCGATCACCATGCGGTTGGATTCGCCTGCCAGGTCGATGATCTTGTAGAGCTTGCATTCCAGCACCGCCGGGGCCGCCGCGACATAGGAGCAGGGAATGGTGCGGCATTCGGCCTTTTCCAGCCCGGCATGGGCGAATTCGTCCACTGTCGCGGGCAGCGAGGCGGAGCTGGCATTCATCGCGTCGCGCAGCGCATAGGACACGACATTGACCGCGAAGACGCCGGTTTCGCGGATATTGGCCACGCTGTCCTTGCCATTGGTCTGATCGGCCTTGCTGCCGGTCGAGCTGAACATCACCTGCGGCGGGGTATAGGCGATGGCGTTGAAGAAGGAATAGGGGGCCAGGTTGTCATGCCCGTCGGTGCTGCGGCTGGAGATCCAGCCGATCGGACGGGGGGTGACAATGGCGTTGAACGGGTTATGCGGCAATCCGTGCCCGTTCTTGGGTTCATAAAACATCTGCCCTGGGTCTCCTGTTCGCGTCTGCCCATTGTGGTTTGTGTCAGACCTAGCGCCGTGCTAGGGGCGTTTCCACCCGAAAGTCAAATGCCAAAGGGAAAATCGAGGCGCCCTTGTACACGCTGGAACCTGAAACAGACGAAGATTGGTGGGAAGTCGAGGCGCTTTACGATCTGTGCTTCGCCCCGGGCCGAACGGCGCTGTCTTCCTATCGGTTGCGCGACGGGGTGGACCCGGTCAAGGCGCTGTCGCTGGTGGCGCGGGACGCTGACGGGATCCTGGCCGGGGCGATCCGGTTCTGGCCGGTGCTTGTCGGCGGCAGGCCCGCGCTGTTGCTTGGGCCGGTGGCGGTGCATCCGACGCGGCAGGGCGAAGGTCTGGGTGGTCTTTTGATCTGCGCGGGTCTGGAGCGTGGCCGGGCCGAAGGCTGGGATCGGGTGATGCTGGTCGGGGACGCCCCCTATTACAGCCGCTTCGGGTTCGAAAAGCTTGACGGTGTGATCATGCCGCCCCCGACCAACCCGGAACGGGTGTTGGGATATGCGCTGCGTGACGGTGCATGGGATGGCATCGAGGGCGAGGTCACGCGCTTCGACGCTTGAAACCCGCGCCGATCTTGCCATCTGTTATTGCAGACAGGAGAGATTGCCCGATGCTGATCGAAGACGCGCCGGCGGAGTTGCTGGACCTCGAAACCGAGATGGAGGCACTGGCTACGCGCTACCGCGATGCCGGGGGGCTTGGTATCCAGGTGCTGAACCTGATCGGGGCTCGGGCCGACCAATTGCTGGATCGCCTGCCGGAAAACATCCGCGCAAATCTCGACGTGGCGACCGAAAAGGCGCTGAATCTGTCGATGAAGGCGGCGCACCGGTCGCGCGGCATGATCGGCGATCAGCCGGGATGGCTCAACACCACGGTGACAACCGCGATGGGGGCGGCGGGCGGTTTCGGTGGCCTGCCTTCGGCGTTGGCCGAATTGCCGGTGACCACCACGATTCTTCTGCGCGCGATACAGGGCGTGGCGGCGGAACAGGGGTTCGACCCGGCGGCGGAAAACGTGCAATTCGACTGCGTGCGGGTTTTCGCTTCTGCCGGGCCGCTGGAATTCGACGACAGCGCGGACCTGGCATTCCTGAGCACCCGCATGGCCCTGCAGGGCGCGGGGTTGCAGGCCTTGATCGCGCGGGTCGCGCCGCGACTGGCCCATGTTCTGGGGCAGAAACTGGCGGCGCAAACCGTACCGGTTCTGGGGGCGGTCGCGGGGGCGGCGACAAATTATGCCTATACCAGTTATTACCAGGACATGGCGCATGTGCATTTCCGCCTGCGTCGTCTGGCGATCGAGGCGGACACGCCGGAAGATCACCTGATCGAGGATCTGCGCCAGAGGGCGACGGACATATCGCTCAAGAAGGCGAAGCCCCCCATGACCGGCGGGCGCTGACAACACCCCGGCAGGTGATTGTCAGGATTGCTTGTGCAGGTATTCCAGAACGGCGGGGCGCACCGACTGGTCGCCACGCAGGCTGGATTCCTCGATCACCTTGCGCAGCCCATCCAGATCGACGCTGCGCAGGATAGTCTTGACCGGCCCGATCGAGGCCGGACGCATCGACAGCGTGCGCAGCCCCATCGCCGCCAGGCAAACCGCTTCGACCGGGCGGCCCGCGTCTTCCCCGCAGAAGCTGAGCGCCGTGCCGGAGGTGGCGCAGCGTTTCACGATCCCTTCCAGGAAAGTCAGGAAGCTGACATTCAGCGTATCGTAACGGCGGCGCACCCGTTCGTTTTCACGGTCGGCGGCAAAGAAGAACTGCTTCAGGTCGTTGCCCCCGATCGACAGGAAATCGACCTCTTCGTAGAACTTGTTCGGCGCGAAGGCGAGCGACGGCGTTTCCAGCATCGCCCCGACTTCGAGCTTTTCCGGCAAGGCGTGGCCGAGGATGCGTTCGCGTTCCAGCGCCTTGTTCATTTCGGCCTTGGCTGCACGGAATTCCTCGTATTGCGCGACGAAGGGGAACATGATCGTCAACGGCCGGCCGTTTGCCGCGCGCAGCAGCGCCTGCAACTGCATCCGCATGACGCCGGGCTTGTCCAACCCCACCCGGATTGCCCGCCAGCCGAGCGCCGGGTTGGGTTCGTCATGGGGTTTCATGTAGGGCAGGACCTTGTCCGAGCCGATATCAAGCGTGCGGAACACCACCCGTTTGCCCTTGGCAGCATCGAGAACCCGCGCATAGAGCGCCGAGAGTTCCGACCGTTTCGGCATCTGGTTGCGCACGAGGAACTGCAATTCGGTGCGGAACAGGCCGACGCCTTCGGCGCCCGAGCTTTCAAGCGAGGGCAGGTCGGCCATCAGGCCCGCATTCATGTGCAGCGAAATTGTCTTGCCGCATTTGGTGGTGGCAGGCTTGTCCCGGATCGAGGCATAACGTTCCTGTGCCTTCGCCTGCATCGCGATCTTGTCGCGGAAGGCGGCCACGACGTTGTCGTCGGGGCGCAGATGCACGATGCCTTGATCGCCGTCTACCATGAGGTGGTTGCCGTTCAGGGCTTCAGCGATCACCCCGCCCGCATGAATCACCAGCGGGATCGCCAGTGCGCGGGCGACGATGGCGGCATGGCTGCCGACCGACCCTTCTTCCAGCACGATCCCCTTCAGGGACCGGCCGTAATCAAGCAGTTCCGCCGGGCCGATATTGCGCGCGATCAGGATCGGGTCGGCGGGCATTTCCGCGCCCGTATCCTTGCCCTGCCCGGTCAGGATCCGCAGCAGCCGGTTCGACAGGTCATCGAGATCGTGCAGCCGGTCGCGCAGATAGGCGTCGGTCACCTGTCCCAGCCGGGACCGGGCGGCGGATTGTTCCTTTTCCACCGCGGCTTCGGCAGACAGGCCGCGGCTGATGTCTTCTTCCATCCGCCGCATCCAGCCCTTGGAATTGGCAAACATCCGGTAGGCTTCCAGAACCTGCGCCTGTTCTGCATCGCCCCCCGAGGCGCCGGCCAGCATCTGATCGACGCTGTCGATGTTCGAACCGACGCGGATATTGGCAGACCAGATCACATCACCGCGAGAGTTGCTCGCGTAAATTGTGGTTTCGCCGCCTGCTTTACCAAAAACGTAGAGCTGACGCTGTGATTTGATCTGGACGTCCGCCACGGCGTCATTGGCAATGAAGACATCTGCCATTGCGCCTGGAATGGTTACCAGTTCGCCGCGACCGATAGAGATCACGATATCGTCTGCCGGGCTAGTGACTGACTGCGCTGTCGCAGTCGTCACCGGCACACTTGCGAGTGGCGCGATGGCCAG
>JAWVXM010000141.1:0-6981 GCA_033723255.1 Thalassovita sp.
AGCAGAACCCGCCAGCGCTTTACTTATGTCTTCCCGACCGTGTGGGCAAGTGGGCAGGGCGCGGAGGACGCAAAATGCCGCGCGTTTCCGTATATGCCGCCCCGATCCCAGCCAAAATTGGAAGCATGCCGCGCCGATCACGCCCCCATGCATCAGCTTGAGGATAAAGGATTAAATCCGAAATGCATACCGTTGCATACACCTAAGTGTATGAAATATATGATTTTTTTTTTAGGGATTGAGCGTGACAAACCTGATCGCTGCGGTTATTGGAAGGCGCAAGGGGGAGGATCGCGAACGCAGAAAGGGCATTGCGCGTGACACAGAAACTCCTTGTTTTGGGCGGCGGTTTCGGGGGGCTATACGCCGCGCGCGAACTGCGGAAACGCTTTGGCGACAGCGCCGAGATTCAGCTGATCAGCGAAGAAAACTATTTCGTCTTTCAGCCGCTTCTTCCCGAAGTCGCGGCGGGCGCGATCACCAGCATGCACGCGGTGACTTCACTGCGCGAACTTCTCAAGGGGGTGCGGCTGCGTAAGGCGACGATCCATTCCGTCGATTTCGACCGCCAGGTCGTCACGGTCTTCCAGGGCGTACAGCGCCGACCGACCGAAATCGAATATGATCATCTGGTGATCGCCATGGGGTCGCGGATCGATCTCAGCCGGGTTCCAGGTCTAGAAGACCATTCGCTGAAGATGAAAACGCTGGAAGACGCCCGCCGCCTGCGTGCCCATGTCATCGAACGGCTCGAACATGCTGACGTGACCTTCCTGCCCGAGGTCAAGCGCGAGGCGTTGACCTTCGTTGTGGTGGGGGCGGGGTTCTCGGGTATCGAATGCATCGGCGAGATGAAGGAACTGATCGACCGGTCGCTGAAATATTACCCCAATATCGACCCGTCGGAAATTCGCGTGATCGCGGTGGAATTCGCGCCCCGGGCTTTGAACGAGCTGCCCGAAAGCCTTGCCGCCTATGCCGTCAAGCAGCTTGAAAAACGCGGTATCGAATTGATGTTCAATACCGGCGTCGCCTCGGTGACGGGCCGTCGTCTTGTCACGACGAGCGGCGACATCATTCCGACCCGCACGATCGTCGCGACCATCGGCAATGCGCCGTCGCAGGTCATTCTGGATATGGATCTGGAACTGACCCACGGGCGCATCGCGGTTGACCGGACGATGCGGGCCAAGGGGCGGAAAAACGTCTGGTCGCTTGGCGATTGTGCCCTCATCCCTCTGAAAGACGACGCTAGCGAACGTGATGATTTCGCGCCGCCCACCGCCCAGTTCGCGGTGCGCGAAGCAAGCCAGATCGCGCGGAACATCCATGCGGCGGTCAATGGCAAACCGCTCAGGCCGTTCAAATACAAGAGCCGCGGTGCGCTGGCATCACTTGGCGCGCGCAGGGGCGTGGCGGAAGTGTTCGGGATCAAGATTTCCGGCTATGCCGCCTGGCTGTTGTGGCGGGTCTATTACCTGAGCTTCATGCCGGGTTTCGATACCAAGCTGCGGGTGTTCCTGAACTGGCTGCTCGACAGCATCCGCCCAAGGTCCGTCGTCGCGCTGCAGGTGCCCCGGAAACAGGGGGCGCAATACGTGCATTACGCCGCCGGGGACCGGGTGTTTGAAAAGGGCAACCGCTCTGACGGATTCTATACCGTGGTCAGCGGCCGCTTCGAGGTCAGCTATTTCGACGAGAAGACGGGCGAAAACGTGACCCGCGAAGTGGGGCCCGGCGAACATTTCGGCGAACGGATGATCATGGGGGAATCGACGCGCTTCGGCACGGTGCGTGCCCTGAGTGACGGTATCGTTCTCGTGCTTGGGCAAGAGGAATTCACCAAGCTTTCCAGCACGTTCGAAGCGCTTGGCGCCTATTTGCAGGACCACTTCAAGACCGTCTATCAGACTGAATGGCATCCCGCCGGGTCGCCGGGACAGGCACTTTCGGAAGCCGATAACACAGCGTCGGACAAGAAGGCCGGAGGCCGATAGGATAATCTGATTGTCCCGCCGCCTGATGCGGGGGTACTTGTGTTTTGTTCATGATATGTTCATGATTTCCGGATGACCCCCGGCAGCCATATTCCGCTTGATGCCCTGCAACCCGGCCAGCTTCTGGCGCGCGGCGTCATGCGAGCGCTTTCCGGTTACGGCTTCGTTTCGGTCGAAGAATTCGTGCCAACGCGCGGGTTGCGGGTCGACGTGATGGGATTGGGTCCGAAGGGCGAAATCTGGGTGGTCGAATGCAAGTCGAGCCGCGCAGATTTCCAGTCGGATAACAAATGGCAGGGCTACCTGGACTGGTGCGACCGTTATTTCTGGGCGGTGGACACGGATTTTCCCACCGACCTTTTGCCGGGGGGAACGGGGTTGATGATCGCCGACGCATATGGCGGGGAAATCATCCGCATGGGGCCGGAATCGAAACTGGCCGCGCCCCGGCGCAAGGTCCTGACGCATAGGTTCGCCAGCCATGCCGCGCGGCGGCTGCAGGCGCTGCGCGATCCCGGGATTTAGCGTTTCACCGAACGCGCAGCCTGTGCTGCCGCGCGGATTTCCTCGGCGATTTCCTCGGCTTCCTCGGGGTCGAAATCCATCGGGATCTCGATGCCCTGACCTTCGATGAACAACCGTACCATGCCATGATCGGTCGGCCCGATCTGCAGGTTGGCTTCGATATCGCGTTCGGTGTTGATCCCCATGATCCGGCACTCCTTTGTCAGCGATCAGCTAGCGCTTTCATCCTTGCAATGCAAGCTGTTGCGGGATTTGCTGGCCGCACGGGGTGATGTGAGCTTGCGGGATATGCGCATTGGCGATGCGGGCTGGCTGATCGAACAGCACGGGATGGTCTATGCGCGCGAGGAGGGATTCGACGAAAGCTTCGAAGCCTTGGTGGCGCGAATCCTGTCGGAATTCATTCTCGAGCACGATCCCGATTGTGAAAGGGGCTGGATCGCGGAGCAGAACGGCCGGCGCCTGGGCAGCGTTTTCTGTGTCCGGCAGGATGAAGAAACCGCCAAGCTGCGGCTGTTCCTGCTGATTCCGCAGGCACGGGGCAAGGGGATCGGGCAGCGTCTGCTGACGGCCTGCATGGATTACGCGCGCGAAAAGGGTTATAAGCGCATGGTGCTTTGGACCCATGAAAGCCACCGTGCCGCCTGTGTGCTTTACGCCCGCAACGGGTGGAAGCTCACCGGGTCAGAGCCGGTGCGCAACTTCGGTGTCGATCTTGTCGAACAAAGCTGGGAAATTGCGCTTTAACGGGCTTGCAATCCCCGATCAGGAAGGCTAAATCGCCCGGACAGTGCCGCCTTAGCTCAGTTGGTTAGAGCGCTGGATTGTGGATCCAGAGGTCCCCTGTTCAAGCCAGGGAGGCGGTACCATTTCCCCGATATGCACAACGTTTCAGCCGCGCGCGGCGCGCTGGTCTGTCACGTTCCGGGCCACCAGGTCCTTGTAAAGCGCGCGGATGCGTTGGGTCATCGGCCCCGCGCCCTGGCCATTCCCGATCAGTTTGCCGTCGATTTCGGCCACAGGCGTCTGTGCCCCGAACGTGCCGGTAAGGAACGCTTCGTCGGCGCCATAGGCCTCGTAAAGGGAATAGTTCTTCTCAAACACCGGGATGCCGTTTTCGCGGCATAGGTCGATCACCTTCTGTCGCGTCACGCCGTTCATGCAGTAATCGCCGGTCGAGGTCCAAACCTCGCCCTTGCGCGCGATGAAGAAATTGCAGGCATTGGTGGTGTTCACGAAGCCATGCGGGTCTAGCATCAGCCCCTCGTCGGCGCCGGCCTGTTCCGCCTGCAGGCAGGCGATGACACAGTTGAGTTTCGAATGGCTGTTGAATTTCGGGTCTTGGCTATGCGGCAGCCCGCGCACCTGCGGTACGGTGGCAAGCCTTATGCCCCTGTCCTGCAGGCTGCTGGCGGGTCTGGAATGTTCCACGATCGCCACGATGGTCGGCCCCCATTTCGACAGGGACGGGTGCTGGAACGGCTTCGCCTTGCGGCCCCGCGTGATCATCAGCCGGCAATGCGCATCGGTGACCATCCCGTTCGCGGCCGCTGTACGATCAAGCAGGCCGCGGATCTCTTCGCGTTCCAGCCCGAAGTCGAGCGACACCGCCTTGCAGGCATTGTACAGCCGGTCCATGTGGTCGTCGAAAAAGGCCCATTCCCCGTCGTAAAGCCGCATTCCTTCCCACATGCCATCCCCTAGCATGAACCCGGAATCGTAGACCGATACCATCGCCTGATCCTTGGGGACGATATCGCCGTTCACGTAGATCTTGATCGCGTCATTGCGCGGATCTGCTTCGGCGTCGTGGGTGGAATGGCTGTCGGGTGGGGTCATTGTGGCCTCGGTTTGGTTTGCGGGTCGGGCACAGTTTCTGATGCCGGTCAGGGGCATGCAAGGGGCGTCTGGCGATGATTGGTGGATAGGGCTTGCCTGCGGCTGCGAGGTGGCCTCATGCTGGGAAAAAGGCGACCGGACGGGGGAATGATGCCGAACATATCCGACAATCCATATCTTGGCTGCGGGCTTTTGCCCGACGTGGACCTGCCGCGCCATGACGCCGGCCGGGTCGGCGCACTTCTGGGCCAATGCCCGCGACATGCCGAAACGCCGCTGCGTGACCTGCCGGAGCTTGCCCGGCGTTGTGGCGTGGCGTCGGTTTATCTCAAGGATGAAAGCGCCCGGATGGGGCTGGGCAGTTTCAAGGCGCTTGGCGCGGCTTTCGTGATCGCCTGCGATGCGGCCGATCGCGCGGGCGGCGGCGAAATCACTTCGGATGGTCTGGCCGATCGGACCTATGTCGCGGCAAGCGCGGGCAATCACGGCTTGTCGGTCGCGGCCGGGGCGGCGGTGTTTGGGGCGAAGGCGGTCATTTACCTGGCTGAAACCGTGCCCGAAGCCTTTGCCGAACGGTTGCGGGCGAAGGGCGCCGATGTCGTGCGTGCCGGGCAGATTTACGAGCAAAGCATGGACGCCGCGACGCAGGCCGCCGCAACGAACGGCTGGACCCTGCTGTCCGACAGCAGCTGGCCGGGCTATACCGCGATCCCGTTGGGGGTCATGGAAGGCTACCTGCAGATGGCGCGCGAGGCGTTCGACCAGATGCCGCAACCGCCCAGCCATATCCTTCTGCAGGCGGGTGTTGGCGGGTTGGCCGCCGCGGTGGCGCGCTATGCCCGGGTTCACTGGGGCGACGGGCCCGAAATCATCGTGGTTGAACCGGAATTCGCGCCGGCGCTGTTGGAAAGCGTCCGGGCGGGGCGGATCGTGACTGCCGAAGGACCGGTTTCCGAGATGGGGCGGCTTGATTGCAAGACGCCGTCGATGGTGGCGCTGGCCGGGCTGTCGCGGGATGCGAACCGTTTCGTCACCATCAGCGAAGAAGAGGCGGCAGAGGGCGTGGCGGTGCTGGGTGAATGTGGCCATGCAACCACCCCGTCGGGCGGCGCGGGCATGGCGGCATTGATCGCGGGGCTGCCGGGGCTGGGGCCTGATGCGCGGGTGCTGGCCATTCTCAGCGAAGGGCCGGAAGATGGCTGAGGCGTCGCTGGTCTTTCCCGCCGCCGAATACGCCCGGCGCGTGGCGGCGCTGCAGGCCGAGATGGTCGCGCGGGGGATCGGCGCGCTGCTGCTCACATCTCCGGCGGATGTCTTCTATGTCACCGGGTTCCTGACCCGGTTCTGGGAAAGCCCGGCGCGGCCGTGGTTCATCGTGGTCCCGGCTGATGGGAAGCCCATCGCGGTGATCCCCGGTATCGGGCAGGACCTGATGGCGCGCAGCTGGATCGCCGACATCCGCACATGGGATGCGCCCGACCCGGTCGATGACGGTGTCGGGCTGCTGGTCGATACCTTGGCCGAAGCGGTGTCGGAAACGGGCCGGATCGGGGTGCCGATGGGGCTGGAAACCAGCCTGCGCATGCCAGTGGCGGATTATGCCCGCGTCACCGACCGCATCGCGCCGCGCCGGTTCGTCGATGCGACCGACGTGGTGCAGCGGGTGCGTGAGGTCAAATCGGAGGCCGAGATCGACCGCATCCGCGCCATCTGCCGCATCGCCGATGCCGCTTTCGACCGGGTACCGGACATCGTGCGGGACGGCCCGATGCTCGACCGGGTGTTCCGTCAGTTCCAGATGGCTTTGCTGGCAGAAGGGGCGGATTGGGTCAGCTATACCGCGGGCGGCGCCGGGCAGGGCGGCTATGGCGACGTGATTTCCCCCGCGGCGGCGGTCCCCTTGCGGCCCGGGGATATCCTGATGCTGGATACCGGGGCGGTGAAGGACGGGTATTTCTGCGATTTCGACCGCAATTTCGCCATCGGCAAGCCGGCCGACGATGCCAGGCGTGCCCATGAGGTGCTTTACGATGCGACTGATGCCGCGCTTTGTGATCTGCGCCCCGGCATGTGCGCCTGCGATGCCCATCGCATTCTGACCGGGGCCATCGCGGCGCAGGGGGCGGAGCCGGGCGGCGGGCGGCTTGGCCACGGGCTGGGCATCACCCTGACGGAATGGCCGTCGTTCACGGACAAGGACAAGACGGTGCTGCGCGAGGGGATGGTGTTGACGCTGGAACCCTCGGTCATGATCGCTCCGGGGCGGATCATGGTGCACGAGGAAAACATCGTGCTGCGCGAGGCCGGCCCCGAACTTCTGTCCCACCGCGCGCCGGTCGAATTGCCGGTGATCGAGCTATGACAGATTTTCCCTATGATCTGACCGGCCCGATCGGCAGCGCCGCCACGCTGGGCCTGATCGTGTTGCAGGCGGATGAAACGATCGAGCAGGATTTCCGACGGCTGCTGCCCGATCCGAAGGTTGCGCTTTACGTATCGCGGATCCCGTGTGGTGCCGACCTGACGCCCGACACCATCGCCCAGATGGAATGCGATCTGCCGGGTGCCGCGCGGCTATTCCCCGGCTCGGCGTCATTCGACGTGGTCGGATATGCCTGTA
>JAWVXM010000142.1:0-6978 GCA_033723255.1 Thalassovita sp.
CTGCCAATTTTTGACTGCACGGGAGCCCATGGTCTCAGGGGAGCACATCAAACAAAAGCAAAAGAATCCGCTACGTTGTTTGACGATGTTATTGAGACTATCGAGCAGGTGATATCCTAGCAAGCCGCAGGGTGGGGTTTCACCCCTCCATGCCCGGGATTGTTTCGTTAATAAACGTACCTACACCGAACCCTCAAACAACACACCGCCCGTGCCAGCGGCACGGGCCGCGCCGACCCGCCCCCATGGGGCGGCGCGTTCGCGCCACCCCGCGGGTCGTCGCGCCCCTTCGTCCGGTTCCTTGCGCACACCCCACACCGGCCCTCCGACCGGTTAACGAACCCTTACCGCTCCCCGTACCGTTTCGCGGTGCAAAATGCGCAAATTTCCCAAAACTTTTGTTCCAGATCAATCCGCGCCGGCCTGAATAGCCCTAGCCTGAAGTCAAACCAAACAGGAGGGACCGCATGCATATCCAGGTCAACACCGATCACAACATCCAGGGCGATGAACGGCTGGTTGAGGTCTGCGAACAGATCGTGACCGAGGCCTTGTTGCCGATTGCCAAGCGGCTCAACGGTGTCGAGGTGCATATCAAGGATACCCGCGGCCCCAAGGGCGGCGAAGACATCCGCGCCACCGTCGAGGCCCGTCCCGAGGGTCTGCGCGCCTATGCCGCCCATCACGACGCGACCGAAATCCCGGTGGCGGTGCGCCAGGCGGCCAAGAAGGTGAAGCAGCGGCTGGAGGCCGAATTCGGCAAGCTCTCAAACCACTGATAGCAAAGAAAAACCGCGGGTCCGCCATGCGCGGGCCCCGGTGCGGTGCACGCCCGTTTTCGCCCCGCTGCCGGGGCGCAATAGCCCACGCCCCGCGCCGTATCCGGCGCGGCCTGTCGCGGAAAAAACGCGCTGCGCGGTGAAACCTGTCCGGGGAAGCATCCCCGGGGGACGCGTTACAGCAGCTTGAGATCGCCGGCCATCTGTCGCCCGTCGCGTCCGTCGATCATTTCGAAACCGACTTTCTGATTGTCGGCCAGCCCGGTCAGACCCGACCGTTCCACTGCCGAAATGTGTACGAAGATATCCTTGCCGCCGTCATCGGGGGCAATAAATCCATATCCTTTGGTGGTATTGAACCATTTCACGGTGCCCGTCGGCATTTTCCGTGTCTCCTTCTTCTCGTTCTTCCCCCTGCAATGCGGGGCCCATGTCACACCGGCTGGCAGTCATCCGCAAACTAATATTGGCTAATCGGAATCCGCTCTTGCCAATGTCACGGCTACGAGCATTGCAGCGGGATTGAAAAAATCAAGCAAAAGAGAGATGAAGAGCGGCTTCATGCACGTTATTGATGCAAAAAGCGCATAGGAAAGGTAACAAATGAAGATCTACGGGCTGAAAAACTGCGATACCTGCCGCAAGGCGGCGAAGGCCTTGGACGGTTCCGAACTCATCGATATCCGGGCCGAACCGATGGATCCGGCGCTGCTGCAGGCGGCTTTTGCGCAATTCGGCGACGCGCTGTTGAACACCCGGTCGACCACCTGGCGCGGGCTGGACGAGGCCGAACGCGCCCGCCCCGCGCTGGATCTTCTGGCCGATCACCCGGCGCTGATGAAACGGCCGCTGATCGTGAATGACGCGGGCGCGATGCACCTGGGCTGGACCAAGGACGTGCAGGCGGCGCTGCTTGGCAAATAGGCTGGGCATGCCTATCTGCTGGGAACGGAACCGGAGGGATACAGATGCGCAACGCGGCCCTGATGCTGGGGATCATCGGCGGGATCATCGGCATGATCGTGGGATTTTTCAGCTACGGCTATACCGAACTGATCGACAATTATGGTGAAGTCGAAGGCCTGTTCGAACAGGTGAACGACGTGCAAACCATCCGCATCGCAAGCTTCGCATCCCCCCTGCTGGCGATCTCCGGCGGCGCGATGGCTCGGGCGCGGGCGCTGTGGGGCGGTATCCTGATGCTGATCTCGGCGGCGGGGATGGTGCATGCCTTCGGTTTCAACGCCTTCACCATGTTCCCGATCGGTTTCGTGGGGATCGGCGGTCTGCTGGCTATTGCGGCTGGGAAACCGGACGAACCGAAGGCGCATTTCTGACCAGAAGCCGGTCCAGCGACAGGGGACCTGCGCCTTTCACCACCAGCACGATCAGCGCCAGCATCCAGAATGCGCGCTGGTCCAGGATCACCCCGTCGGGCATCCGGTCGAACCAGGCCCCCAGCGTCGCGGCATGTTTTATGCCGCCGTGCCCGTAAAGATCGGTCAGCGATTGCAGCGTGACGAAGCCGATCATGCCAAGCGCCGCGACCCGGGTGAACAGCCCCAGAACGATCACCGCGGGGAGGGCGAATTCGGCCCATGTTCCGGCAAGCGTCACGGCCCAGTGGAACAGGGTCAGCTGGCTGCTGTCATATCCCACCGCTTCGAAGGCTTTCGGAAAAATCTGCGCATAGGCGCCGGCCGAAGGGCTGAGAAAGCCAAAAATCCCATCGCCCAGCTTGGTCAGGCCCGAGGCCCAGAAATATCCCAGCAGCGAGGTGGCGAACAGGAACCGGGCCATCACCGGCAGGATCCAGTCGGTTTGGTCCAGCCGCCGTGCGATATTTTGAAAGGTGGTGATCAGGGCGGTCATTTGTTGTCCTCCACATCGATATCGGTCAGCGCCGAACGGGTCAGAAGCAGGGTCAAAACCTCGCCCAGATCGGCCTCGGGCGCGCGGTTCGATGCGTCGCCCAGCGTGGCACCGGATTGCAAATCGGCGATGAACGCTGCGGCCGCCGGTGTTAACACATCCAATTCGGGGTCGTATTCCGGCCGGGTGATCAGCACCGGCTGGGCCTGCCCGGGCGGGTTCGGGGCCTCCGGCATCAGCGCCTTTTGCCGGATCGCGTGGATCGGCCAGCCGGACCGGACCAGCCGCACCGCCGGGGCGAAGATCAGCCGGGTGTGTTCCAGTTCCTCGGGGGAAAGCTCCGCAAGCCGCGCGGGATCGAGCGGATCGGCATCGTCGGCGTGATAGGATTGCCGCATCGCGTATTCCAACCGCGCCACATCGGGCAGGTAGGCCAGCTTTTCCAGAGCCGGGATGGTGGCGATGTAATCGGCAAACCCGTCCCCGAACAGCGCCATCAGTGGCGACGCGGGTGGATGGCTGCGCAGGTGTCCCTTTGCAACCGCGTCGAAATTGTCTTCTCCCAGCAAACGAGCGGTGGCCGGAAATCCGGTTTCCAGCGCCTCTTTCAGTGATACCGCGACGTTGTTGCGATAGACCGAAAACCGTTTGCCCGCAGGCTGGCCCGCCGCATCGGTCAAGCCGTCTGGCACCGGGCGGGCAGGGTCGAATATGGCGGTTGCGAAATCACTCTGGCTCATGCCGGTACCCGTTCCAGCGCGGCCTCGGCGCGGGCGGCCTCAAGGGCAAGGGTCGCCCAGTCGGGCAAGTCGGTGTCCCATTCGATCAGGGTGGGGCGGGGCCCGGAGCGGTCCAGCACGTAATCCAGCAGGGTCCAGACAGGATCGGCCACCGCGCGCCCGTGGCTGTCGATCAGCAGGGGCGCGCCGTGATCGTCTTCATCCTCGTCATGGCCGCCGAGATGGATTTCGCCGACGTTGCCGAGCGCGAAAGCATCGACATAGCTGCAAGGGTCGTAATTCAGGTTGGTCGCAGAAACGAATATGTTGTTCACATCCAAAAGCAGCCCGCAGCCGGTGCGCTTCGACACCTCGGCCAGGAACGCCGGCTCGTCATAGGTCGACGCCGCGAAGGTCAGGTAGGAAGACGGGTTTTCCAGCAGCATCCGGCGACCCAGAACCTCCTGCACTTTGTCGATGTGATCACATACCCGTTGCAGGGTGGCGGTGTTGTAGGGAAGCGGCAGCAGGTCGTTCAGAAAGGCGCTGTCATGGGTCGACCATGCCAGGTGTTCGGAAAAGCTGGCCGGGTTGAGCCAGCCGCACAGATGTTTCAGCCGCGCCAGGTGATCGGGATCGAGCGGCCCTTCGCCGCCGATGGAAAGCCCGACGCCGTGGACCGAGATCGGGAACTTTTCTGCCAGAAAACGCAGCTGCGCGATCGGGCGGCCGCCATCGCCCATGTAGTTTTCCGCGTGGATTTCCAGCCAGCGCACGGGACCTGCTTCTTTCAGGATGTCGCTGTAATGCTGCGGCTTGTATCCGACGCCCGGCGCGGCGGGCAGGGTATTGGGCTGATCGAACATGGCTTTGCCCCTTATTGAATGGTGAAAGGGGCGGGTTTCCCCGCCCCGTCGCGGGCTTAGCCGTCCATCGGCAGGTCGCGGTCCAGCGCTTGCAGCGACCCGTGGCGCATGGTGCCGTCTGCCATCGCGGGCAGTTCGATATCCATGCAGGTGCCGGCATCGACCAGCGACCAGGCATTGCCCTGGTAATCGACCTTCGAGGTGCCGGCGCAGGTGGTCCCAGGCCCGGCGGCGCAGTCATTCTGACCGGCCATCGCTACGCCGAAGCATTTTTCCTTGGCTCCTTCGGCGGATGCGGTAGTGGCATGAGCAGATATCGCGGCGGCAACGGCACCTGCGACGGCTAGGGTTTTCATCGTGTTGGACATTTCTCTTCCCTTTCGGTTCTAAATCCAGATCGCTCGTCGGCGACAGGGAAAGCCTAGGGAAGGGCGGGCGTAACGGGCCATTCACGACGGCGTGCATCACGGGCGCGTGCGTGGGCGTGACTGAAAAAGGGGAAATTCAGGCTTCCAGCCCGGGAATGTTACGGCCCGCGGCGGGATTTCCGTCGCGGGCCGTGAAAGATTTTTTCGTTTGTTACAGAAGATCGGGTGGCGTCGCTTCGATCTTCAGCTGGCTCACGATCTCGTCCAGCGTTGTGACCGAGGTCTGCTTCTCACCAAGCCGGCGGACCGACACGCTGCGCTCCTCGACCTCTTTCATGCCGCAGGCCAGGATCACCGGCACCTTTCCAAGGGAATGTTCGCGGACCTTGTAATTGATCTTCTCGTTGCGCAGGTCGGCCTCGGCCCGGATCCCTGCGGCCTTCAGCGCCGCGACCACTTCGCGGCAGTAATCGTCGGCATCCGACACGATGGCGGCCACCACCACCTGGCGCGGGGCGATCCAGAACGGCAGCTTGCCGGCGTTGCTTTCGATCAGGATGCCGATGAAACGTTCGAACGATCCCAGTACCGCGCGGTGCAGCATCACGGGGCGGTGCTTTTCGCCGTCCGAGCCGATGTAATGCGCATCCAGACGTTCGGGCAGCACGAAATCGACCTGCAGCGTGCCGCATTGCCAGTCGCGCCCGATCGCGTCGGTCAGAACGAATTCCAGCTTCGGCCCGTAGAAGGCGCCTTCGCCCGGGTTCAACTCGAAATCGTACCCGGCCGCGACGGTTGCGTGTTTCAGCGCGGTTTCCGCCTTGTCCCACACCTCGTCCGACCCGGCGCGGGTGTCGGGGCGGTCGGAGAATTTCACCGCGAATTTCTCGAATCCGAGATCCTTGTAGACCGCCGACAGGAATTCGATGAATTTCTTGGTTTCGGCTTCGATCTGGTCCTCGGCGCAGAAGATATGCGCGTCGTCCTGGGTGAAGCCGCGCACCCGCATGATCCCGTGCAGCGCGCCGGACGGTTCATAGCGGTTGCACGAGCCGAATTCGGCCATCCGCAGCGGCAGATCGCGATAGCTTTTCAGGCCCTGATTGAAGATCTGCACATGGCAGGGGCAGTTCATCGGCTTCAGCGCGTTGATCGCCTTTTCGCGGGCGTGTTCTTCGTCCACTTCGACGATGAACATGTTTTCCTGGTACTTTTCCCAGTGACCCGAGGCTTCCCACAGCTTGCGGTCGACGACCTGCGGGGTGTTGACCTCGACATAGCCGTCCTTCTGCTGTTGGCGGCGCATGTAATCCTGCAGCGTGGTGTAGATGCGCCAGCCGTTGGGGTGCCAGAACACCTGACCGGGGGCTTCTTCCTGCATGTGGAACAGGTCCATTTCGCGGCCCAGCTTGCGGTGGTCGCGCTTGGCGGCCTCTTCCAGCATCGTCATGTGCGCCTTCAGCGCCTTGCGGTCCTTGAACGCGACGCCATAGATCCGCTGCAGCATGGGCCGCGTATTGTCGCCCAGCCAGTAGGCGCCGGCCACATGGGTCAGCTTGAAGGCGTCTGCGGGTACCTGGCCGGTATTCTGTAAATGCGGCCCGCGGCACAGGTCCATCCATTCGCCATGCCAGTACATGCGGATGTCTTCGCCCTCGGGGATGCGGTCGATCAGCTCGATCTTATAGGGCTCGTGCGTGCCACGATAATGTTCGATGGCGCGGGCGCGGTCCCAGACTTCGGTTTTCACCTCGTCGCGGGCGTTGATGATTTCCTTCATCCGCGCTTCGATCCGGCCAAGGTCTTCGGGCGTGAACGGCTCTTCGCGGTCGAAGTCATAGAACCAGCCGTAATCGCGGACCGGGCCGATGGTGACCTTGACGTCGGGCCAGATATCCTGCACCGCGCGGGCCATGATATGCGCGAGGTCGTGGCGGATCAGTTCCAGCGCCGGTTCATCGTCCTGCATCGTGTTGATGGCGATGCTGGCGTCCTCATCGATCGGCCACTGCAGGTCCCAGTGCTTGCCGTTCACGGTGGCGCTGATCGCCTTTTTCGACAGGGATTTGGAAATGCCGGCGGCGATCTCGGCGGGGGTGATCCCGGCCTCGAATGCGCGTTGATTGCCATCAGGGAAGGTAAGGGTGACGTCTGCCATGTCTTGGCTCCTCGTCGGTTTGGCGCCCACGGAACGCCCGGTTGCGGGTTATGTGTTCGTGCCTTTCATGGGGGGGCGGACGGGTCAAGTCAAGCAGGTCCCTGCGGGACCCGTGTTCTATGCGGCACTATGGCCCTGTTCCGGGCTGTGCGCGAAATCCCAGTAGAGCGCGCGCGCCCGCATCGAAACCGGCCCGATGCCCAGGTCGCGTTCGTC
>JAWVXM010000143.1:0-6976 GCA_033723255.1 Thalassovita sp.
GTGATCAGGGCATTGGCCCCGATCAGGCAGTTCTTGCCGATCTTGGCGCCGTTCAGAACCGTCGCCCCCATGCCGATCAGGCTGTTTTCGCCGATGGTGCAACCATGCAGCATCGCCTTGTGCCCGATGGTGCAGCCTGCGCCGATGGTCAGCGGGAACCCCATATCCGTGTGCATCACCGTGTTTTCCTGCACGTTACTGCCCGCGCCGATGCGAATTTCTTCGTTATCGCCGCGCAGGGTGCAGCCGAACCAGACTGATGCGGCCTCTTCCAGCACCACATTGCCGATCACGTTGGCATCCGGGGCAACCCAGAAATCGCCGCTTTCGGGCGTGGTGGGCGAAATACCATCCAATGCGTATAGGGTCATCACAGGTCCTCGAATTCGCTTTGAAGTTTGCGCACATGTTCGACCAGAACGGGCTGTTGCAGCCGCCGTAGCCGGGTCGCCTGCACGATGGTTTTCAGATCATCGGCCGTCTTGTCCAGATCGTCGTTCACCAGCACGTAATCATAGCTGCCCCAGTGGCTGATCTCATCCCAGCTTTTCTGCATCCGCTTGGCGATCACCTCGTCGCTATCCTGCCCGCGCGTGACCAGCCGGCGGTGCAGGTCCCTGATCGACGGCGGCAGGATGAATATCGACAGGGTATGCGCCGCGAGGGCCGAGTTGCGGATCTGCTCCGCGCCCTGCCAGTCGATGTCGAACAACACGTCCTGACCATCCTCGATCGCGGCCTGCACCGGCCCCTTGGGCGAACCGTAGAAATTGCCGAACACATGCGCATGTTCCAGCATTTCGCCCTCGGCGACATCATGTTTGAAGCGTTCCTCGGAAAGGAAGTGATAATCCTGCCCGTCCACTTCGCCCGGACGCGGCGCGCGGGTGGTGGCGGAGACCGAGAACCGGATCGTCGGGTCCCAGTCGCGCAACCGGCGCGTCAGGGTCGATTTTCCCGCGCCCGAGGGCGAGGACAGGATGATGAGAAGGCCGCGTCGCTGGCTCATTTTCCGGGGTTACTCCACATTCTGCACTTGTTCGCGCATTTGATCGATCACGGTTTTCAGGTCCAGCCCGACCCGCGTCAAGGCGGTGTTTTGCGACTTGGAACACAGCGTGTTGGCTTCGCGATTGAATTCCTGCATGAGAAAATCGATTTTCCGCCCCACCGGTTTGCGTTCCTGCAAAAGCGTCCGGGCAGCATCGACATGGGCAATCAGACGGTCCAGTTCTTCGGTTACGTCCGATTTCACCGCGATCAGCGCCAGTTCCTGCGCGATGCGCTGTTCGTCCACGGCGTCGCTGTTTTGCGTCACCCGGGCAAGCGACGCGCGCAGCGCCTCTTCCATGTCGGGCCGGCGGGCATCGACGGCCTCGGCCGCCTGTCCCACCAGCGTTTCGATTTCACCGATCTGCCGGGTCAGCACCGCGTGCAGGGCCTCTCCCTCGCTTTTGCGCATCGCCAGGAACTGCGAAAGAACCGTCTCGAAATCGTCCAGCAGAACCTTGAACAGCACCTTGGTTTCGTCTTCGGGCGAGGCCTGTTCCAGCACGCCACGGATCGCCAGCAGGTCGGAGGCTGATGTCTCCGCCAGCGTGATCCCGCGTTCCTTGGCCTTGTGTTCCACCGTCGCCAGGGCCGACAGGATCGAGGCAAGCACGTCTTCGTTCACCGCCAGTTCGCTTCCGGTTTCTTCGCGCTGCACCCGCAATGTCAGGGTGACGTTGCCACGCCCGAGCGCGTTCCCGAGCCGGGTGCGCAGCGCCGTTTCAAGCCCTTCGATCCAGTCCGGCACACGCAGCCGCAGGTCCAGCCCCTTGGCGTTGACCGACCGCATTTCCCAAGTCCAGCTGAACGGCGCATGCGCGCCGGTGCCGGATGCGAATCCCGTCATCGACTGTATCAATCTCCCCTCCCCGCTTCAGGAATTTCCTTGGGCTTATCCCAGTTTGCACTGAGAAACCAGCAGGCGCATCCAGGAACAAAAAAAGGCGCGCCCAACTTGGGCGCGCCTTGTGTCTTCGACCGGTTCGGCCTCAGCCCGCCTTGGCCTGACGATCCTCGCGCAGCGCCGAAAGCTCCTCGGCCACGAGGAAGGCCAGTTCCAGCGACTGGCTGGCGTTGAGCCGCGGATCGCAGGCGGTGTGGTAACGATCGGACAGATCTTCCTCGGTCACCTGGCGAACGCCACCGGTGCATTCGGTCACGTCCTGGCCGGTCATTTCGAAATGCACGCCACCCGGAATGGTGCCTTCGGCGCGATGGATGGCGAAGAATTCCTGAACCTCGCGCAGCACGGCGTCGAACGGCCGGGTCTTGTAGCCGGTGGCCGACTTGATCGTGTTGCCATGCATCGGATCGCAGGACCACAGGACATTCGCGCCCTCTTCCTGCACCGCCTTGACCAGGCGCGGAAGGTGTTCGCCCACCTTGCCGGCACCGAAGCGGGCGATCAGGGTCAGGCGGCCCTCTTCGTTCTCGGGGTTCAGCTTTGCCATCAGAACCTTGAGGTCCTCGGCGGTGGTGGTGGGGCCACATTTCAAACCGATCGGGTTCAGCACGCCGCGGGCGAATTCCACATGCGCACCGTCGGGTTGACGGGTGCGGTCACCGATCCAGATCATGTGACCGGAACCTGCCAGCCATTTGCCCGACGTGGAATCGAGACGGCACAGTGCTTCTTCGTATTCAAGCAGCAGTGCTTCGTGGCTGGTATAGAAATCTACCGTCTGCAGCGAGGGTTCACGTTCGCTGTCGAGACCGGCGGCCTTCATGAAGTCGAGCGTGTCACTGATCCGGCCTGCCATCTCGCGGTATTTCGCGGCCTTTTCGCCTTCGGTAAAGCCAAGCGTCCACTGGTGCACCTGGTGCACATCGGCATAACCACCGGTCGAAAACGCCCGCAGCAGGTTCAGCGTTGCCGCGGCCTGGGTATAGGCCTGCAGCATCTTGTTCGGATCGGGGATCCGCGCTTCCGGCGTGAAAGCCAGTTCGTTGATGATGTCGCCGCGGTAGCTGGGCAATTCCACGCCGCCCACGGTTTCCGTCGGCGCGGAACGCGGCTTGGCGAACTGACCGGCCATGCGGCCGACCTTCACCACCGGCACCTTGGCGCCATAGGTCAACACCATCGCCATCTGCAGCATCACCTTGAAAGTGTCGCGGATCGCATTGGCGCTGAATTGTTCGAAACTTTCGGCGCAATCGCCGCCCTGCAGCAGAAAGGCCTCGCCGCGCGAGGCGGCACCGAGAGCAGTCTTCAGTTTGCGCGCCTCACCGGCAAAGACCAGCGGCGGATACTTGGCCAGCTGCGCCTCAACAGCGTTCAGCGCGGCCTGATCCGTATAGTCGGGCATCTGAACCCTTGGCTTTTCACGCCAGTTGGTTTTTTGCCACTCGCTCATGGTCGTTACTCCGGTTGGTCAATCTAGGTCGCTTTCATATACCCAATGCGTCGGTCTGTGACCATACGCGATTCAAAAAGTTCCTGTATGACCCTGCGCCATACCCTCGCCCCCTTGCGCGGCAATGAAAAAACTGCTGAGGTCATCGGCATTCTATCGAAGGACACCGGCCATGGACACGCCGCGCAAACCAGTCGAAATCTCGGGCGCGACAGGCAAACCCAAGCGCTTTGTCTTTGTTTTGATGGAAAATTTCACTTTGATGAGTTTTTCGGCGGCGCTGGAATGCCTGCGCCTGGCGAACCGCATGTCGGGCAAGCAGCTCTACAGCTGGATATTGACCGGCGAAGGCGGCGGCACCGTATCCTGTTCCGCCGGAACCGAATTCAAGCTGGACGGTGACCTTTGCGAACTGACCCATGACGATACGCTGATCCTGTGCGGTGGCGTCGATGTCCAGAAAGCGACAACCAAGAAACTGATGTCCTGGCTGCGCCGGGAAGCCCGCAAGGGCATTGCCATTGGCGGCCTGTGCACCGCCACCTACGCGCTGGCCAAGACCGGCCTTCTGAACGGCAAGCGCGCCACGATCCATTGGGAAAACTACGACAGTTTCACCGAGGAATTCGACGAGGTCGAATTGACCAAATCGGTGTTCGTGGTGGACGGCAACCGGATGACCGCCGCGGGCGGCACCGCGGCCATCGACCTGATGCTGAACCGGATTGCCGGTGATTACGGCGCGGACCTGGCCAATGCGGTGGCCGACCAGATGATCTATTCCACCATCCGCACCGACCAGGACACGCAGCGCCTGTCGGTGCCGTCGCGGATCGGCGTGCGCCATCCCAAGCTGAGCCAGGTGATCCGCGAAATGGAAGCCAATATCGAGGAACCGATCAGCCCCTCGATCCTCGCACAGCAGGTCGGCATGTCGACTCGGCAGCTTGAACGGCTGTTCCGGCGCTACCTCAACCGCAGCCCCAAGCGGTACTACATGGAACTCCGACTGCAGAAAGCGCGCAACCTGCTGATGCAGACGGATATGAGCGTGATCAATGTCGCGCTGGCCTGCGGCTTTGCCTCGCCGTCGCATTTTTCCAAATGCTACCGGGCACATTACAATACGACACCTTATCGCGAACGTGGCAGCCAGGCGACACCGGCCAATCTCTAGCTTTTCCGTTGCTCCGCTCCTGCGCCACGCGCCTGCTCGCATGACAGGGAATCGCCTGTGGCAATAACATGACGCCGCGTGCCGCTCCGGTTTCCGGTGTGGCCGCAAGAAAAACCAACTCCGGGCCACCAATAATGCTCACAGCATCAAATCTGCCGTTTCAAACCGATCGCAATGGTTGAACCAGATGCTGTAAGTATCGATTGTAGCTTTTAATTCTACCAACCGGTCAGTGGAATGTCCGCATTAAAGAAGAGCACCCAACCCCCGGAAGTGTTTCAAAAAACTCCGTATCTCTTGGTACTTTCCATTTTCGGAAACCGGAGATAGGGTTCGCACCGGACCTATGTTCCAACTTGGGAGAAGACTTATGAAAAAACTGCTGATGGCAACGGCCGCAACCGCCCTGATGGCGGGCGGCGCCATGGCCGACGAAATCAAAATGGGCGTAATCCTGGGCTTCACCGGCCCGATCGAATCGCTGACCCCGTCGATGGCGGACGGCGCCGAACTGGCGATGAAGGAAGTGAGCGACAGCGGCAAGCTTCTGGGCGGCACCACCATTGCACCGGTCCGGGCCGACTCGACCTGTGTCGACGCGGGCGCGGCAACCGCCGCAGCCGAACG
This sequence comes from Thalassovita sp., assembly GCA_033723255.1. Classification (GTDB taxonomy): domain Bacteria; phylum Pseudomonadota; class Alphaproteobacteria; order Rhodobacterales; family Rhodobacteraceae; genus Thalassobius. The sequence continues at coordinate 5,212 of JAWVXM010000143.1, forward strand.
TCTGGTTACCGCAGAAGGCGTCAAGGGTATCATGGGCGCGGACTGTTCGGGCGTGACCGGCGCGATCCTGGCCAATGTCGCGGTTCCGAATGGCGTCGTGATGATTTCGCCCTCCGCCACCTCGCCGGGCCTGTCGACCGCCGAAGATAACGGCCTGTTCTTCCGCACCGCGCCGTCGGATGCCCGTCAGGGTGTCGTGATGAGCGAAATCCTGATGGAACAAGGCATCAAGGAAGTTGCGCTGACCTACACCAACAACGATTACGGCAAGGGTCTGGCAGACAGCTTCAAGTCGGCCTATGAGGGCATGGGCGGCACCGTCACCATCAACGCCGCGCATGAAGACGGCAAGGCCGACTACACCGCGGAAGTCGCTGCACTGGCCGCGGCCGGCGGTGAACGTCTGGTTGTCGCCGGTTACGTTGACCAAGGTGGCGCAGGCATCATCCGCGCAGCTCTGGACACCGGCGCGTTCGACACCTTCCACTTCCCCGATGGCATGATCGGCCAGGCCCTGGAAGACAACTTCGGCGCGGATATCGAAGGTTCGACCGGTCAGCACCCCGGCACCGACAGCCCGGGCGCGGCAAAGTTCGTCGAACTGGTCGGCGGTGCGTTTGATGCCTCGTCGCCCTTCACCCCGGAATCCTATGACGCCGCGGCGCTGATGCTGCTGGCGATGCAGGCCGCCGGATCGGTTGAACCGGGCGATTACAAGGCCAAGGTGATGGATGTCGCCAACGCCCCGGGTGAAAAGATTTATCCCGGTGAACTGGCCAAGGCGCTGGAAATCATCGCCGGCGGTGGTGATGTGGACTATGTCGGCGCGACCGCAGTGGAACTGATCGGCCCCGGTGAATCGGCTGGCAACTATCGCCAGATCGAATTCAAGGATGGCAAGATCACCACGGTGAAGTATCGCTAAGCTTCGGCTTTGAAAAAACAGGACAGCCCGGCCCTATTGCCGGGCTGTCTTGGTATTACTGGGAAAGAACAGGCGCGGCTGCCGCGCCAGTACGGGGGACAGCTTGATGATCGTCGTTGAAGACGTCCATAAGCATTTCGGTGGGTTCCACGCCGTAGACGGCGCATCACTGACCATCGAAACAGGCTCCATCACCGGGCTGATCGGCCCGAACGGTGCCGGAAAAACAACTCTTTTCAATGTTATCGCAGGCGTACTTCCACCAACATCGGGCAAGGTCACGATGGATGGTGAAGACATTACCGGCCTGCCGCCACATGAACTGTTTCACAAGGGATTGCTGCGCACCTTCCAGATCGCGCATGAATTTTCCTCGATGACCTGCCGCGAGAACCTGATGATGGTGCCGGGCGGGCAATCGGGCGAAACGCTCTGGAACACCTGGTTCGGCCGCAAGCGGATCGCCGATGAGGAACGCGCGCTGCGCGCCAAGGCCGACGAGGTTCTGGAATTCCTCACCATCGGCCATATCGCCGACCTGAAGGCGGGCGAAGTGTCGGGCGGCCAGAAGAAGCTGCTGGAACTGGGGCGCACCATGATGGTGGACGCCAAGATCGTCTTCCTCGACGAGGTCGGCGCCGGCGTGAACCGCACCCTGCTTTACACCATCGCCGACGCGATCAAGCAGCTGAACCAGGAACGCGGCTATACCTTCGTCGTCATCGAACACGACATGGAGTTCATCGAAAAGCTGTGTGATCCGGTGATCTGCATGGCCGAGGGCAAGGTTCTGGCCCAAGGCACCCTGGCCGAGATCAAGGCCAACGAACAGGTGATCGA
>JAWVXM010000144.1:0-6959 GCA_033723255.1 Thalassovita sp.
AAGGCGTATGTTACGGTCCAAGGGGCGTTTTGAGGCGATCAGAACAGGGGTGTCCCCGTTGGTGTCGCGAATGTTCGGATCGGCACCCGCTGCGAGCAGCGCACGCACAACTTCCGGCGCGTCCACGATCGCCGCCCGGTGGAGCGCTGTCTGCCCGTCCTTATCCTGCAGGTTCACGGAAAAACCCGCTGAAACCAACTGGACAATGATTTCGGGTGACTTGGACATGGCCGCGTCGAGCAGAAGATCCGGCGCGGCCTGCAGATCGGCCCCGGCCTCGACCAGCATCCCGAACAGATCGTGGTATCGAAGCCTGAGCGCGCCATGAACCGGCAGTAGACCGTCGGCGTTGCCGATATTGGGATCGGCCCCATATTCGAGCAGCAGCGCCGCGCTCCGCGTTATATTTTCGGGCGTATCGGAATAGTATTCCGATGATGAGAGCAGAAAAAGCGGCGTTTCCCCGTTTTCGTTGCGGATATTCGGATCGGCCCCGTGGGCGAGCAGCAGCGCGATATTTTCCCACCACTGATTCCTGGCCGCATAGTGAAGCGGTGTATGGCCCGTCTTGTTCGTCATGTTGGGCATGGCCCCGGCTTCGAGGAGCATTTTCAGCAGCTCCGGTTTGCCGAAGGAGGCGTAGTGTAGGATATACTGGCCTCCCCGTTTGTCGTTCAGGTCAGCACCCTGATCCAAATGCTGTTGCACTTGTTCCTGCGTGGCGTGTTTCCAAAAACCTACCCCGCATAATTCACCGCAATTCGCGACCGCGGCCGTCGGCAGGAACAGCGAAAGGAGCAGGGGGAGTTTCAGCACACGCATAGGATCGGCCATTCCGTATTGTCGTGGCTTCAAAGCCTAGCGGAGCCCATGGTTTTTGTATTGGGATATTTTTTCGCCGGGTCGTTGATGAAAGGCTGTTCCATTGCGACCACTCGGATCGTTCCGGTGACGGGCAGCGAACCAATGGCTGTCCTTGGCCGTGAAGGAAGCGTGGCTTTGCACACCTGGCAGGGCCAGGCGTGGTGATCCGGCAAGGTTGGGGGGCAGTCCGCTGGCCTGCCGTGGGGCCGACCGCCCGCATCCGGATGTGATCGAAGCGCTAGGCCGTCGATGTCTTCCCCAACACCAGGAAGGTCATCATCCCGATCGGCGGCAGAGTTTTTTGTTCTTCCAGCGTCAGAGATTTTTCCCCCAGGACCGTTTCAATCTCGAAATCGGAGTGCCAGCCGATAATGCTGGCGAGCGGGGCCGCGACCTTTTCGATCGCCGCGAGAACGCCGCCGGTGCTTTTGAAATGATTGGTGATCACTACCTTGCCGCCCGGCTTGCAGACACGGGCGATCTCGGCCATCACCTTTTCCGGCTCGGGCACTACCGACAGGACATGCATGGCCGCGATCGTGTCGAAGTGGTTGTCGGGGAAGTCCAGTTCCCGGGCGTCCATCTGGCGCAGATCCACGACGTTGCTCAGGTGCATTTCCTGAACCTTGGCGCGCGCCTTTTGAAGCATTTCCTCGCTGAAATCGATCCCGGTCACCCGCAGGTCGGGTTTGTAATGCTGCAGCGAAAGCCCGGTGCCGACGCCGACCTCGAGCACGTTGCCGGACCGGGTGTTGATATATTCCACCGTCCGGCGCCTTCCGACATTCGTGACTGCGCCGAAGGTCATGTCATAGACCGGCGCCCATCGCGTGTAAGAGGCCTGCACCGCTTTTATGTCCAACTCGATCCCCCCTTTCTTAGTCTCATCGCCTGTTTCGGAGCACCAGCCCCCAGATCACCATACCTACATAGCCCGCGCAGATCACGACCAGCGTGCTCCAGGGATTGGTCAGCACGGCGGCGCCGATACTGGCGAAGGCGACGAGGAAGAACTTCACGTTGCGGCGCGAAATCTTCGTCGTCTTGAACGACCAGGTCGGAATCCGGCTGATCATCAGGTATCCGACGGCGCCCATGTGGAAACAGATCACGATGCCGGGCAGGATCGGCGCATCCGCGAAGGCAAAGGAAATGAACATCGGCAGCATCACCAGCAACGCGCCGGCCGGCGCGGGCACGCCGACGAAATAGGCGCTTTCACCGCTCGACGCGTCCTTGGCCTTGTCGCTGACATTGAACCGGGCAAGGCGGATCACGGCGCATACCGAATAGGCGAGAACCGCGATCCACGCGGCACTTGGCATGTCCTGCAACACCCAGAAATAGAGCACCAAGGCGGGCGCGACGCCGAAATTCAGGAAATCCGCGAGGGAATCGAGCTCGGCGCCCATCTTGCTGTCGCTTCCCAGCAGCCGCGCGACGCGGCCATCGACGCCGTCAAGGATCGCGGCGGCCAGGATGAGCTGAACCGCGAGCACGTAGTCCCCGTGGAACCCGGCCCGGACCGATGACAACCCCGCGCAGATCGCCGCGATGGTCAGCATGTTGGGAAGAAGCTGTGTGAGCGCGAGCTCGGTTGGTGCTTTCTGGGGATGTTCTGCCATCTGGGCGCTTGTCTAACCTTTGGTCTCCGCGTTCAAATCGGCGATCACCGTTTCGCCTGCGATCATAGTCTGCCCGATGCTGACCATCGGATCGACCCCGTCGGGAAGGTACACGTCCAGCCGGGACCCGAACCGGATCAGCCCGAACCGTTCGCCGGTCTTCATTTCGGTCTCCGGGGTCACGAAACAGACGATCCGCCGCGCCACCAGCCCGGCGATCTGGACCACGGCGATTTGCCGGCCGTCCCGCAATTCGATGCACAGGCTGTTGCGTTCGTTGTCCACGCTTGCCTTGTCCAGCGACGCGTTGAAGAACTTGCCGGGGCGATAGGCGATCGCGGTGATCTTACCCGAAATCGGCGTGCGGTTCACGTGGCAGTTGAAAACGCTCATGAACACGCTGACCCGCGTCAACGGGGTATCGTCCATCCCGAGCTCGGCCGGCGGAACGGCCTTTTCGATCAGCGAAACGATTCCGTCTGCCGGGCTGACGATCAGCCCCTTGCGCGTCGGCGTGACCCGCTCGGGATCGCGGAAGAAATAATAGCACCAGATCGTCAGGATGACGCCGATCCAGCCCAGGATAGGTGTCAGCCAGAAAAGCCCGAGGGTGATCGCGGCGAAGATCGCGACGAATTTCCGTCCTTCCGGATGCATCGGTTTGATGAATGTGCCAAGCATCTGCATTGTGGTATTTCCCCCGGGTCAGCTGGAACCGACTAATATTCTGATCCGGTTGGAAAGCAAAGCACCAAAGCGCAAACCGGAGCGTAGGCTTTGGGCCGAAATATTGAGCGAACGGCGGATACCGGCCTAAACCCCAGGATCTATTCGCACCGAAGCGTTCCTGCTCCCATCGCGGGCAGCTGCGGCCGCCAAGTTGAAACTTGACCTCTGCCCGCCGCTGGGCCACCTCTGAGACAACAGAAAAACAAGGGCCGGATGATGGCGGGCAGCACAGCACCCTTTTCACGCTTCGAATTCATGATCGCCTGGCGCTACCTGCGGGCGCGCCGCGCCGAGGGCGGGGTCAGCGTGATGACCTGGATTTCGCTGATCGGCATCACCCTGGCGGTGTTCGCGCTGATCGCCACACTGGCGGTGCGCTCGGGCTTCCGGGCCGAATTCGTCGACACGATCCTGGGTGCCAATGCCCATGTCACGGTCTACAATATCGGCCGCGTCGATCCGGTGACCGGCCGTATCGACCGCACTATCCCCGATTACGCCGAGATGGCCGAACGGGTCCGGCAGGTGCCGGGCGTCACCCGGGTGGCGCCGCTGGTCAAGGGGCAGGTGATGGCCAATTCGGGTCCCCGCAACGCCGGGATCGAGGTGTTCGGCATCGCGCTGGACGACCTGAAAACCATTCCGCGCATCGTGTCCGAAGACACCGGTCACGGCGATATCGCGTATTTCGACGAAGGCATCGCCATCGGGTCGGGCGTAGCGCGCGAACTGGGCGTGTCGGTTGGCGACAAGATCAAGGTGATTTCCCCCAACGGGGTGAAGACCGCCTTCGGAACCTCGCCGCGGGTGAAGGCCTATGAGGTGGTCTATGTGTTTTCCGCCGGGCGGTACGATATCGACCGCGTGCGGGTCTACATGCCGTTCGAAGAGGCGCAGGCCTATTTCAACCGCGAAGGCACCGCCGACGAACTGGAAGTGATGGTGGCCGATCCCGAACATATCGACGACCTGGCCTTGCCGCTGCTGCGCGCGGGCGGGCAGGGGGTGCAGATCTGGACCTGGCGCGACGCCTCGGGCGGTTTCCTGCGCGCGCTCGACATGGAAGACAACGTGATGTTCGTGATCCTGTCGATCCTGGTGCTGATCGCGGCGATGAACATCGTTTCGGGGCTGATCATGCTGGTCAAGAACAAGGGACGCGACATCGGCATCCTGCGCACGATGGGGCTGACCGAAGGATCGGTCCTGCGGGTGTTCTTCATCTGCGGGGCATTCACCGGGGTGATCGGCACCGCCTGCGGCGTGATCCTCGGCTGCCTGTTCGCGATCTATATCGACCCGATCTTTTCGCTGGTGGATTACGTCGCCGGCGGCGGTGTCTGGGACCCGTCGGTGCGCGGCATCTACAACCTGCCGGCCAAGCTGCAGGCCGGTGACGTGTTCAGCGCCGTCGCGCTGTCGCTGGGGCTGAGCTTCGTGGTCACCATCTTTCCCGCCCGCCGCGCCGCGCGGATGAACCCGGTGGAGGCGCTGCGCTATGAATGATCCCGTGCTGCAGCTTTCCGCCATCACCAAGACCTACAACAAGGGCCTGCCCGGCGCCGTCGAGGTTCTGAAAGGGGCCGATCTGAGCATCGCCAGGGGTGAGGTGGTGGCGCTGGTCGCGCCGTCGGGCGCGGGCAAGTCGACCCTGCTGCATATCGCAGGGCTTCTGGATACGCCCGACAGCGGAACGGTGCGGATCGCCGGGCGCGCCATGGGCGGGATGTCCGACCGCAGGCGCACCGCCGCGCGGCGCCAGGACATCGGTTTCATCTACCAGTTCCACCACCTGCTGCCGGAATTCACCGCGCTGGAAAACGTGGCGCTGCCGCAGCTGGCCAACGGGGTGAACCGGCACGCGGCCGTCACCCGCGCCGCCGATCTGCTGGCACGGGTGGGCGTGGGCGCGCGCGCCGATCACCGGCCCGCGGCCCTGTCGGGCGGCGCACAGCAGATCGTGGCCTTATGCCGGGCGCTGGCCAATGAGCCCAGCCTGCTGCTGGCGGACGAACCCACCGGGAACCTTGATCCCGGCACCGCCGATCACGTCTTTGCCACGCTGATGGAACTGGTCCGCGCCACCGGCATGGCGGCGTTGATCGCCACGCACAATCTCGACCTGGCGGCGCGGATGGACCGGGTGCTGCATCTGGAGAACGGGGTGCTGGTCGCGGGCTAGGCCGCTTGGCTCCGGCGCGGGGGAATGTAGGTCAGAAAAGGATGCACTATGATGAAACGGCTGATCCTGCTGCCGCTCCTGTTCGTCGCGGCCTGTGTCGCTTCGCCTGACAGGTCCGGGCAGGACCTGTTCAACAGCTATTGCGTGGCCTGTCACGGCGCCTCGGGGCGCGGTGACGGGGCGTTGGCGGCGCAGCTCGCTGTCGCGCCCGCCGACCTGACCCGGCTGAGCGCCCGCAATGGCGGCCGTTTCCCGCGCGATCACGTTATGGCGACCATCTATGGCTACCCGGGTAAGTTCCAGCAGGGTGCGATGCCCGAATTCGGGGCGCTTCTGTCAGGGCCGGTGCGGCTGGTGCGCAGCGAGGACGGCGCGCTGATGCGGACACCATCGGCGCTGATCGCGCTGAGCGGTTACCTCGAAACCCTGCAACGGGATTGAGCCGCCGGCCCGCAGGTCGTTATGATACAGGTCAAGGCGGTGTCCTGCCCTTTGTGGTTCGGTATCCGCAACCGGTCCGGCTCGAAAGGAGATGGCGAATGTTCAGGACGATCCTTGCGGCGCTGATCATGGCGGTGTCGGCGACGGGCGCGCAGGCGCAGGAAATTGACAATTCCGATCAGGTCGCGGCAGGGCGCGACCTTTACATGCGCCACTGCGCCACCTGTCACGGTCTGGAGGCCGACGGCAATGGCCCGATGGCGTCTATCCTGCTGGTGCCGCCGAAGAACCTGTCGCGGCTTGCCGCCGAAAATGGCGGCGATCTGCCCCTGTTGCGCATGATCCAGCGCATCGACGGGCGCGACCCGCTGGTCAGCCACGGCAGTGCGATGCCGGTCTATGGCGAATTCTTCGAAGGCGACGATACCGCGCTGAAGACCGGCAGCGGCCAGCCGGTGATGACCAGCAGGCCGATTGCCGACCTCATGGCCTATCTGCTAACCATCCAGGAATGAAACGGGCACGGGAGTCGCAGATGAAACCGCTCATGATCCTGGCGGCCGCCGCCGGCGCCGCGGCTCTGGTCGCCTGCACCACCGACAGCATGCCCGGCCCCGGCGAAGGGGCCATGCTGTTCGCCGATAACTGCGCCATCTGTCACGGCGCGTCGGGGCGGGGCGACGGTGAATTCGCGGTCGGTCTGCGCCCGGTGCCTTCCGATCTGACCACGATCACCCGCCGTTACGGCGACTTCCCGCGTGCCCAGGTGCTTTCGGTCATCGACGGCTATACCCGGATGGAAAACCCGGGCGAAAACATGCCCGAATTCGGGCTGCTGCTGGAAGGGGACACGGTGCCGGTCGATACCGGCGACGGGCAGTTCACGCCGGTGCCGCGCCCGCTGGCGGCGCTGCTGGTCTATCTCGAAAGCATCCAGCAATAGCTCAGTCGCAGATCCCCGCGATCTCGGCGCCCCGCCATGGCACCACGGCGATCGCGTCGATCCGGTTCTGCCGCCGGTCGGCCGGCATCGCCTGCGACAGCAGCGCGTGCAGCCGCCCGGTGCGCGCCGCCTGCGGCGCCAGGGCCCGGCAGCAGACATATTCCTCCACGATCGA
>JAWVXM010000145.1:0-6935 GCA_033723255.1 Thalassovita sp.
ATAGCTCCGGTCACGGTCGGGACCCAGCCGTTCGACACGCGCCACGTCGCCCACGGTCAGGGTCGACCCGTCATCGTTCGAACGCAGCACGATCGCTTCGATCTGGTCCGGGCTGCGCTTTTCGACCCCGGTGCGGACGCGGGCATTGGCGCCGGACACATCGCCGGCCGGATCGGCGGCGACTTCCTCGGCTATGGCAGATGCGATCTGCTGCATGGTGACATCATGGGCGATCAGGCTGACCGAAGGCACCTCGATCACGGTTTCGGCCGCGGCCACGCCGCTGATCGTGCTCCGGGTTACCCCGGCCGCGAACAGCCGGGTGACGAATTCATCGGCGAACAGCCCCAGCTGGCGCGGCTCCACCGGACCGGTGATCACCACATCGGTCACCCGGTCGCGCCAAGCGCCGCGCGTGACCTCCGGGTCCTCGGCATCCTCGGGCAGCGTGTTGACCGCGTCCACCGCCGCCTGCACATCGTCGGCGGCGCGGCTCATGTCCCAGCCCGGCTCAAAACTCAGCGAAATCGAGGCGCGGCCTTCTCGGCTGGTGCTTTCGCTGCTTTCGACCCCTTCCACGGCCAGCAGTGCCGGTTCCAGCACCTGCACGATGGCGGCATCGACATCTTCGGCGCCGGCGCCGCCCCAGCTGACCGATACCCGGACATCGTCGACCACCACGTCAGGAAAAAATTGCGCCCGCATCCGCGGCAGAGCGCTCAGCCCAAGCACCAGAAGCACCACCAGCAGCAGGTTGGCTACGGTGCGGTGGCGGGTGAAATAGGACAGGATCCCGCCAGCCGCGCGGGGGATGTCACGTACCACGGGTCAGCCCCCCATCCGGGATTCCAGACGCTCGACCATCTGTGCCGGCACGCGCGGCGCCTGCAAAGCGGCCAGTAGCCGGGTCTTCACGTCCTCGGGCATGAACTGGTTGGCCTTGACGAATTCCATCAGCCTGGCGCGGCGTTCATCGCTCAGCTCGACCGTTTCGGGTTCTTCCACCTCGCGGGTGGCTTCCGGCTGCAGCGGCCGCACCTTGATCCCGGCCCCCAGAAGCGGCGTGCGTTCGCGCACCACGTCGCGCCCGGCCAGCCCGCGCGCCCGCACCAGAATATCATCGCCCTGCCGCCGGACCAGCGTCACCGGCATCTGTTCCAGCCGGTCGCCTTCGGTCAGGACCAGAACGGTCCCATCGGCGGCAAGCGCCTTGGAGGGCAGCCGCACCACCCGCTCCAGTGCCGGTTCTTCCACCTGAACGGTGACGAAATCGCCCGGTTTCATCCCGCGCGGGCTGTCCAGCGTGGCAAAGATCAAACGCCCGGTCTGGCCTTCGCCCACCGCCGCGCTGGCGCGGCTTATCCGCCCCGTGGTGCCCAGATCGATGCCGCTGACATCGCGCGTCACCGAAACCGGGGCGGGACGCAGGTTGCCTTCTTGGTCCAGCAGCCGCGCATATTGCGTGGTCGATACCCTAAACGCCACTTCCAGCGCATCGCCATCGACCAGTTCGGCAAGCTTTTCGTTGATGCCGACCAATCCCCCGGCCACCGCCGACACACCGCTGAGCGTGCCGGAAAATTCCGCCCGCATCTCGGTATCGTCCAGCTGGCGCTGTGCCTCGTCCCGGGCGATCCGGGCCCGGGCCAGCGCGGTTTCCGCCTTGTCGACACGGGCTTCTGCCTGCGCCAGCGACTGCCGCCTGCTGACCACCGACTGCCGCGCCGACGCCGCCGCCAGTTCGGCGGTTTCCACCGCCGTTTCGGTCACCACGCCGCGCGCCGCCAAGTCCTTCTGCCGTTCAAAGGCGCGCTGGCGCAGCCCGGCTTGCTCGGTCGCCGCTTCCAATTCGTCCTGCGCCAGTCCCACCCCCCGCTTCGCATCGCGAATCTCGGCCTGCGCGTCCAGAAGATTGGCCTCGGCCCGCTGCAAGGCCGCCTGCGGCTCGGCCGGGTCGATCCGAACCAGAACCTGACCGGCCTCGACCCGGCCACCTTCTTCGAAATTCTCGGCCAGTTCGATCACCGTCCCCGATACGGCCGCACGGATTTGCAGCGACCGGCGGCTTTCGATCTGTCCGAAGGACTGCAGCACCGGTTTCACGGTTTGCGGCACCGCGCTGATCACCGCCACGGTAAAGACCCGTTCGCGCCCCTGCGGCTTGCGCGCTTCACGTGACATCCGGTCGTTGATGGCATCGCGCACCGTCGATCCGGCATAGAGAAGCAATCCCAGCGTGACCGCCATCAGGAAAAGACCTGTCATGCTCTGACGCAGAAAACGCATATTCGAATCCTTGCAAAAACCCGCACTCGGCCGGTCAGCGCACAAGCTAGCGGATTGCACGGCAAAACCAAGACGCAGAGATCATACGCCGGGAATATTATTTCCGGCGCTTATGTTCTTCCAAGCGGGGAAAAATTTCGACGAAGTTGCAGGGCAGATGGCGGTAGTCCAGCTGATATTGCAGGATCTCGTCCCAGGCATCCTTGCAGGCGCCGGTACTGCCGGGCAGCGCGAAGAGGTAGGTACCGCCCGCCACCCCGCCGGTTGCGCGGCTTTGCACCGCGCTGGTGCCGATCTTCTTCATGCTGACGATGGTGAAAACCGTGCCGAAGGCTTCGATTTCCTTTTCATAAACGTCGCGATGCGCCTCGACCGTCACGTCGCGCCCGGTCAGCCCGGTGCCGCCGGTGGAAATGACCACGTCGACATTCTCGTCGGCGACCCATGCGCGCAGCTGATCTGCGATCTGATCGCGCTCGTCACGGACGATCTTGCGATCGGCCACGACATGGCCCGCGCCCTCGATCCGTTTGACCAGCGTATCGCCCGACCGGTCCTCGGCCAGGCCACGGCTGTCCGATACGGTCAGAACCGCGATACGGACGGGGATGAACTCCTTGCTTTCGTCGATGCGCGACATGCCTTTATCCTCTCTGCAAAAACGCCAGGCGCAGCGCCAGCCCGGCGAAAATCCCGGCGCTGATCCGGGCCAGCCAGCGGGCGAAAACCGGATCCCCGGTCAGTCGCCGCCCGATCCCCCCGGCGAACAGCCCCACCATCGCGTTAATGATGAACCCGCCTAGGGACAGCACCGCGCCAAAGACCAGAAACTGCGCCAGAACGGCCCCGTTTTCGGGGCGCACGAATTGCGGCACGAAGGCCAGCACGAACAGGATCACCGTGGGATTGGTCAGGTTGACCAGAAGACCGTCGCGAAAGGCCAGGGCCGCCGGCCTTGCCAGAGCGGTTGGAGCCTGCTCACCGCTGCGCAGCGTCTGCACCGCCAGCCAGAGCAGATAGCCGACGCCAAGCCAGCGGATCGCGTCGAACGCCCAGGGCAGCGCGGCGATCAGCGCGCTCAACCCCAACCCCGCAGCGCCGGAATGAAGGAACGCCCCGGTCGAAATCCCGGCACTCGCCGCCACCGCCGCTTTCGGCCCGGATCGCACCCCCTGGCCGAGGCAGAACATCATATCCGCCCCCGGCGTCAGGTTCAGCGCCAGCGCGGCCGGGATGAAGGCCAGAAGGATCAGCGGATCGACGATCATGCAGGCCTGCCCAGTTTCGCCTTCAGCTCCAGCAGGTCGGCCCAGGCTTCGCGCTTGGCCTGCGGCGTGCGCAGCAGGTAGGCGGGATGGAACATCGGCAAGGCGGGCCTGCCGAACGCCTCGGTCCACTGCCCGCGCAGCCGTGTGATGCCGCGTTTGCCGATGCAGGCCTGACAGCTGATATTGCCCATCAGGATCAAGATATCGGGATTTGCCAGTTCGACATGCCGTTCAAGGAACGGCAGCATCATCGCGATCTCATCCGGTTTCGGATCGCGGTTCTGTGGCGGCCGCCAGGGCAGCACATTGGCGATGTAGACCGCGCTTTCGGGCGTTTCGATTGTCCGGTCCAGCCCGATCGCCGCCAGCATCCGGTCCAACAGCTGCCCGGCGCGGCCCACGAAGGGGCGGCCTTCGCGGTCTTCGTCCCGGCCCGGCGCTTCGCCGATGATCATCACCCGTGCGGCCGGGTTGCCATCGGAAAACACCAGCTGGCGGGCGCCGCGTTTCAATTCGCAATGATCGAAGGCGTCCATCGCGGCGCGCAGCGCGGGCAGGTCCTGCGCCGCCTTCGCCGCCGCGCGGGCCTCGGCCACCGCATCGACCTCTATCGGTTTCGCGGGCGCGGCCTGCTGCGGCTGCGCCGCCTTCGGCTTGGGTTTCTCGGCCTGCAGCGCATAGCGATCCACCGGCGCCTCGCAAAGCGCCTCATTCGCCCCAAGTTCGATCTGCCATTCCAGCAGGGCCTTGGCGGTGTGAAAATCCAGTGCCGATTCCATGGTTTGGAAAGTATCGCCTGGCGCGCGCGGGGGAAAGGGGGCGCTGCCCCCTCTGCGCGGGGAACCCGCGCATTCACCCCCAGAGTATTTGCGCCAAGAAGAAACGCGGAGGCTTGCGGGGGCTCAGGGGTATTTTTATAAGCGGGACAATGCCAGCATGGAGGGATCGATGACATTCACGCAGAAGCATCTTCTGGGGATCGAGCCCTTGCACCCGTCCGAAATCAGCGCGGTGCTGGACCTGGCGGATCAGTATGTCGACCTGAACCGGCGCGAGATGAAACATTCCGACGCTTTGGCCGGGCTGACCCAGATCAACATGTTCTTCGAGAACTCGACCCGGACCCAGGCCAGTTTCGAACTGGCGGGCAAGCGGCTGGGCGCGGATGTGATGAACATGGCGATGCAGGCCAGTTCGATCAAGAAGGGCGAAACCTTGATCGACACCGCGCTGACGCTGAACGCGATGCATCCCGATCTTCTGGTGGTGCGCCACCCGCATTCGGGCGCGGTTGACCTGCTGGCGCAGAAGGTGAACTGCGCGGTGCTGAACGCGGGCGACGGGCGGCACGAACATCCCACGCAGGCGCTGCTGGACGCGCTGACGATCCGGCGCGCCAAGGGGCGGCTGCACCGGCTGAACATCGCGATTTGCGGCGATATCGCCCATAGCCGGGTGGCGCGGTCGAACCTGATCCTGCTGGGCAAGATGGAAAATCGGGTGCGGCTGGTCGGACCGCCCACATTGATGCCGGGCCAGATCGATCAGTTCGGGGTCGAGGTTTACCACGACATGGAAGAGGGGCTGAAAGATGTCGACGTGGTGATGATGCTGCGGTTGCAGAAGGAACGGATGGATGGCGGTTTCATCCCGTCCGAGCGGGAATATTACCACCGTTACGGGCTCGATGCCGAAAAGCTGAGCCATGCCAAGGACGACGCCATCGTGATGCATCCCGGGCCGATGAACCGCGGGGTGGAAATCGACGGCACCATCGCCGACGACATCAACCGTTCGGTGATCCAGGAACAGGTGGAAATGGGCGTGGCGGTGCGGATGGCCGCGATGGACCTGCTGGCGCGCAACCTGCGCGCGGCGCGGGCGGAAAAAGAGGTCATGGCATGATCGACGCCCTGCAGGTCCGGCCCGACGAAGGCAAGGGCCTGCGCCTGTTCGCGCTTGACGTGGACCGGGGCGAGCGCGAGCGGCTGCAAACCATCCTGAACGCCGCCGAGCCGGGGCTGGCGGCGGGGCGGCTGGCCGATCTGCTGGGCGTGAGCGAGGTCGACGCGACGCGAATCGAGATTTTCGATACCGACGACCTGTCGGGGTTCGGGCTGTTCGACTACCTGGTCAAGGCAAACGGTCTTCCAGAGGATGCTCTGGAATCCGAGCGGGCGCGGATCGAGGCGCTCACCGGCACCATCATGATCCTTTATTCGCGCGCCTTTCACGACCGGCACGTGACCTTGGCACCGGGACCGCATGTCAACCTGATCGGCGCCTGGGACGAAGAGCCGCCCGAACTGGAATTCACGCCCTTGCGCAGCGACGCGGCCAAGGGCCGGGTCGGCGCGGCGGAGGCCGAACCGGTCCCCGCCCCGCGCCTGCCCCGCTGGTTCTGGGCGACCGCGCTGGCCGCCGCCCTTGCCATTGCGGCCCTGATCGCCGCCATGAAGGGGGCGTCCGGATGATCCCGTCGATGACCCCCACCACGCCGCTGAACGACGGCGAAACCGTGATCCATTCCTTCCTGCCCGACAGGCAGGCCTATTGGCGCGATCATGCCTGGATGGCGGCGGGTGCGATGGGGCTTGGCATGGCGATCCTCTGGATCATCGGCAACCCGCATGTCTGGACCGGCGGGGTGGCCGGATTGGCGGCGATCGCAGTGCGGGCCTTCTACCTTGCCTCGGATGAATTGCAGGCCCGCTGGGACATGACCGAAACGCGGCTTCTGGGCCCGCAGGGGCGCAACCTGCGGCTGACCGAGATCCGCCAGATCCGCAAGCTGGGCAGCGCGGTGCAGCTGATCACGAATGCGGGCGACAAGCACCTGCTGAAATTCCAGGCCGACCGCGACGCCACCATCGCGCGGATCGAACGGGCACGGGTCGGAGGATGGCGGGAGGAAAAGACATGACGCCCCTCCCCTTCCCGCCCGTCCCCGGCTATACCGGGCCCATGGCCGCCAAAGGACTGACCACATGACGACGCTGCTTTTCACCGATGTCCACCTGATCGACCCCGAAGCGGGCGCGGTCACCCATGGTACGCTTCTGGTCAGCGACGGCGTGATCGCCGGGCACGGGGCGGAAATCGCGGTGCCCGAGGGCGCCCGGGTGATCGACGGGCAGGGCAAATACCTGGCCCCCGGCATCGTCGATATCGGGGTGAAGGTCTGCGAACCGGGTGAGCGGCACAAGGAAAGCTTCCGATCTGCCGGGTTGGCCGCCGCCGCGGGCGGCGTGACCACGATGGTGACGCGCCCCGATACGGCCCCGGCGATCGACAGCCCCGAAACGCTGGAATTCGTCACCCGCCGCGCCAACGAGGCCGCGCCGGTCAACGTGGTGCCGATGGCGGCGCTGACCAAGGGCC
>JAWVXM010000146.1:0-6926 GCA_033723255.1 Thalassovita sp.
ACGTTCTTCCGCTATATCTGCGATAACGGCACCTATATCGCGCGCTACGACGACCTTTACGACGGGTACGAAAACCAGATCGACCTGTCCGACGTGGCGGTGTCCAATAACGGGATCGAACTGATCGACCGTGAATTCATCGCCGCGATCCAGGAGGGCCGCAAGCCCAATGGCGATTGCCACGACGTTCTGGCGGCGATGGAAACGCTGGACCGGATCGAACAAAGCCTGAGCTGACCTTTTTCGGGAAGCCCAGGAAGAGGCCGGTGTTTCACCGGCCTTTTTCGTGCCTGCAGAATGGGTTTTCTGTCCGACCGATCGTGGCCTCGCCGCACTTCAGACTGAATGCCTGTTGTTGCGCAGAGCCATGGCACGCGCGATGGCATCGGCCAATACCTTGCGCCGCACCGGTTTCATCAGGCGGATATCCGATGGCGATACGTCTTCAGCGATCCCGGTCGCATCCCGCGCATAGCCGGACAGGAAAATGACCGGCAGATCCTTGTCGACGTGCCGAATTTCACGCGCCAGATCGGTGCCCAGCAGATCCCCGGGCATGTCGATGTCGGTGATCAGAAGATCGATTTCGCGGTCGCTGCGGAACGCTTCAAGCGCTTCGTTGCCATCTCGCGCCGTGACGACGGTGTGCCCAAGCCGGTTCAACGTGGCCTCGAGGATGGCGCGCACGCCGCTGTCGTCCTCTGCGATCAGTATCCGCAGGCTGGAGCACGGTTCGTCATGCAGCCGCTCTGCCGCGGCGTGATCTGGCTCCGTTCCGTCCAGCGCCTTGAAATACAGCTTGAAGGTGGTGCCTTGCCCCGGTTCCGAGGTCACGCGAACGGTGCCGCCCGATTGTTTGACGAACCCGTGCACCATTGACAGGCCCAAACCAGACCCTTTGCCAGGGAGCTTGGTTGAAAAGAATGGTTCGAAAATGCGTTGCTGGTTGTCTTTCGTGATGCCTTCGCCGCTGTCGGTGATGCTGAGCACGACATAGGTTCCCGGATCGTAGTCATCCCCGATACGGCGCATGTCGCCTTCGTCAAGCACCTCCTGAGCGGTTCTTATCGTCAGCTTACCCCCCTTCGGCATTGCATCGCGGGCATTCATGATCAGGTTCAGCAGTGCCGATGCAGTCGAGCCGCGATCCACCCAGATGTTTGGCAGAGGCGTCGTTAGGTCGACCTGCACGTCGATGGTCGCCGGCAGGGTACGCCCCGCCCAGGCCTCGGTTTCGCGCACCACCTCGTTCAGGTCGACCACCTCGGGATTGAGCCGTGCCTGCCGCGCGAAGCTCAGCATGCTCTTGGTCAGGTCGGCGCCGCGATCGGTGGCGTGAATCGCGTTTGAAATGATTTTCATCCGGTCATCGCCTGGGTTCGCTTCGTCGGCGATATCATCGCGCAAAAGTTCCAAGCTGCCGCGGATCACGGCCAGCAGGTTGTTGAAATCATGGGCCACGCCGCCGGTCATCTGGCCGATGCTTTCCTGTTTTTGTGCCTGGCGCATGATTTCGGCCTGCTGTTCGAATTCTTCGTCGCGCTTCTTTTGTTCGCTTATATCCACGACGAAGCTGTCGCGCCGGACCGTTCCGTTGGGCAGGGCGGTCAGGTTTCCGCGCCCTTCGAGCCATTTCGGATTCCCCTCGGGGGTCCTGATCCGCCATTGGAGATGCCATGGTGTCATCGTCTGGCGCGCGCGTTTGATTTCGTTCTGAAGTTTTGGCTGGTCTTCCCGCAGGATAGAATCCCAAAGTTTCTGGGTGTCGCTCAGCGCGGATTCCGCATCGATCCCCCATATGTCCTTGCAGCTTGCAGAGATGAATTCGAGATGTTCGCCGTTTTCGTCCATGACGAAGGAAAGATAGGCGCCCGGAACGTTTTCCACCACGCCCTTCAAACGGCTTTCAGCAGCTTCCATGTCTTGGATCGTTTTCTGCCGCGCCACCGCTAGGATATTCGCCGTAACCGTCGGAAAAAGGATCAGGCCGCAAACGAAAAGAAGCAGCAAGCGGTCGTAAAGCAAATCTGAATAAGCGGCCTTCCATCCCTGTTGCGGACGGGCGAAGATCGTCCATCGTCCCCCCGGAACCAGGATCTGAGCCGTCACCGGATCGTCTAGGGCCAGTTCGGCAAGGCCGACGATCATTTCCTGCGGGGTGAACCGGCCATGATCGATCGCCATGGCCACCTCGATTCCGGCCGCGGGATCGCTGATTCCGGATTTGGCAAGGAAAGCTTCCATATCGAACACGAGGGACAGGACGCCTTTGAAAAGAACAGTCTCGCCGCCGCGTGCGTAAACCGGTATCCGGAAGATGAAACCTTTGCCGCCCTGCACGAGATCGACCGGCCCAACCAGAGTGGCCTGTCCGGTGTCCCGCGCCTGCACCACGGAATCGAGCTGGTCAGGCTGCGTTCGGTAATCAAGCCCGATGGCCTTTTCATTGCCTTCGATCGGATGAATGCGCGCCACGATCAGGTCCGGAGCCCAGGCAACGTTGAGGATTTCGGTCATGTCGGTGAAGATTTCCGGCACGATGTGGCTGAACTCTTCCTGTGTGATGTCCTGGTTCCGGCTGAGATGCGAAGCCAAGCCGCGGCTGAGATAGACGCCGCCATCGATATGACTTTGCAAGGTGGTGCGCAGAATATCGGCCTTGTCCGAGACCTCGGCGCGTGCGTCTTGCCGGGACAAGCCATGGGACTGCATATCGAAGATCATGGCCAAAAGGCCGACGGCGAGAAAGGCGATGACGGATGGCAGGTAATTCAGAAAAGCTTTTTTTTGCATCTCCGCCCTCCTCGAATTACTCCCCGGAAATTAGTCAATGAAAACGGGTTCGCCTTCCAGTTAGCTTAGTCAGCGGCAGTTTCACAGCAAAGAGTTTCCCTTTTTTCCGCGACGGAAGTTCGGCGATGCCCTAGCTGGAATGCAGCAATCCCCTGTGCGGAAGCATGCCGCTACTGTTTGGGAACACCTTGTTTTCTACAAAATGACGGTCCAGATCCAAGTGGTAGATCAACACCGACTTGAACATGCTTTCGCAATCGTTTTCCGGCGTCAGGCTCCGGCCTTCGAACAGGTCCTGTTCGCCCAGGCCGGGCCACTTGCCGACGATGCGGCCGCCACGCACCGCGCCGCCCGCCATGATGAGCAGCCCGCCGGTGCCGTGATCGGTCCCCTGGGTTTCGTTTTCGGCCACGGTGCGGCCGAATTCTGAAACCACAACCACCGTCGTTTTGCGCCAAACGCGTTGCCCGAGCCCATCCTTCAGTGTCAGAATCCCTTGGGCCAACTGCGCCAGTGGTGTATGCAGGCGGCGGGCCTGATCGTAATGCGTGTCCCAGCCCTGCAGTTCCATCACCGCGATGCGCGGGCCATCATGGCGCGCCAGTAATTCGGCCGTCGCCTGGGCCGCAAGGTCGAAGTTTTCGCTTTGGGTTGGGCTATTGGGAAGCTCCAGCCTGTCGGGGGAGGGTTTGAATTCGCCCTGCGTTTCCTGCAATGCATCTCGGAACAACGGATCGCTTTGGTACATTTGCCCGAGCCGGTACAGGAAATCCGCGCCGGGCGGCGTCGGTTCCATCATGTCCCAGGTCTGAATTTCGGCATCGCCCTTCAGGATCAGGGGGACGGTGGGACCAAGCGCGAGCCCAAACCGCCGATCTTCTCCGCCGAAGCCCTGGATCGCCCGGTTCAGCCAGCCGTCGCGCGCGCCATAGGGCGTGCCGCTGCCGTTTTCCAGCAGGTTCTGCCCTTCGAAATGCAACCGGCTGCGATAGCGCGTTGCCGCGGCGGGAACGAATAGCAGTTCCCCCGCGGTGTAAAGCGGCTTCAGCGGGGCCAGGGCAGGGTGGAGGCCGAAATACCCGTCGATGTCGACCACCTTGTCTGCCATCGACAGTGCCAGGGTCGGGCGCAGCCGTTGATAGTTGCGATCTGCATAAGGTGGCAGCGCGTGCAATCCGTCGAGTCCCCCGCGTAGCAGGATGAAGACCAGGCGGTTATCGGTTTCGACGTCGGCGAAAACCGCGTTGCTACCGGCCAGCGCCGTCAACAGGCCCGCACTGGAACGCTGTAGAAAGGAACGTCGGTCGAACATGGGTCATCTCCGTTGAAATTCGGGGCTGGCGAGGATCATGGCCTTGGCAATTTCACCCGAGGGCGCATGCTCGACCGACGCACGTGTGGTATTCAGTGCGACCGGCCCGAGACTGTCTTTTAACAGGGTTTCGGGATAGAGGGTCGAGGGCAGGCGAGTGGCGAAGCGGCGCAGCCATTCGATCCGCTGCATCAGGACCTCCGGGGCAACCCAGTCGGAGCCGCGATCGCTCCAGCCGGCGGGCGAGGGCGCAGAGAACGGCATCTGCCCAAAGCTGCGCAGCGGGTCCAGGATGTCCTGATCGTTCTGGGGGGCGTGGCCGGTGGCGCGATAGGTGGAAATCACCAGTTCGTAGTGGTTCTTGACCTTGGGGGCGGGGGCCTGCCAGGCCTCGCCCAGATCAACCAGCGCGGCGGAAACGGCGGCAAGGTCGCCTTCGGTTGCCTGAAATACCCTCGTGATCCGTTCAACCGCGTTGATGGGCGGGGTGTCATCGACGAAATGCCGGACCAGCTTGGTCGCGATGAAACGCGCGGTCGCGGGGTGGCGGGCCAGATCGTCAAGGACCGATACACCTTCCTGCAATCCGTTTTCGGCATAGGTCCGGCCCAGAACACGCTTGGCGCCGGGTTCGTGGAAGGCTTGGTTGAATTCGAAGTAGCCGTGCATCGGGCGCGGATCATCCTGCAGGCGCTGGGCGCCGTGGCTCCAGCCGCTGATCGCCTTGGCCAGATCGGTTACGTCGGCCGGGTCGAAATCGCCGCTTTCCCCCAGCGTGTAGAGTTCCAGGATGTTGCGGGCCAGAGTTTCCTTCAGCAATGCCCCATCGCCTGCGCCGCGGGCCTGTTTGCCCGCCCGCGACCTTTCCCCGATGGACAGGGCGTTGTCGTGATAATTGATCATGCAGGGGTGGCTGCAAACGGCCTTGAGCATGTCGGAATAGTGGCCAAAGACGTAAGGGCGGATCGCTTCGCGTTCATAGGCGGGAATGACCGGGCCGACGAAGCGTTTGGCGGTGGAAATCGAAAAATGGTTCGACCAGAACAGGACCATGCGTTCCGCGAACGGCGTTTGAGTTTCGATCATCGCCCGCGTCCGCGCCGCGATTTCGGGGGTGAAATCCCTGCTCATGGCCGTGGCGATGGCAGATGTCAGAGCGTCCTTCCCGTCCGCCTGGGCCCGGTGAAGGCCTAGCATGATATCCGGAGAAGCGTGGAACCGTGCCAGCGACTGCGGCAGCGGGGAGCGCCGTTTGATCTGCGATTTGATCCAGCCGCGCGGATCGCGCGACACCCGTGCGGCGTCGCCCGGCGCCGCGCCCAGTCCGAAACGGTTCAGGGCGATGAAACTGGCGATGTCCTGCATGGACAATATTCCCATAGGCTTGGGCGCGCAGCATGCGCCTATTGCACAACGCTGCGCGCCAAAATTCCGATTCCGGGTCCCCATGCAGGTTTCGGGCCGTTTCTACGGGTGACATTCATATTTCTCTGCTCTACCCCTGAATGAGGTCGCAAGGAGCGCATAGATGAACGGGACCTTTGCAGTTCTTTTCCTGTTGGCCGGTCTGGCGGACATGAGCGAAAATTATTGTCAGGACGGGTGCCTGGCGAAGCAACGGCTTCCGTCACGGATCGCGGTTTCGGGCGGCGACGTGCAGTTTCAGACCGACACCATCGGCAAGGAAATCTATGTACGATACGACATGGATCATGCCTATGGTCCGTTCCAGCCCATTCTCGGGGCCTCGATTACCGACAGCAACGATGGTTGGATCGGGATGGGGCATGTCTGGACCGGGCATTTTCTGCAGGACCGCGCCTATGCCCAGTTGCATGCGATGACAGGTCTTTATTTCCGTGGCAGTGGCCCCGACCTGGGTTTCCCGATCGAATTCCGGTCAGGCATTGAGTTCGGGTACGAATTGCGAAACGGCATCCGCGTGGGGGTGAGCTACGATCACCGATCCAATGCCGATATCAAGGCTACGAACCCGGGGCTGGAAACGCTGCAGCTTCGGGTAAGCGTACCGCTGCGCTGAATGCGGCGGGGGTGTGCCGCTGGGAAACCGGGAAACTTGGCAGGACGGTTGCCACAAAGGTATTAATGTTTCTGAACGGGGGCGGCCGGCAGGGAGCCGATCTTCTGCTGAATGTCCTTTGGTGCAGCTTTTGGCCCAAGCCGGGCGAGGTTTTCCATGATGCGGGTTTTTCTGACGGGCTGTGCCGGTTTTATCGGTTTCCACCTTTCGCGGCGGTTGCTGGAACAGGGCGCGCAGGTTCACGGATTTGACGGGGTGACCGACTATTACGATCCGGCACTGAAGCGCGCGCGGTTGGACATCCTGCGTGGTTTTGACGGATTTTCGATGACCGAGGCGATGCTGGAAGATCAGCCGGCGCTGATGCGCGCGGTCAGGGACAGCGCGCCGGAGATCATCGTTCATCTGGCTGCCCAAGTCGGTGTGCGGCACAGCTTGGAAAATCCGCGATCATACCTGGAAAGCAACGTGACCGGCAGTTTCAACCTGCTCGAAGCCGCGCGGGAAAACCACGTGCGTCATCTTCTACTGGCGTCTTCGTCCTCGGTTTATGGTGCCAATGCCGAATTGCCTTGCATGGAAACCGACAAGTCGGATCGCCCTTTGTCATATTACGCGGCGACCAAGGTGTCGGTCGAATCCATGGCCCATGCCTATGCCCACCTGCACGTGATCCCGACGACCGTTTTCCGTTTCTTGGACTTGCCCTGAAAAAGTGGAGAGCACCAACTGAGGAACCAGGAGGTGTTCTATGGGAAACGGAAACAGACCGACGCCGGA
>JAWVXM010000147.1:0-6907 GCA_033723255.1 Thalassovita sp.
AGCTCCGACGGATCGGCCTCGGGCTTGTCCGCCATCGCTTGCAGCACCTTCATCTCGACATTGCCACCCAGCTGAATGTCGGTGCCGCGACCGGCCATGTTGGTGGCGATGGTCACCGCGCCCAGACGGCCCGCATCGGCGACGATCTGCGCCTCCTGCTCGTGCTGGCGGGCATTCAGCACGTTATGCTTGATCCCGGCCTGGGTCAGCAGCTGGCTGAGGAATTCCGATTTTTCGATCGAGGTGGTGCCAACCAGAACCGGCTGCTGCTTTTCGTGCGCCTCCTTGATGGTCTCGACGATCGCATCGTATTTTTCCTTGGCGGTACGATAAACCTTGTCGTCTTCGTCCACCCGGGCGATGGGGCGGTTGGTGGGCACTTCGACCACGCCAAGCCCGTAGATTTCCATGAATTCCTCGGCCTCGGTCGCCGCGGTGCCGGTCATGCCCGACAGCTTGTCGTAGAGCCGGAAATAGTTCTGAAACGTCACCTGCGCCAAGGTCACGTTCTCGGCCTGGATCGGGCAGCCTTCTTTCGCCTCGATCGCCTGGTGCAGACCGTCCGACAGGCGCCGCCCGGCCATCATTCGGCCGGTGAATTCGTCGATCAGTACGACGTTACCGTCGCGGACGATGTAATCCTTGTCCTTGGTGAACAGCTTGTGCGCCCGCAGACCCTGGTTCACGTGATGCACGATGGTGGTGCTTTCGGGGTCGTACAGGCTCTGTTCCTCGGGCAGCAGCCCGGCCTTTTGCAGCACCTCTTCGAGATATTCGTTGCCTTCGTCGGTGAAGGTCACGTTGCGGGTCTTTTCGTCGATCGAATAATGTTCTTCCGACAGTTCCGGGATCAGCTTGTCGATGGCGATGTAAAGATCCGAACGGTCCTGCGCCGGCCCCGAGATGATCAGCGGCGTCCGCGCCTCGTCGATCAGGATCGAATCGACCTCGTCGACGATGGCGAAATGGTGATCGCGCTGGCTCATCTCGGCCAGTTCCGACTTCATGTTGTCGCGCAGGTAATCGAAGCCCAGTTCGTTGTTCGTCGCATAGGTGACGTCACAGGCATAGGCGGCCTTCTTTTCGTCCTCGGGCTGCTGCGGGTAAACCACGCCGGTGGTCAGCCCCAGTGCGCCGTAGACCCGGCTCATCCATTCGGCGTCGCGCTTGGCCAGGTAATCGTTGACCGTCACGATATGCACACCGCGCCCGGTCAGCGCGTTCAGGTAGGCCGGGAAGGTCGCGACCAGCGTCTTGCCCTCGCCAGTCTTCATTTCCGAGATATTGCCCTGATGCAGGAAGACGCCGCCCATCAGCTGGGTGTCGAAGGCGCGCAGACCCAGGGCGCGTTTCGCGGCTTCCCGGCAGTTGGCGAAGGCTTCCGGCAGCACCGCGTCGAGGCTTTCGCCCTCGGCCACCCGTTTCTTCAGCTCCTCGGTCTTTTCGATCAGACCCTCGTCGGACAGTTTTTCGAATTCCGGTTCCAGCGCATTGATCTTTTCCACCAACGGCCGCGTCGCCTTGATCTTGCGGTCATTTGGCGTGCCGAAGATCTTTTTGGCGAGAGTTCCGAAACCCAGCATGTTCTTTCCGATCCGGTCGTTGACAATATCGTGCGTGGCAATCGCTTGCCGCCTTCTCGCGCACCGAATAGAACAGGCGGAAACTACGGCAGTTCAATGGCCTCAAAGCGATGTAAGGGGCTGCTTGTAGAGTGTCAACGTCACGCGCCCGCAAGGCGCCCTGAAAGGACCCCGGTCATGTCAAAACGCCTCACTTTCCTGTCAGCCGCCGCCCTGTCGATCAGCATGGCCCTGCCGGCGCTGGCCGAAGACGCGCCGCAGGCCGACACCGTCATCGCCACGGTGAACGGGGCCGAGATCACCCTGGGCCACGTGCTTCAGACCCGCCAGTCGCTGCCGGCGCAATACCAGCAGCTGCCGCTTGAAATGCTCTATCCCGGCATCCTGAACCAGCTGATCCAGCAAACCGTGCTGGAACAATCGCTGCGGGGCGAGCTGCCGGCATCCGCCCAGATCGAGCTGGAAAACCACCGCCGCACCACGCTGGCAAACGTCGCCATCGGCAATGCGCTGGATGCCGAACTGACCGAAGACGCGCTGCAGGCCGAATATGACGCCAGCTATGCCAATGCCGAACCGGGCACCGAATACAACGCGGCCCATGTCCTCGTCGAAACCGAGGAAGAAGCGATCAAGATAGCCACCGATGCTCGCGCCGGGAGCGATTTCGCCGAACTGGCCAAGGCCCATTCCACCGGACCATCGGGTCCCGATGGCGGATCGCTGGGATGGTTCGGCCCGGGCATGATGGTGAAACCGTTCGAAGATGCCACCTTCGCGCTTGAGCCGGGACAGATTTCCGATCCGGTCCAGACTCAGTTCGGCTGGCACGTGATCAAGCTCAACGAAACCCGTCCGATGCCGGCACCAACGCTTGACGAGGTCCGCGAAGAACTGACCATGCAACTGCAGGACAAGATCATTTCCGCGCTGCTGGAAGACCTGACCGCCAAGGCCAGCATCGACCGCAGCGCCGCGGATGCTCTCGATCCCGCCGTCTTGAACGACATCATTCTCGAGGACTGACCGATGGCCGGCAACATCCCCGTTTCCCCCCTGGCGCCCGAACGGTTTCCCGATCTGCCTCGGATCGACGGCGTCACCTTCGCCACCGCCCAGGCCGGGGTGAAATACAAGGGACGCACCGACGTGATGCTGGCCCTGCTGGCACCTGGCACCACCATGACCGGCGTCTTCACCCGCTCGGCCACCCGGTCTGCCAACGTGCTGGACTGCCAGGCCAAGATCGGCGGCGACAGCGATGCGGGCGCCGCGATCATCGTCAATTCCGGCAACTCCAACGCTTTCACCGGCCGCGCCGGCGAAGGATCGGTCGCAGCGATCTGCGCCGCCGTCGCCGAAACGACCGGATTGCCAGCCGACCGGGTCTTCACCAGCTCGACCGGGGTGATCGGGGAACGGCTGCCGCATGACCGGATCATCGCCAAGGTGGACGAACTGAGCGGAAATCAGGACGCCGGCGCGATCGGCAACGCGGCCCGGGCGATCATGACAACCGATACCTTCCCCAAAGGCGCCTCTGCCACCGTCGAAATCGACGGCAAGACCGTGCAGATCGCCGGCATCGCCAAGGGATCGGGCATGATCGCGCCCGACATGGCGACGATGCTGGTTTACATTTTCACCGATGCCAAGGCGTCGCGCGGCGCGCTGCAGGCAACCCTGTCGGACCTCAACGACAAGACCTTCAACTGCATCACCGTGGACAGCGATACCTCGACCTCGGACACGCTGCTGCTGGCCGCGACCGGCGCGTCTGGCGTCGATGTCGACGGCAACGCGGATTTCGCCACGGCGCTGCACGGCGTCATGCTGGACCTGGCCCATCAGGTGGTGCGCGACGGCGAAGGCGCGACCAAGTTCGTCGAAGTCGAAGTGACCGGCGCGGCCAATGACGCCGATGCACGCACGCACGCGATGGCCATCGCCAATTCGCCGCTGATCAAGACCGCGATCGCGGGCGAAGATCCCAACTGGGGCCGGGTCGTCATGGCGATCGGAAAATCCGGCGCGGCCGCCAACCGCGACCTGCTGTCGATCCGCTTTGGCGATATCCTCGTGGCCGAAAAAGGCTGGGTGTCCCCGGGTTACCGCGAAGAACTTGGCGCCGATTACATGAAGGGGCAGTACCTGACGATCGGTGTCGATCTCGGGCTGGGCGACGGGCAGGCGAAGGTTTGGACCTGCGACCTGACCCACGGCTATATCTCGATCAACGCCGATTACCGGTCCTGAGGCAGCGCCGATGAAAACCGTTCTGGTATCTGCCGTTGCCCTGATCGATGCCGACGGGCGGATCCTTCTGGCCCAACGGCCGGAAGGAAAATCCATGGCCGGGTTGTGGGAATTTCCCGGCGGCAAGGTCGAAACCGGCGAAACCCCCGAACAGGCGCTGATCCGCGAACTGCACGAAGAACTGGGCATCGACACCTGGTCAAGCTGCCTGGCGCCACTGACCTTCGCCAGCCACAGCTATGACGACTTCCACCTACTGATGCCACTGTTCGCCTGCCGCAAATGGCAGGGCATTCCGCATCCGAAGGAAGGGCAGACCCTGAAATGGGTCCATGCGAAGGACCTGCGCGATTACCCGATGCCACCCGCGGACATTCCGCTGATCCCGATTCTGCGCGATTGGCTGTGACCACGGCTGTCGGCTTTCCTGCAGGGTCGGCAAAATCCCGACATCAGCCCGGCCGACGCGCGGATTGCGGCCCTGTAAGATGTCTATTTCGTATAGGTTTTGTGCAAAATATCAACTTGTCAATCTTGTGGGGAGATTGATCCATGATTCGAACGATCGTGATCGGAAGCTATGTTTCCGTTCAGGGGATGTTTGTACGCGCATTGTCGGACGGAAAGATACTCGTCCGGGTCGGGGACCGCGAATTTGCCGGTTATCCCGTGCCGACCAAGGCCGCCTAACACAGACACGACCAAGACATGCAAAAGGGGAGAGCTTTCGCTCTCCCCTTTTTTGATTTACGGATCTGATCCCGATCAGTCGAGCTGACGTTCGACTTCCTCGCGTTCGAAGATTTCGATCACGTCGCCGGGGCGGATATCGTCGTAGTTTTCGAACGCCATACCGCATTCCTGACCCGACTGGACTTCCTTCACCTCGTCCTTGAAGCGCTTCAGCGTCTTCAGCGTGCCTTCGTGAATCACCACGTCGTCGCGCAGCAGGCGCACACCGGCAGAGCGGCGGGCAACGCCTTCCGTGACAAGACAGCCGGCAACCTTGCCGACACCGGTCACCTTGAACACTTCGCGGATCTCGGCATAGCCGATGAAATGTTCGCGGATCTCGGCCGACAGCAGGCCCGAGGCGGCCGCTTTCACATCGTCCACAAGGTCATAGATGACCGAGTAGTAGCGGATCTCCACGCCCTTCTGGTTGGCGGAATTCCGCGCCGAGGCGTTGGCACGGACGTTGAAGCCCATGATCGGCGCGCCCGAAGCTTCGGCCAGGCCAACATCGGTTTCGGTGATCGCACCGACGCCGTAATGCAGGACCCGCACCCGGACCTCTTCGTTGCCGATCTTTTCCATCGCCTGGACGATGGCTTCGGCAGACCCCTGCACGTCGGCTTTCACCAGGATCGGCAGTTCCTTGACGTTCTCGTCGTCCTTGGCCTTCTGCATCAGCTGTTCGAGCGTCGCAGCGGCCCCGGCAGCGGCCCGTTTTTCCTTGGCGGCGCTTTCGCGGTACTCCGCGATCTCACGCGCCTGGGCTTCGGTATCCACAACGTTCAGAACGTCACCCGCTTCCGGCGTGCCGTTGAGGCCCAGGACTTCCACCGGCACCGACGGCCCGGCTTCCTTGACCCGCTCGCCCTTGTCGTCGACCAGCGCGCGAACACGGCCCCACTGTTCGCCCACGACGAAGATGTCGCCCTGACGCAGGGTCCCTTTCTGGACCAGAACCGTGGCGACGGGGCCACGGCCCACGTCCAGCTGCGCTTCGATCACGGCACCTTCGGCGGCGCGGTCGGGGTTGGCCTTCAGTTCCAGGATTTCCGCCTGCAGCGCGATGGCTTCCAGCAGTTCATCCAGACCCTGGCCGGTCATCGCGGAAACTTCCACGTCCTGCACGTCGCCCGACATCTGTTCGACGATCACCTCGTGCTGCAGCAGTTCGGCACGCACCTTGTTCGGGTCGGCTTCGGGCTTGTCGCACTTGTTGATCGCCACGATCATCGGCACTTCGGCGGCCTTGGCGTGATTGATCGCCTCGATCGTCTGCGGCATCACCGAATCGTCGGCGGCCACGACCAGAACCACGATATCGGTGACCTGCGCACCGCGCGACCGCATCGAGGTAAAGGCCGCGTGGCCCGGCGTATCGAGGAAGGTCAGAACCGACCCGCTGTCGGTCGCCACCTGGTAGGCGCCGATATGCTGGGTGATGCCGCCCGCTTCGCCGGCAACAACCTTCGCGTTGCGAATCGCGTCCAGCAGCGAGGTCTTGCCGTGGTCGACATGGCCCATGATGGTGATGACAGGCGGGCGCGACTTCAGATCTTCTTCCTTGTCCTCGATGGCGGCGATCACGTCTTCCACGTCGGCATCCGACACACGCTGAATGCGGTGGCCGAATTCTTCCACGATCAATTCGGCGGTATCGGCGTCGATGGATTGGTTCTGCGTGACCATCATGCCCATCTTCATCAGCGCCTTGACCACGTCGGCAACCCGTTCGGCCATCCGGTTGGCCAGTTCCGACACCACGATGGTTTCGGGCACCTGAACATCGCGCACGACCTTTTCGCGCTCGACCGGTGCGCCCATCGCCTTCTGCCGGGCACGTTCCTGTTTCCGCTTCATCGCCGCCAGCGATTTCTGCCGCCCGCCTTCGCCGCCCGAAAGCGCCTGGTTGACGGTCAGCTTGCCGGACCGGCGCTGGTCGCCACGCCCCTTGCCACGGCCGCGATCGTCGTCGCGTTCCTTCTTGCGGGGTGCGGCGGCAGGGCCGGACGGCGCCGGTTTCTGCGCCCGTGCCGGGGCCTTCTGTTCAGCCTGCGGCGTGGCGGCGGCCGCGGCTGCGCGCTTGGCAGCTTCTTCCGCCTCGCGCTTCTTGCGCGCCTCTTCCTCGGCCTTGGCTTTCAGCGCCTCTTCGCGCTCACGCTCTTCGCGTTCCTTGGCCTCGGCTTCCTCGCGGCGGCGCTGGCGTTCTTCCTCGCGGGCCTTTTCCTCGGCTTCGCGCTTGGCGGCGTCTTCCGCTTCGCGCGCCTTGGCGGCCTGCAGCGCCTTCAGACGGCGCTCCATTTCCGCGTCGGAAATCCCGGCGGGACGCTTGGACG
>JAWVXM010000148.1:0-6890 GCA_033723255.1 Thalassovita sp.
ACATCGACCTTAGCGCGGTCGGCAACTGGGCCGAACGCAACAATATCGCCTATTCCTCCTACCAAGAACTGGCCGGTCACCCGCAGGTTCTGACCGCGATCAAGGACCACGTGGAAGAGGTCAATAAATCGGTGGCCGAGGACGAAATGCTGTCGGGTTGCCAGATCCACCGCTTCTTGGTGCTGCACAAGGAACTGGATGCCGATGACGGCGAACTGACCCGCACCCGAAAGGTGCGCCGCCGGATCATCGAGGAAAAGTACAGCGATCTGATCGATGCGTTGTATGGCGGCAAGGACGAAATCTACACCGAAACCGAAGTGACCTATGAAGACGGCCGCAAAGGATCGATCAGCGCGACGCTGAAGCTGATCGACGCCGAGGTGGTGCCGGTGACAACGCAGAAGGTGGCAGCCGAATGAGCAACGAAGAAGGATACATCACCGAGGATGGCCGCAAGATCGGCGGCACCCTGATGGAGATGAAGAACATCACGCTGCGCTTCGGCGGGGTGAAGGCGATCACCGATATCAGCTTCGACATCAAGGAAGGTGAAATCCGCGCCATCATCGGCCCGAACGGCGCCGGGAAATCGTCGATGCTGAACGTGATTTCTGGCTTCTACGTGCCGCAGGAAGGCGAGGTCTGGTTCAAGGGCGCAAAACGCCCGCAGATGAAACCCTACCAAGTGGCGCAGCAGGGCATCGCCCGGACGTTCCAGAACATCGCGCTGTTCGAAGGCATGAGCGTTCTGGACAACGTGATGACCGGGCGGCTGAACTACATGAAGTCCAATATCTTCCATCAGGCGATCTGGAAGGGCAAGGCCGAGCGGGAAGAGGTGGAGAACCGCGAGGTGGTCGAAAAGATCATCGACTTCCTTGAAATTCAGTCTATCCGCAAGACCCCGGTGGCGCGCCTGCCCTATGGCTTGAAGAAACGCGTTGAACTGGCGCGTGCCCTGGCGGCCGAACCGATGCTTCTGCTGCTGGACGAACCGATGGCGGGCATGAACGTCGAGGAAAAAGAGGACATGAGCCGCTTCATTCTCGACGTGAACGACGAATTCGGCACCACCATCGCGCTGATCGAACACGACATGGGCGTGGTGATGGACCTGTCCGACCGCGTCGTGGTGATGGATTACGGCAAGAAAATCGGGGACGGAACCCCGGACGAAGTGCGCAGCAATCAAGACGTGATCGACGCCTATCTGGGGGTGTCGCATGACTGATCTGATGCACGGAATTAACCACGGTAGGGGGGCATAACGGATGCCTGAGCAACTTCTTTTCGGCACCGAGGTGTTTCTGAACGGCCTGATGGCGGGCGTTCTGTATGCCCTCGTCGCGCTTGGCTTTGTTCTGATCTACAAAGCGAGTGGCATCTTCAACTACGCGCAGGGCGTGATGGCGCTGTTCGCGGCGCTGACCCTGGTCGGGATCATGGACGGGCAGGTGCCGTTCAGCCACCTGATCAACGCGGTTCTGGGCACTGACGTTCACCATTTCGGATGGCATATCAACGCGCTGCTCTCGATCATCCTGACCATGGGGGTGATGATCCTGCTGGCCTATTGCGTGCAGCAATTCGTGTTCCGCCATCTGGTCGGTCAGGAACCGATCATCCTGTTCATGGCGACGATCGGCCTGGCCTATTTCATGGAAGGCTTCGGCGACCTGATGTGGGGATCGGACATCAAGAAGCTGGACGTGGGCCTGCCTCAGGGCGGCAGTTTCTGGATCGAGGAAAACACCCTGTGGCTGGGCTTCGGTAATGACGCCTTCTATGGCTTCTTTCTTGACAAGCTGGACATCGTGGCGACCTTCATCGCCATCATCCTGGTGGCCGTGCTGGTACTGTTCAGCCAGTATACCAAGCAGGGCCGTGCGATGCGTGCGGTGGCGGATGATCACCAGGCAGCTCTGTCGGTCGGAATCAGCCTGAATTTCATCTGGGTGATGGTGTGGTCGGTCGCGGGTTTCGTTGCGCTGGTCGCGGGCATCATGTGGGGCGCCAAGTCGGGCGTGCAGTTCTCGCTGTCGCTGATCGCGTTGAAGGCATTGCCAGTGCTGATGCTGGGCGGTTTCACCTCGATCCCGGGCGCCATCGTCGGCGGCCTGATCATCGGTGTGGGCGAGAAACTGTTCGAGTTCATCGTCGGTCCGATGGTCGGTGGCGCGACCGAAAACTGGTTCGCCTATGTTCTGGCACTGCTGTTCCTGGTGTTCCGGCCGCAGGGCCTGTTCGGCGAAAAGATCATCGAAAGGGTCTGAGCGATGGTGAAACTGATCGCTTTGATCAATGTGATTGCCTGGTCGGGGTTCTGGGCCTTCGGGTACCTCGCCCTGACGGCAGAGGAATTTACCGACCGGCAGTTGATCGTATCGGCACTCCTGGCCTTTGCAGGCTTCGCAATCGGCATCGTTGCCTATCTGAAGCTGGCGCGCTGCGCCGAAGACTGCGGCTATGCCGCCAAGACCATGCAACTGGATGCCGGGCGCCGTGAAGCTGCGCAGGCCCAGCACCCGCTCTGAGCGCGGAATAGGAAGAGGAATAAACATGTTCTATCGTGAGGCGGGCGATTTCAAAACGTCCTATGTCGATGACAACCAGACCTTCCCGATCAAGTTCGACCGGTACCGTTACTATGTCGTCCTGTTTTTCGCTTTCCTGATCGTCCCCGCGGTGATCAACGATTACTGGGTGAACGCGGTCTTCATGCCGTTCCTGATCTATGCGATCGCGGCGATCGGGCTGAACATCCTGGTGGGGTATTGCGGCCAGGTATCGCTGGGGACCGGGGGGTTCATGGCAGTGGGCGCCTATGCCGTCTACAAGCTGATGACGGCCTTCCCCGAAGTGAACATCTTCTTCCACGTGCTGATGGCCGGGGGCATAACCGCGCTTGTCGGCGTGGCCTTCGGCCTGCCGTCGCTGCGGATCAAGGGGTTCTATCTCGCGGTGGCGACGCTGGCGGCGCAGTTCTTCCTGGTGTGGTTGTTCAACAAGGTGCCGTGGTTCTACAACTACTCGGCCTCGGGGCAGATTTCGTCGCCCGAACGCACAGTGTTCGGTATTGCCGTGACCGGCCCCAATACCAGCGCCTGGGCGACCTACATGTTCTGCCTGGTCTTCGTGATGATCTGCGCGCTGCTGGCGCGAAACCTGACGCGCGGCACGCAGGGCCGTAAATGGATGGCGATCCGCGACATGGATATCGCCGCCGAGATCATCGGCGTGGATCCGCTGCGCGCCAAGCTGAGCGCCTTCGCGATCAGTTCCTTCTTCGTCGGCGTGTCCGGGGCGCTGTTCTTCTCGGTCTATCTCGGCGCGGTCGAGGTGGGTGAAGTCTTCGGCATCCAAAAATCGTTCCTGGTGCTGTTCATGATCATCATCGGCGGCCTGGGGTCGATCTTCGGGTCGTTCGCGGGGGCGGCCTTCCTGGTACTTCTGCCGGTGCTTCTGAAGAACATCCTGGTCGGCATGCTGGGCTGGCCGACCGATCTGGCCGCGCATCTGGAATTCATGATCGTGGGGGCGCTGATCATCGTGTTCCTGATCGCTGAACCGCACGGGCTGGCGCAGCTGTGGCGCGTCGCCAAGGAAAAACTACGGCTTTGGCCCTTCCCGCACTAGGGATGGGCCCTGCCAAATGCCCGGGGGCAAACCCCCGGCACTTAACCATCGGATATGACCAAGGGAGGAATTTTACCGATGAAAACGAAACTGATCTCGGCAGCGGTCGCTGCCATTGTGGCGGCATCGCCGGCCATGGCTGACCTGACCTTCACGTCGCTCAGCTACCGTACCGGCCCCTATGCCGCGAACGGCATCCCGTTCGCCGACGGCTATGCCGATTACTTCACCCTGCTGAACGAACGCGATGGCGGCATCGGCGGCGAGAAAGTCAACCTGATCGAATGCGAAACCGGCTACAACACCGAAAAGGGTGTGGAATGCTATGAATCGACCAAGGGCGACAACGCGCTGGTCTATGAACCGCTGTCGACCGGTATCACCTATCAGCTGATCCCCAAGGCCACTGCGGACGGCATTCCGGTCCATTCGGGCGGTTATGGCCGGACCTCGGCCAAGAACGGTTCGGTGTTCCGCAACATCTTCAACTACCCGGCTAACTACTGGGATGGGGCGTCGGTCGCGATCAAGTACCTGCTTGACGAAAACGGCGGCGACCTGAAGGGCAAGAAAATCGCTCTGGTCTATCACAACTCGGCCTACGGTAAGGAACCGATCCGGACCCTGGAAGAGCTGGCCAAGAAGCACGGCTACGACCTGACTCTGTTGCCGGTTGATCATCCCGGTCAGGAACAGAAGTCGCAGTGGCTGCAGATTCGCCGCGAACGCCCCGATTACACCCTGATGTGGGGCTGGGGCGTGATGAACCAGGTCGCGATCCAGGAAGCCGTGAACATCCGTTACCCGATGGAAAACTTCATCGGTATCTGGTGGTCGGGTTCTGAAAACGACGTGAAGCCGGCTGGCGCTTCCGCAAATGGCTACAAGGCGCTGACCTTCCACAACGTGGGTTCGGATTACCCGGTCTTCGACGACATCCAGAAATATGTTGTCGACGCTGGCAAAGCCGCCGGCGCGGGCGACCAGATCGGTACCGTTCTGTATAACCGAGGCATGTATGCGGCGATGCTGGCTTCCGAAGCTGTGAAGACCGCCCAGTCGATGCACGGCACCGCGGCGATCAGCCCGGCGCAGATGCGCGACGGCATGGAAAACCTGGAAATCACCGAAGAGAAGATGACCGCGCTTGGTCTGCCGAACTTCGGTCCGTCCTTCAAGGTGAGCTGTGAGAACCATGGTGGCGACGGCTATGCCGCGGTTACCCAGTGGGATGCGAATGCCGGTAGCTGGAGCATGATCACCGACTACATGCAGTCGGATCAGGATGTTCTGGCGCCGCTGATCGCAGCGGATTCCGAGGCCTACGCCAAGGAAAACCACATCACTCCGGGTGGTAACTAAGCCTCCCGTTGTTCCGGCGGCGCCACCGTGCGCGGCCGGGACTCCACTCAACGATAACCAGAAAGTTAATGCAGATGCTGGACGCAGGACCCACCGACGAGACCCTTCTGGAGGTCAACAATATCGAGGTGATCTACAACCACGTGATCCTGGTGCTGAAAGGCGTTTCGCTGAAGGTGCCCAAGGGCGGGATTACCGCGCTGCTGGGCGGCAATGGTGCGGGCAAGACCACCACGCTGAAAGCGATTTCCAACCTGCTGCATTCCGAACGCGGCGAGGTGACCAAGGGCAATATCAAATATCGCGGTGACAGCGTGCAGGGCCTGAGCCCCGCCGACCTGGTGGACAAGGGTGTCATCCAGGTGATGGAAGGCCGTCATTGTTTCGAACACCTGACGGTGGAAGAAAACCTGATGACCGGTGCCTACACCCGCAAGGATGGCAAGGGCGCGGTCGATGCAGATTTGGAAATGGTTTACAACTACTTCCCGCGCCTGAAGGAGCGCCGCAAGAGCCAAGCGGGCTATACCTCGGGCGGGGAGCAGCAGATGGTGGCCATTGGCCGCGCGATCATGAGCCGCCCGGAAACCATCCTGCTGGATGAACCGTCGATGGGTCTGGCACCGCAGCTGGTCGAGGAAATCTTCAACATCGTGAAGAATCTCAACGAAAAGGAAGGCGCGACCTTCCTGCTGGCCGAACAGAACACCAACGTCGCGCTGCGTTTCGCCCATTACGGATACATCCTGGAATCGGGGCGTGTGGTGATGGATGGACCGGCCGCCGAACTGCGCGAAAACCCGGATGTGAAGGAATTCTATCTCGGGATGTCCGATGAGGGCCGTAAGAGCTTCCGCGACGTGCGCTCCTATCGCCGGCGTAAGCGTTGGCTGAGCTGATCCAGAGGTTTCGCCGGGCCGGGAGGCCCGTCACATTTTGCTGTTGCGTCGCGCGTTAGAGGGTCGGCGCCGTTTCGGAGATATATTATGAGCGGTTTCTTTGACGATCTTGAAACCCGTAGCGCGGATGAGCGTGCCACCGCATTGTCGGCGGCGTTGCCGCAGCAAATCGCCAGGGCACAGGCTCTGGCCGGATATGGTGACAGCCTGAAAGATGTCGATGCGGCAGGGATCAGGACGGCCGGGGATCTGGCCGGTCTTCCGGTGCTGCGCAAATCCGATCTGTCTCGGGCACAGGGCGATGGATATCCCTTTGGCGGGCTGACCACCAAACCGGCCAGCGGTTTCGCCCATATTTTCCAGTCGCCCGGCCCGATCTATGAACCGGGCGGAGTGGACCACGATTGGTGGCGCATGGGG
This sequence comes from Thalassovita sp., assembly GCA_033723255.1. Classification (GTDB taxonomy): domain Bacteria; phylum Pseudomonadota; class Alphaproteobacteria; order Rhodobacterales; family Rhodobacteraceae; genus Thalassobius. The sequence goes on from JAWVXM010000148.1 coordinate 6,321, forward strand.
CGGTTCCTGAATGCCTGTGGCATCGGCAAGGGCGATATCGTTCAGAACTGTTTCGGCTATCACCTGACCCCCGCGGGCATGATTTTCGAAAGCGGTGCGCGGGCCGTTGGGGCGGCGGTGCTGCCTGCAGGGACCGGCCAGACCGAATTGCAGGCGCGCGCGGCCCATGACGTGGGCGTGACCGCCTATGCCGGTACGCCCGATTACCTGAAGATCATCCTCGACAAGGCCGACGCGATGGGGCTGAAGCTTGGGATCACCAAGGCGGCGGTCGGCGGCGGGGCGCTGTTCCCGTCCTTGAGGCAGGAATACGCCGATCGCGGCATTTCCTGCCTGCAGTGCTATGCCACCGCCGATTTGGGCAATATCGCCTATGAATCGCAGGCGATGGACGGAATGATCATCGACGAAGGCGTGATCGTCGAAATCGTCCGCCCCGGCACCGGCGATCCGGTGGCCCCGGGTGAGGTGGGTGAGGTGGTGGTGACCACGCTCAACCCCGACTATCCGCTGATCCGCTTTGCCACGGGCGATCTGTCAGCGGTGATGCCGGGGCAGTCGCCATGCGGG
>JAWVXM010000149.1:0-6816 GCA_033723255.1 Thalassovita sp.
ACGCCGAAGCCGTCTGGAAGGCCAAGGATGTGGAGTTCGACGTCGCCCGCATCGACGAGATCGAGGCCGTCACCAAACACGATGTGATCGCCTTCCTCACCCACCTGGCCGAGATCATCGGCAATGACGAGGCGCGCTTTGTCCACCAGGGCATGACCTCGTCCGACGTTCTCGATACCTGCCTGAACGTGCAGCTGGTGCGCGCCGCAGACATCCTGCTGGCGGATCTGGACAAGGTTCTGGCGGCGCTGAAGAAACGCGCGTTCGAACACAAGGACACGGTTCGCGTGGGCCGCAGCCACGGCATCCATGCCGAACCCACCACCATGGGGCTGACCTTCGCCCGATTCTACGCCGAAATGGACCGCAACAAGGCGCGCCTGCAGGCCGCGCGCGAAGAGGTCGCCACCGGCGCGATTTCGGGCGCCGTCGGCACCTTCGCCAATATCGACCCGGCGGTCGAAGAACATGTCTGCAAGATGCTGGGCCTGAAGCCGGAACCGATCTCCACCCAGGTGATCCCGCGCGACCGCCACGCGATGTTCTTTGCCACTCTGGGCGTGATCGCCAGCTCGATCGAAAACGTCGCGATCGAAATCCGCCACATGCAGCGGACCGAGGTTCTGGAAGGCGCTGAATTCTTCTCGATGGGCCAGAAAGGGTCTTCGGCGATGCCGCACAAGAAGAACCCCGTGCTGACCGAAAACCTGACCGGCCTGGCCCGTCTGGTGCGCATGGCCGTAGTGCCGGCGATGGAAAATGTGGCGCTCTGGCATGAACGCGACATCTCGCACAGCTCGGTCGAACGCGGCATCGGCCCGGACGCGACCGTGACGCTGGATTTCGCGCTGAACCGTCTGGCGGGCGTTGTCGAAAAGATGCTGATCTTCCCCGAGAACATGCTGGAAAACATGAACAAGTTCCCGGGGCTGGTGATGTCGCAGCGGGTGCTGCTGGCGCTGACCCAGGCCGGCGTGTCGCGCGAAGACGCCTATGCCATGGTGCAGCGCAACGCGCTGAAGGTGTGGGAAGATCGCGTCGATTTCCGCGAACAGCTGCTGGCCGACAAGGATGTGGTCGACGCCCTTGGCGTGGACGGGATCAACGAAAAGTTCGACATGGGCTACCACACCAAGCATGTCGACACGATCTTCAAGCGGGTCTTCGGCGAAGACTGATTTCGCGAAATTCCCAAAACGTGATATGCTCCTTGCCATGTTTCGCCGCATGGCAGGGAGTTTTCATATGTTCAGGACATTTCTCACGACACTTGTATTGGTCGCGGCTCCGCTGGCAGCTGTCGCCGAATGTTCTTCCAAGCATCAGCAAGCGATGTCCTGTGTGGCGGGCATGGTCTGGGACGACGAAACCCAAACCTGCATCAAGATCACCGGCTGAGCTTTCGCGCGGTTTTTTTTTCGCGCGTCGCTGCGCTGTCGCGTGGCGATGCGCCTTTCGAGGCTGGACAGCCCCCTGCCCTCATCCTACTTTCGCCGCATGAGTGATATTACCGGACGCCGCTGGCACGATATGGGCGGGGATCAGGCAGGGCCTGTCCCGATGGATCAACACGACTTTGCGCTTTGGGAAAAGCGCGTCGATGCGCTGATGGTGCTGTGCTCTTCCAAGGGGCTGTTCACCGTCGACGGGTTGCGCCGCGCGCTCGAGGACATGGGCGAGGACGCCTTCGAGAAACACAGCTATTACGAACGCTGGGTCGCCGCGGTGAACCAGAACCTGATCGAAGCCGGTGTCTACACGCTGGAGGAACTCGGCCAGCGGATGGCGGAAATCGCCGATCGCGGCCCAACCTATGGCGAGGCCGCCGGTGGTTGATCGGGTGCGGGTCAAGGCGATGATGCCGCCGGGCCATGTGCGTGCGCCCGTTTATCTGCGCGGCAAGACCGGGGTGATCGAACGTGCCCTGGGCGAATTCGGCAATCCCGAACAGCTGGCCTATGGCCTTGAAGCCGAAAGAAAACCGCTCTACCGCGTGCGTTTCACCATGGCCGAACTGTGGGGCCCGGAAGCGGAAAACCCCGACGACACGGTCGATGCCGAAGTCTATGGCCACTGGCTGGAGGAGGCCCCCGATGCCCCATGATCACCACGACCATTTCCACCACGAGGGCATGAGCCCTTCGGGCCACCCCTACCGGCAGGACAACGACTCCCCGCTGACCTACTGGCAGCAGATGGAAATCGCGGTGCGCGAGCTGCTGATCGAAAAGGGCATCACCACGCCCGCCGAAATCGCCGCGCAGATCGACCTGATGGACAGCCGCAACCCGTCCAACGGCGCGGCGGTGGTGGCGCGCGCATGGGCGGACCCGGATTTCAAGGCCCGGCTGATGGCCAACGCGGGCGACGCGGCACGCGAAATGGGCTTCGATATCGGCCCGCTGCATCTTGTGGCGGTGGAAAACACCGAGGACGTGCATAACCTGATCGTCTGCACCCTGTGTTCGTGCTATCCGCGCAACCTTCTGGGCCTGCCGCCCGATTGGTACAAGACCCGCGCCTACCGGTCGCGCGCGGTGCGTGAGCCGCGCAAGGTGCTGGAGGAATTCGGCGTCACCCTGCCGGAAGAAACCACCGTCCGGGTACATGACAGCACCGCCGACATGCGCTACATCGTGCTGCCTGCCCGGCCCGCCGGCACCGAGGGAATGAGCGAGGAAGATCTGGCAGCGCTGGTCACCCGCGATTCCATGATCGGAACCGGTCTGCCGCGCCAACCGGGGTAACCGATGTCACAAAATGCCAAGGCTATCGCCCTGATGATCGGGGCGATTTTCTGTTTCACGGTGATGGATGCCACCGCCAAGGAACTGAGCCACCGGGTCGGGGCGCTGCAGGCAGTCTGGGCCCGCTATGCCGGACAGGCAACGATGGTGTTTCTAATCGTGCTGCCGCGTCTCGGGACCGTCGCGCGCACCCGCTATCCCCTGCTGCAGCTGGCGCGTTCCGTCTTCCTGATGTTCGGGACCGGGTTCTTCTTCTTCGGCATCGCCAATATCGGCCTGGCCGAGGCCACTGCGATCATGGATGTGAACCCGGTGATCATCACCCTGGGCGCCGCGCTGTTCCTGAACGAAAAAATCGGGCCGCGCCGGGCCTTCGGCATCGCCGCCTCGCTGATCGGCGCGCTGATCGTGATCCGGCCCGGAACCGGGGTGTTTTCGGTCTACGCCCTGTTTCCGCTGGTCGCCGCGTTCAGCTACTCGGCCTATAATCTGGTCACCCGCTATGTCGGGATGAACGAGGATCCCTGGACCTCGCTGCTCTATACCGCGCTGTTCGGGGCAGTGATCCTCAGCTGCGTGATCCCGTTCCACTGGCAGCCGGTCGATCTGTTCTCGGCCGCGCTGATGCTGAACCTGGCGGTCTTCGGGACCACGTCGCAATTGCTGCTGATCCGGGCGCTGTCGATCGGCGAAGCGGGCATGCTGGCACCGTTTGCCTATGTCGGGCTGATCTTCGCCACGATCTGGGGCATGATCTTTTTCGGCGAGATCCCGGATCTCTGGACCGTGATCGGGGCGCTTGTGATCGTGTTGTCCGGCATCTATGTCTGGCATCGCGAAACCCAACAGAAGCGGAATTGATCCGAAGCATGGCCGACGACACCCCGTCCCTGTCCGCCCGCGCGGGACAGTACCTGATGAACCTGCTGATGAGCGCGCCGCTATTCTTGGCGCTGGCGCTGCCCTATCGCTGGCGTGTGCCGTTGATGGGATGGCTGTTGGCCCGCGTTGTCGCGCCGCTTGCTGGCTATGACAAGAGGGTACGCGCGAACCTGGCACTGGTCTGGCCCGAGCTGTCCCAGTCCGAGGTCGACCGGATGGCCCGCGCCGTGCCGGACAATTTCGGCCGCACCCTGATCGAGGTCTATTCCGGCGAACGGTTCAAGCGCCACATGGCGGAAACCGAGCTCGAAGGCCCCGGTCTGCCGGCACTGGAAGAAGCCGTCCGGGCGAAACGGCCGGTGATGATGGTATCGGGGCATTTCGGCAATCACGATTCCGTCCGCGCGGTCCTCGCCCGGAAGTATGGCGGTGTCTGCGGCCTGTTCCGGCCGCTCGACAACATCTATTTCAACGAGCACTGGAAACGCGCCCTGAACGGCATTTCCAGCCCCGTTTATCCCCGCGACAGGCGCGGGCTGGCCCAGATGGTGAAGTTCTTCCGCCAGGGCAACATCGTGGCTCTTCTGATGGACCAGCATGTCGCCGGCGGGGCGAAACTGTCCTTTTTCGGACGGCCCGCGATGACCTCTCTCTCGGCGGCAGAACTGGCCCTAAAATACGACGCCCTGTTCCTGCCCGCCTTTGGCATCCGCATGGATGACGGGCTGCATTTCCGCGCCCTGATCGACACGCCGATCCCGCATGGCAGCGCTGAAGAAATGACGCAGGCTTTCAACGACCGACTTGAAGAAATGACGCGCCAGTACCCGGAACAATGGTTCTGGGTGCACCGGCGCTGGAAAGCCTAACGCTGGTCGTTAACGCAACCGCGCCGCGGCGATGATCGGCCCCGGGCCCGGGGCTTGCAGGATCACGACGATCGGGTGGCTGCCTTGGACCTGCGCCTGCATTTCCAGCGGCTGGCGCGGATCCCAGTTGCCCAAACGGCGCCATTCGGTCACGATATTGGTGTAAAGCATCTCCCGCCCGGCATTTTCACCGGCACGGATTTTCACTTTCCGTTCAGGCTCATAGCGGACCAGATGCACAAGCAGAGGCGCCCGTTCGTTGCGGTCGGCGCGCGCCGTGATCGTCAGGACGCCGCCCCGCCTGTTCAGCCCGATCGTGACCGGCTTCGGGGTTTGTGCATGCTTCGCGATAAGGGCTTCCACATCGAGCGGATGGTTCCCGATCACATGGTCGACCCCGTTCACGATCACCTGCGGCGTATAGACCGACCGGCGATGTGCGGCGATCGCATAGGACTTCTGACGCTTGGTGAATTTCGGATCGGCGAACTTGTCCTTCCAGCCGATATAATCCCAGTAGTCCACATGCAGCGCCAGCGCGATCACGTCGTCGCGATCCGACAGCGAGGCCAGATAGGCATCGGCGGGCGGGCATGACGAACAGCCCTGCGACGTGAAAAGCTCAACCACGACCGGATGGTCACCGGCCAGAACCGGCGACGAAAAAGCAATCAGGGCAGCGGTAAGCCAAGTGACCAAACGACGCATGGGGTGGGATTTCTTTCTTGCTTCGGACATTCCCTGTTCTAGGCATTTCGCTTTGAAATAACCAATCAAGGTTTTGTCAGTGGTCGGTGAGTGTGACAGGAAAGCAAAATTTGTGTGTACATTGGTATACATTTTGCCCTTCCCCCCCTTGATTGACGTCACGCGATCAGGCAGAAGCAGCGCAAGCAACACCCGTTCACCCGATCAGAGGGAGGCCACCCATGCCCATCGTCGTTGGACAAGATACTGCCAAGACCCGCAAGACGCTGTCTGCGGGCGGCGCGTCCGTTTCCTATTACTCGATCCCCGCCGCGCAGGCTGCCGGGCTTGGTGATTTCTCCAAGCTGCCCGCCGCCTTGAAAGTGGTGCTGGAAAACATGCTGCGCTTCGAAGACGGTGGCCGCACTGTTTCGGTCGACGACATCAAGGCGTTTGCCGAATGGGGTGAAAAGGGTGGCAAGAACCCGCGAGAGATCGCCTATCGTCCGGCCCGCGTGCTGATGCAGGACTTCACCGGCGTTCCCGCCGTGGTCGACCTGGCGGCGATGCGCGACGGTATCGTGGGACTGGGCGGCGACGCGCAGAAGATCAACCCGCTGAACCCGGTTGACCTGGTGATCGACCACTCGGTGATGATCGACGAATTCGGAAACCCGCGCGCCTTCCAGATGAACGTGGACCGCGAGTATGAGCGCAACATGGAACGCTACCAGTTCCTGAAATGGGGCCAGTCGGCCTTCAACAACTTCCGCGTGGTGCCGCCGGGCACCGGCATCTGCCACCAGGTGAACGTCGAATATCTGGCCCAGACCGTGTGGACCGACACCGACCAGAACGGCGAAACCGTCGCCTATCCCGACACATTGGTCGGTACCGACAGCCACACCACCATGGTCAACGGCCTGGCCGTTCTGGGCTGGGGCGTCGGCGGCATCGAGGCCGAGGCGGCAATGCTGGGCCAGCCGATTTCGATGCTGATCCCCGAAGTCGTGGGCTTCAAGCTGACCGGTGAAATGGTCGAAGGCACCACCGCGACCGACCTGGTGCTGAAAGTCGTCGAGATGCTGCGCGCCAAGGGCGTTGTCGGCAAGTTCGTCGAATTCTATGGCGAAGGGCTGGACCGCCTGCCGCTGCCGGATCGGTCGACCATCGCCAACATGGCCCCCGAATACGGCGCCACCTGCGGCTTCTTCCCGATCGACGACGAAACCCTGCGTTACCTGCGCCAGACCGGCCGCGACGAAGACCGTATCGCGCTGGTCGAAGCCTATGCCAAGGAAAACGGGTTCTGGCGCACCGCCGATTACGATCCGGTCTACACCGACACTCTGGAACTGGACATGGGCACCATCGTGCCGGCGATCTCGGGCCCGAAACGGCCGCAGGATTACCTGCCGCTGACCAATGCGGCGAATGCCTTCTACGACGTGGTCGGCGAATATCGCGGCATCGACGTGTCGGCCGAAGCACGCGACATGGCGTCGGAAGGCGACCATAACACCGCCGCCAACAACGTGATCAAGTCGCAGCCCGTGAAGGGCGAGGATTACAAGCTGAACGACGGTTCGGTCGTCATCGCCTCGATCACGTCCTGCACCAACACGTCGAAC
>JAWVXM010000150.1:0-6678 GCA_033723255.1 Thalassovita sp.
CGCAACGGGGGTGTCGAACCCTTTGACGTGGCGCGGATCGCCCGGCCGGGCGACCGGGTGGGGGTCGTTTCCTATGCACAGGATCGTGCCGACGTGCCGTCGGTGCAGGATATCTGCCGGGTCATGGGGCAGCAGCAGGGCGTTCTGGTGATGTCCTGCGACGTGGATTTCGGATCGTCGGGATCGCCGGTTTTCAGTTTCGACAAGGGCAGGATGCGGATCGTGTCGGTGATTTCGGCCAAGGCCGAGGCAAACGGCGAGCGGGTGGCCCTGGGCAGCCAGCTTGACGGCAGCATCGACCTGTTGCGGCATCAGCTGGTTTCGGGGGTCGGGGTTCTGAAACCGACGATTTCGCAGGCCCGCCGGGTTCGGGTCGGTGATGCGCGCGAAACGTCCGGCGCCAAATTCCTCAAGCGGTAACCGGCCTGCCCCACTGGAATTCCCGGTGCCTTTCCGGGGGCTTGAAACCCCGGTTTTCATTTCCCACATCTGAATGACCGGGGTGCCTTTCGGGCCCCGCATCTTGTTGGCCTGTCCGATTGGAAGGCTTTTCACAGGTATCGCTCAGAATGGAGGATCACCCCTATGCGTACATTTGATTTCGCGCCGCTTTATCGCGCCAGCGTCGGTTTCGATCAGATCGCGGACATGATGGACCGCGTTTTCGCCAACGAGGCGCCGCAGAACAGCTACCCGCCCTACAACATCGAGAAAACCGATGAAAACGCTTACCGGATTTCGATCGCGGTGGCCGGTTTCTCGGAAAACGACCTGTCGGTCGAGGTGAAGGAAAACGCGCTGGTCGTCGCGGCCCGCAAGTCCGAAGATGACAAGAACCGCAGCTATCTGCACCGTGGCATCGCCACCCGCGCTTTCGAACGCCGCTTCACCCTTGCCGATCACGTGCGGGTGACGGGGGCGACCCACGCCGACGGGATGCTGCATATCGACCTGATCCGGGAAATGCCCGAGGCGCTGAAACCGCGCCGGATCGAGATCGCCGGCGCGTCCCGCACGGATAACGATGTGGTCGACGCGAAGACCGTCAACTGATCTGGTTTCGAATGCTGATTGAGAAGGGTGGGCCTTGGCCCGCCCTTTTTGTTTGCCGTTTTTCTGTTCGTCCGGATCAGGTTGGGTATGGCGCGGCCATGCTTTGGGACGTGTTTTGACATTTTGGCCGAGCGCAGGGGTAAGACCAAAGCGGTGCGGGTCGTTTGTTATCAGTGAATGCATGTAATGAGAGGCGTTTCTTGCCGGAAACCTATGATTTCAGGGGATTCGCCCCGGGGCAGGTTACGAACGCCGATGGCACCGAAACCGTAGGGGTCGGCGGCAGTATTGTTCTGGACCCGAACTGGAGCAGTGCGCAGGATGCCTACACCTTCGTTTTCAGTGATGGCGGCGATGGCATCCTGCATCGCGATGTCTACCAACCCGACACCGGGGATGACGCGGACCAGTTTCTCACGGTCTATGACGCAAACGGCAATACGGTCGCGTCGGGTCGCTATTATGCCGAGGACCGGCTGAGTCTGACCGGCTCCGACGGCTCGTCGGCGCAGCTCTATACGATCGAGATCAACGGCGTCTATCAGGGCATCGTCGCCGACGGGCAGATGATCCCGGGGATGAATTACCAAGTCGACAGCATCGCCGAGGTTGGGCCGCATCTGATCCCGGAGCTGAACGGCGATGCGCCGGTCGAGAAACAATACGGCCCGCGCGCCTATCCGCTGCTTTCTGGACGCGCGGTGCGGGGCCTGTCGCGGGTCGAGGCACCAAGCCTCCACCTGTTGCAGCCGGTTTGCTGAAACGGGCAGCGCCATGCGAAAAGGGCGGGGTCACGACCCCGCCCTTCGTCATTCAGCTGCTTGCCGATCAGACCGACAGGCAGACGTATTTCATTTCAAGGTAGTCTTCCATGCCGTGATGGCTGCCTTCGCGACCCAGGCCGGATTGCTTGACGCCGCCGAACGGTGCCAGTTCCGTCGAGATCAGGCCGGTATTCACGCCGACCATCCCGTATTCCAGTGCCTCGGCCACCTTGTACACGCGGCTCAGGTCCTTGGCGTAGAAATAGGACGCCAGGCCAAAGATCGTGTCATTGGCCATCTCGATCACTTCGTCCTCGTCCTTGAAGCGGAACAGCGGTGCCAGCGGGCCGAAGGTTTCCTCGGTCGCGAATTGCATGTCGCGGGTGGCCCCGGTCACGATGGTGGGGGGCAGGAAATTGCCCGGACCCTGCAGCGGATCGCCGCCGCCCACAATCACCTCGCCGCCCTTGGCCTTGGCGTCGGCCAGGTGTTCCTGCACCTTCGCGATCGCCTTGTCGTTGATCAGCGGACCCAGATCGGTCCCGGCTTCCAGCCCGTCGCCGACCTTCAGTGCCTCGACCGCCGCTTTCAGCTTTTCTGCGAAGGCGTCATAGATGCCGTCCTGCACATAGATCCGGTTGGCGCAAACGCAGGTCTGGCCGTTGTTGCGGAACTTGCAGATGATGGCGCCGGCCACGGCGTCATCCAGATCGGCATCGTCGAACACGATGAAGGGCGCATTGCCGCCCAGTTCCATCGAGCATTTCATCACCTGGTCGGCGGCCTGGCGCAGCAGGATGCGGCCCACGTTGGTCGAGCCGGTGAAGGTAATCTTGCGGATGATCGGGTTCTCGCAGAATTCCTGACCTGTGCCCGGCGCGTCCGAGGTCGGCACGATCGACAGGATGCCCTTGGGCAGGCCCGCGCGTTCGGCCAGGACGCCAAGCGCCAGCGCCGACAGCGGCGTCAGTTCGGAAGGCCGCGCCACAAAACCGCAGCCGGCGGCCAGTGCCGGCCCGACCTTGCGGGTGATCATCGCGTTGGGAAAGTTCCACGGCGTGATCGACGCGGCGACGCCGATCGGCTGTTTCAACACCATGATCCGCTTGTCGCGCTGGTGGCCGGGGATGGTTTCGCCGTAGACCCGCTTGGCTTCCTCGGCGAAGAATTCGATGAAGGACGCACCATAGGCGATCTCGCCCTTGGCCTCGGCCAGCGGCTTGCCCTGTTCGGCGGTCAGGATGGTGGCCAGGTCATCCTGGTTTTCCATCATCAGGTCGAACCAGCGGCGCAAGACGGCTGCGCGTTCCTTGCCGGTCCATTGCGCCCATTCCTTCTGCGCCTCGGCGGCCTTTTCGATGGCATAGGCGACCTGGGCGCGGGTCGGGTCGGCCACGGTGGCGATCACGTCGCCGCGCGCGGGGTTGGTGACCTCGTAAGTAGCGCCGGTTTCGGACGCGACCCATTCGCCCGCGATGTAGGCCTTTTCGGCCAGAAGCGACGGATCCTTCAACAGGGATTTCAAATCGGTTTTTTGATCCAGCATCGGCTTGCCCTCCGGTTTTTCTGCTGGCACAGGCAAAACATCTGGCGCTAGGGTTGTCCAGAGAAAGTAAGAGGCATGAAGATGGAATTGGACGACGCCTACGCGAACGCCCCCTATATCGAGAACGGCGATGCTTTCCCGGGCCGCTGGGCCGCGGATGCAGCGGCTTTCCGCGAAGGGATGATGGAACAGGGACTGGCCGAGCTGGACATTTCCTATGGCGACAGTCCGCGCCAGGCCTTCGACCTGTTCCGCCCCGAGGGTGAGGCCAAGGGCCTGCTGATCTTCGTGCATGGCGGCTACTGGATCAAGTTCGACAAGTCGATGTGGTCGCACCTTGCCGCCGGTGCGCTGGAAAAGGGCTGGGCGGTGGCGATGCCGTCATATGACCTGTGCCCCGATGTGCGCATCGCCGATATCAGCCGGCAGATCGCCAAGATGATCCCGCAGGCCGCCGCGATGGTGGCTGGGCCGATCCTGCTGGCCGGGCATTCGGCCGGCGGCCACCTTGTGGCGCGGATGGCGACGCCCGGCATGTTGCCGCCCGGCGTGGCGGTGCGAGTGGCCCGGATCATGCCGATTTCCCCGGTGGCCGATCTGCGGCCGATGGTGAAGACCTCGATGAATGCCGAGTTCAAGATGGAAATGGCGGATGCGGCCATGGAAAGCCCGACACTGATGCTGCCGATGCCGGGCATGGACGTGGTTGTCTGGGTCGGCGCCGAGGAACGCCCGGCCTTCCTGGAACAGGCGACGGCGCTGGCCGAAGCCTGGCGTTGCGAATGCATCGTCGCCCCGGGACGGCACCATCTCGACGTGATCGACGAACTGGCCGATCCCGACAGTCGGATGATCGCGCGGCTGCTGCCGGAGTGAGAAAGACCCGGCGGCGGCGCGGACCGATGGGTCGGGTGCCTCCGGCGGGAGTATTTTCAGAACAGTGAAAGGGAAGGCCCGCCTTAACCGTGCCTGTCCCGCCAGCAAGGGTGGCTGTCGCCCTTGGCCGGGGTGGCGTGGAACACCGCGCGGGCGATGGCGCGGGCCATACAGGTGGCGGCGGCGTGGCCGAGATAGAGCGTGTCGGTCGTCGCGTGGCCAAGCGGTTTCGTGCCCGAGGACGCGGCGAAGATCAGGTCGCCATCCATCGGCGTATGGGAAGGATAAAGCGCGCGCGCGAAACCGTCATGCGCCGCCGTGGCCAGCCGGGAGCATTGCGCCTGGGTAAGCGCCGCGTCGGTGGCGACGATGCCGATGGTGGTATTGGCATGGGCCGCCATTTTCGTCGGCGGCAGGTGCGGTTCGGGATAATCGGCAGCAACACCCAGCCCCCCGAATTCGGCGTCCCGCTCAAAGGGGGCCGCCCAGAAATGCGGGCCCTCACCCACGATAGCGGAGCCGAGCGCGTTGACCGCCACCAGCGCGCCGACCGTATGCCCAGATGGCAGGATGACCGAGGCCGATCCCAGCCCGCCCTTGAAATCGGCGGTGGTCGCGCCGGTGCCCGCCCCATGGCTGCCGAGGGCGAAATCCGTGCAGGCATTGGACAGCGCTTCCGCCCCGAGCCGTTTATAGGGGTTTCCCGGCCAGTCCTTGTCGCCGCCGTTGAGCAGGTCGAACAGGATCGCACCGGGCACGATCGGCACCAGCTGATCGCCCACCGCGAAGCCGCGCCCCTGCAATCGCAGGGCATCGGCCACCCCGGATGCCGCATCGAGCCCGAAGGCCGACCCGCCCGACAGCACCAGCGCATCGACCTGTTCCACCACCTTGTCGGCGGCAAGCAGGTCGGTTTCCCGCGTGCCCGGCGCACCGCCCATCACATGCACCCCGGCGGTGAAGGGCGCGTCCGCAACCAAAACCGTCGCGCCGGTCTTGATCGCATCGTCCTGCGCGTTGCCGACACGGAAACCGGCGATATCGGTGATCAGGTTGCGGGCACCGGGGCGGGGCAGGTCAGTCATTGTCTGAATTTCCTCGTCAAATGTCGCAAAACATCTTGCCAGATCATGCGGGATCGGCAAGGAGAGGATCAGGGCGGGGCGATGGCGTCGCCACATGGTCACGTGCCATGCGCCCGGAACCCGTCCTGAACGCCGGGACCTTTCTTTTGCAAGGAGGGTCGAAATGACATCCCGTCCAGAAATGTACCGTTACCATAATGGCGAAAAGGCCCCGTTGCCCTTCGCCGCGCAGGAATACGAGGCGCGTCTTGCCGGGTTGCGCCGGATCATGACCGATCATGGTCTCGATGCGGTGGTGATGACCTCGATGCACAACATCGCCTATTACAGCGGTTTTCTTTATTGCGCCTTCGGCCGGCCCTACGGGCTGGTGGTGACCGCGACCGACAGCGTGACGATCAGCGCCGGCATCGACGCGGGCCAGCCCTGGCGGCGGTGTCACGGCGATAACATCACCTATACCGATTGGCAGCGCGACAATTACTGGCGCGCGATCCGGTCTGTGACGGGGACGGGCAAGGCGGTGGGTTTCGAGGGCGATCACCTGACGCTGCTGCAGAAGGGCAAGCTGGAGGCCTTCCTGAAACCGTCGCGCTTGGTCGATGTGTATGAGGCAACCATGCGCCAGCGTATGCACAAGAGCTCGGCCGAAATCGCATTGATCCGCGAAGGCGCGCGGGTGGCCGATGTGGGCGGATACGCGATCCGCGACGCGGTGCGCGAAGGCGTGCGGGAAATCGACGTGGCAATGGCCGGGCGCGACGCGATGGAGGCGGAGATCGCGCGCAGCTTCCCCGATGCCGAATACCGCGACACCTGGGTGTGGTTCCAGTCGGGGCTGAACACCGACGGGGCACATAACCCGGTCACGGCGCGGGCGCTGGAACGGGGCGATATCCTCAGCCTCAACACCTTCCCGATGATCAGCGGCTATTACACCGCGCTGGAACGCACCATGTTCGTGGGCGAGGTGGACGAGGCCAGCCTGAAGATCTGGCAGGCCAACGTGGCCGCGCATGAATACGGCATGAGCCTGCTGAAACCCGGTGTCAGCTGCGCCGAGGTGACCGAGAAGATCAACGCTTTCTTCGAAGATCGCGACCTGCTGCAATACCGGACCTTCGGGTATGGTCACAGTTTCGGGGTGCTGTCGCATTATTACGGGCGCGAGGCCGGGCTGGAGCTGCGCGAGGATATCGACACGGTGCTGCAGCCCGGCATGGTGATTTCGATGGAGCCGATGCTGACCATTGCCGATGGCCAGCCCGGTGCTGGCGGGTATCGTGAGCACGATATTCTGGTCATCACCGAGGATGGAAACGAGAATATCACCGGCTATCCCTATGGGCCGGAG
>JAWVXM010000151.1:0-6619 GCA_033723255.1 Thalassovita sp.
CTGTTTTGTTGCCAGTGAATCTCTCCATCTGATCGAGGAATCTTCTATCTCTCAATGTAGTAGTGAATGACATCCAGTAAGTCTCTGGGATGCTTGAATTAAACTTCGCAGGATTGCCAAACTCCGGTCGCCCGTCGGCAAGCTTTTCCCATAGGCGCCAACCACCGCTATCTTCCTTCGAAAGCCTTTTTGGCGGTCCTGACATCGATCCAAAGCTTGATGCATCGGTCATCGAACCATTCTGAATATCCCGATTTGATCCCCTGCGCCCCGACGAACCAATACCCGGCCCAAAGCCCGGCCCCGACCAGGATCGCCATCAACAATCGTTTCACGCCGCGCCCCTTTTCTCTTCGCGTCGCGTGGTGTTTACAGGGGAGGCGATGAAAGGACCAGCGGCATGACGATGTGGGTATTCGGGTACGGGTCATTGCTTTGGAACCCGGGGTTTGAACCGGCAGAAAGCGTTCTTGCCCGCTTGCCCGGATACCATCGCAGTTTCTGCATGTGGTCGATCCATCATCGCGGCAGCGAGGAAGACCCGGGGCTGGTACTGGCGCTTGACGAGGCCGAGGCAACCCACTGCAACGGATTGGCGCTTGCCGTGGAACCCGATCAGGAAAGCCGGGTTCTGGAGGAATTGCGCGCACGTGAACTGATCAGTTCGGCCTATCTGGAAAAACAACTACGGGTCGATCTGGCCGACGGACGTTCCGTCGAGGCGGTGACCTATGTCGTCGATCCCGTGCACGTGCAGTATTGCGGCGGGATGGATCTTGAGGATCAGGCGCAGGTGATTGCCCGGGCGCATGGCGGCCGGGGGCCGAACGCCGAATATCTGTACAATACCGCCTCACATTTGCGCCAACTGGGAATCCATGATTCCGAATTGGACTGGCTGGCCGACCGGGTGCGGATGATCCGCGCATAAATCCTTGGCTTCCCCCCACCATCCAGAATATGGTTCGGGCAACTAGAACAATGTCGGGATCTGTCCGCATGGAACAGACGGACCGCGAGGCCGAGCCGCAATTTTCTCCTCCCGTTCGCCAGATACTGCTGATGCTGCTGGTATTGGCATTGAGCGGATTCGTGGTCGTTCTTGCGCTGCCGCGGATTCTGCCAATCTTCGAAGCCAACCCCTATCTGAACGGGTTCATCCTGTTCGTTTTCGCGGTCGGCGTGGTCGCCTGTTTCTGGCAGGTGGTGCAGCTGTTCAGCTCGGTGCGCTGGATCGAGAACTTCGTTGCCGGTGAATTTGACCAGGAACATCGCCGCGCGCCGCGCCTGCTGGCCCCTCTGGCCGCCCTGCTGCGCAGCCGCAACGTGCAGATGCAGATCGGTGCATCCTCGACCCGGTCGATCCTGGATTCGGTGGCCACCCGGATCGACGAAGCGCGGGAAATCACCCGCTATATCGTCAACCTGCTGATTTTCCTCGGCCTGCTTGGCACTTTCTACGGCCTTGCCACGACCGTGCCGGCGCTGGTCGATACGATCCGGGGTCTTGCCCCGGCCGAAGGCGAATCCGGCGTGGAAACCTTTGGCCGGCTGATGAGCGGGCTCGATGCGCAGCTCAGCGGCATGGGGGTGGCCTTCGGGTCTTCGTTGCTGGGGCTGGCCGGATCACTGGTGGTGGGGCTTCTCGAACTTTTCGCCGGGCACGGGCAGAACCGGTTCTACCGTGAACTGGAAGAATGGTTGTCCACGATTACCCGCGTCGCCTTTTCCTCGGGTGAAGGCGAAGGCGAGGGCGGTGGCGAATTCTCCGCCGCGACACAGATCCTTGATCACATGCTGGAACAGATGAACCGGATGCGGCAGCTGTTCGAACATTCCGAAGCCGGGCGGAGCGATGTCGATGCCAAGCTGGGAAGCCTGGCCGTTTCCATCGAACGGCTGACCGACCGTCTGGCGGGGAACCGGCCCGTCAATGATGCGTTGGAACGCGTGGCGGAGGGCCAGGAGCGCCTGGTCCAGGTGCTCAGCGAAAGCGAAACCGGCGAAGGTCTGGATGCGGAAAGCCGGATGCGGCTGCGGTCGATCGATGTCCAGTTGCTGCGCATTCTCGAAGAAATCAGCGCCGGTCGGCAGGAAACCATGGCCGAACTGCGCATGGATATCGCCGCGCTGACCCGTCTGGTGGCGCAGGGGCGTATCGCCGAGGCCGACCATCCCCATCTGCGCAGCGCCCGGACCCGGGACAAGGAGGGCTGATCATGGCCCTTTCGCGCCGCACCGGACAGCGGTTCCAGAATTCGATCTGGCCGGGTTTCGTGGATGCGATGACCGGTCTGTTGCTGGTGCTGATGTTCGTGCTGACCATTTTCATGGTGGTGCAGTTCGTGCTGCGCGAAACGATCAGCGGACAGGAAAGCGAACTCGACGCCCTGTCGGTTGAAATCGCGGCCTTGGCCGATGCGCTTGGGCTGGAGCGGAAGAAAAGCGCGGAATTGACCGAACGCGTCGGCGAACTCGATGCCACGCTGGCCGCCGCGCGGAATGAAGCGGATGCGCGCGAGGCCCTGATCGCGGCGCTGACCATCGAGCGGGACAATACGGCCGCGGCGCTTGAGGCGGCGCAACTCAGGATTACCGATTTCGAGGCACAGGTCGCATCGCTCATGGCGCAACGCGAAGAGGCGTTGGGCAACATCGCCGCACTGGAACAGGAGCGGGCGGACCTGATCGATCAGCGCGAGGCCTTGAACCTGGCGCTGGCGCAGGCGCGTGACGAGATAGACGCCGGTGCCGAAGCCGCCCGGCTGGCCGCGGCAAAGCGCGAAGCGCTGGAGGCGCTGATCGCCGATCTGCAGGCGCAGAATGCCGATGCGAACGCGGCCAACGCCCAGCTGACCGCGCGGCTGGGCGAGCTGGAAACGGACCTCAGCGAAGAGGAAAAGGCGCGTCTTGCCGAAGCCGCCGCCGCCGAGGCCCTGCGCGAAAAGCTGAAGGATGCCGATGCCGAACTGACGGCGATGACGCTGACGCTGGAAGAGCAGCGGCGTAAGGCGGAAGAAACGCTGACGCTGCTGGCCGCAGCGGATTCTGCCAGCAAGGACCTGACCGCCAAGCTTGCCGCGGCGTTGCTGGCGCAGGATTCGATGCGCAGCGAAGTCGCACGGATGCAGCGTAGCCTTGAAGCGGCGGAAGGCGGCCGCGAGGCGACCGCGTCCCGGCTGGGCGATCTGGAGGCGCAGCTTGCCGCAGCCTTGGCCGAAGTGGATCAGGGCACGGTCGAGATCACCAACCTGCGCACGCGGTTGAGCGAGGTCGAAGCCCGGCTGGCCTCATCCGAGGGGCGGGCAGAGGATCTGGAAAAACGTCTGGCCGAAGAACGGGCATCTCTGGAACGGCGTCTGGCCGAAGCGGTGGCTGCCAAGTTGGCGGTGGATGGCCAGATCAAGGATGCCGAAGCGGCCCTTGCCGAGGCTCTTGCAGCCAAGCTGGCGGCCGAGCGGCAGGTAGAGCTTGCGCGCGAGGCGCAGGCGGCGGCGGAACAACAGGCGCAGGAAGCCCGCGCCGCGATGGAACAGGACGAAGCCGAACTGCAGCGGGAACTGGCCCGGGCGCTGGCGGCGAAACTGGCGGCTGAGCAAGCGGTGCGCGACAGCCTGAGCGAGGCGGAAAAGCAGGACCTTCTGCTGGCCAAGGCCCGAGAAACGCTCGAAGCCGAAAAAGAGATTTCCGCTGAAGCCCAAAGGCAGCAGGCGGTGTTGAACCAGCAACTTGCAGCACTGCGTTCGCAGCTGAGCAGTCTGCAGGCGCTGCTGGACGATTACAGGGAACGCGACGCGGCGGCGAAGGTGCGGATCGAAAGCCTTGGCTCGGACCTGAACGCCGCGCTGGCCCGCGCGGCGGCCGAGGAACGCAAGCGGCGCCAGTTGGAAGAAGCCGAAAGGCTGCGGCTGGAAGATGAAAAGCGGCGGCTGGAGGCCGAGAAAAAGGATCTCGAGAATTACCGCAGCGAATTCTTCGGACGCTTGCGGGAACTTCTGGGCGACCGCGAAGGGGTGCGGGTGGTCGGTGACCGCTTCGTGTTCTCGTCCGAGGTCCTGTTCGATTCCGGCAGCGCCGGACTATCCCAATCCGGGGCGGATCAGATCGCCAACGTGGCCGCGATCCTGCGCGATATCTCCGGCGATATCCCGGACGAAATCGACTGGATCATCCGGGTCGACGGCCACACCGATGACCGCCCGCTTGCCCCGGGGGGCGAGTTCGCCGACAACTGGGAACTCAGCCAGGCGCGGGCATTGTCGGTGGTGCGGCTGATGGTCGAGGAACTGGGTATCCCGCCCAATCGGCTGAGCGCCAATGGCTTCGGGCAGTATCAACCCGTCAATTCCGAAAACACGGCCGAGGCGCGGGCACAGAACCGCCGGATCGAATTGAAGCTGACCGAACGCTGATCTGTCGGGCCTTATTTATTCCACCGTCACATGGGCAAAGCGATGGGCGATCACCCTGCCGTCGCGGGCCAGCAGGGATTCACCGATGTATTCGCCCGCCGGCCATCCGCCTGCAGGGGCTTTGCGGCCAAATGCGCGCATCGCGGCACGCTGCGGGTCGTCCAGCGTGATTTGCTCGCGGAAGAGCTCGCGGCCATCCGGACCGTTGGCCCAGATTGTCAGCACATCGCCCGGCCGAGCGTATCCGGCAAGCGTGTAGACGACCAGCGGTTCCCGGGCATCGGCGGCTTGCAGCCGCGCCGCGCCGCTGCGGACCGTGTCGAGCGACGGGATGGCGTTGGAAAACCCCGCCGTCATCAACCCGGTCAGGTGATATTCTGCCGGAACCACCCAAAGGGTTTCCTCGGCGGGACCGCAGCTTTCATCGGGCTCGGGATCGAACGGGTCGATGATCCGGCCGTCCTTGATGACCTGGAAATGCAGGTGCGGGTGGTTGGTCTGCCCCGACAGGCCGATCTGGCCGATCGGATCGCCCGGCTGTAACACGTCACCCGGTTCCACCGCCACGGATCCGCGTTTCATGTGGCAATAGAGCGTCTGCCAGCCATCCCCGTGGGACATCAAAACGGCATTGCCGCAGGCGTTTTCCGGCGTGACACCGCGCATCAGCCGATCATCGGGCATCGCGTCGCGAATGCGTTCGACCCGCCCGAAGGCGGCGGCCCGTACAATGACGCCCGTTTCGATCGCGTCGAAGCTGAGCAGGGCGATGTCGGTGCCCTTGTGCCCGTCACGGGTGTTGATACCGCAGGCGAAATCTCGGATCGCGCCTTGTGCCGGGTCGTGATCGACATAATCCTCGATATAGCAATCGCGGCCCTGTTCACAGTCGGCGGGCCATTGAAAAAGCGGCGCCCCCGCAGCGGTATGCGCTGCGAGGGCGAAGATCAGGGAAACCAGAGGTCGATGCATCAATCCGCAGTCAGAAGCGGCGGCTTGTCTCCGGAAAGGCGGGGTTGGGCCGGGCCCTCGATGCGCAGCTCGATCTCGCCGTTCTTGACGCCGACCTTGACCACGCCACCCTTCGCCAGCTTGCCGAAGAGAAGTTCTTCGGCCAGCGGTTTCTTGATGTGTTCCTGGATCACGCGGCCAAGCGGGCGGGCGCCCATCTTGTCGTCGTACCCCTTTTCACCCAGCCATTCTGCGGCGGGTTTGGTCAGTTCGATGTGAACGTTGCGGTCCATCAGCTGGGCCTCGAGCTGCAGCACGAATTTCTCGACGATCTGCATGATCACGTCCTTCGGCAGCGGCGCGAAGGAGATCACCGCGTCCAGACGGTTGCGGAATTCCGGCGTGAAGGTGCGTTCGATCGCCGCCGTGTCTTCGCCGGTCCGGCGGTCGCGGCCGAAGCCGATCGCGGCCTTGGCCTGTTCCGCGGCCCCCGCGTTGGAGGTCATGATCAGGATCACGTTGCGGAAATCCACCGTGCGGCCGTTATGGTCGGTCAGCTTGCCGTGGTCCATCACCTGCAGCAGGATGTTGTAGACATCCGGGTGCGCCTTTTCGATCTCGTCCAGCAACAGCACGCAGTGCGGGTGCTGGTCGACGCCATCGGTCAGCATGCCACCCTGGTCAAAGCCGACATAGCCCGGAGGCGCGCCGATCAGGCGGGAAACGGCGTGTTTTTCCATGTATTCGGACATGTCGAAGCGCAGCAGTTCCACCCCCAGCTGATCGGCCAGCTGTTTCGCGACCTCGGTCTTGCCGACACCGGTGGGACCCGCGAACAGGTAGTTGCCAATGGGCTTTTCCGGTTCGCGCAGCCCGGCGCGGGCCAGCTTGATCGCGCTCGACAACGCCTCGATTGCCGGGTCCTGGCCGAACACGACGCGTTTGAGCGACTTTTCCAGATCCTTCAGAACCTCGGCATCGTCCTTGGACACGTTTTTCGGCGGGATGCGGGCGATCTTGGCGACCACCGCTTCGATTTCCTTCACGCCGATGGTCTTGCGGCGCTTGGATTCGGCAACAAGATGCTGCGCCGCACCGGCTTCGTCGATCACGTCGATCGCCTTGTCGGGCAGCTTGCGGTCATTGATATACCGCGCCGAAAGCTCCACGGCCGTCTTGATCGCATCGGCGGTGTATTTCACGCTGTGATGATCCTCGAAATAGGGTTTCAGTCCCTTGAGGATCTTCACCGCATC
>JAWVXM010000152.1:0-6559 GCA_033723255.1 Thalassovita sp.
CGGGCGGCGTTCGATGCCGGGATCGTGGAAAGCTTCGGCGACGATGCGGCGGAATACGGGCTGGACCGGCCATTGCCCGAGGATCAGCAACAGGCCCGAATAGAACTGCAGAAGGCGGCCCATTGTGATGCCCTGCCGGAAAACCTTTTGCCCAAGATGGTTGAACTGCAGCGGCTGCGCGACGCGGTCCTGGCCCGCACCACCCTGCGTGCGCTGGCGGAAACCGGCGGTCCGGTGGTGGTGATTACCGGCAATGGCCATGCGCGGACCGACTGGGGCGTGCCGCACGCCCTGAAACGGCGGCAGCCCGGCCTGAATTTGCTGTCCATCGGCCAGTCCGAGGACGGGATGGGCCCGGAGGGCAGTTTCGACACGATCGTGGATGCGCCCGCCGTGGATCGCCCCGATCCCTGCGCCGCGTTCCGATAAGCCGCCCTTGTCTCCGAACCCTGACAAGCCTACTGTCCCGGGCAAACTCGTTCGGGGGATAGCATGCTGACCGGCAAGCGCATTTTGTTGATCATCGGCGGCGGTATCGCCGCCTTCAAGGTGCCGGACCTGATCCGCCGCCTGCGTGAACGCGGCGCGGCGGTGACACCGGTCATGACCCGCGCGGCACAGGAATTCGTGACGCCGCTGACCGTGTCGTCGCTGGCGGGCGAAAAGGTCTATACCGACCTGTTCGACCTGACCGACGAGGCCGAGATGGGCCATATCCAGCTTTCCCGCGCTGCCGATCTTGTGCTTGTCGCTCCCGCCACCGCCGACCTGATGGCGAAGATGGCGGGCGGGCATGCGAATGACCTGGCCTCGACCCTGCTGATGGCGACCGACACGCCAGTGATGATCGCGCCCGCGATGAATGTGCGGATGTGGGACCACCCGGCGACGCAACGCAACCTGGCCCTGCTGCGGCAGGACGGTGTGACGGTCCTGGGTCCGGATGAGGGCGACATGGCCTGCGGCGAATACGGCGCCGGCCGGATGGTCGAACCGATGCAGATCGTCGATGCCGTTGCCCCGGCGCTGTCCGGCGGGCTGCTGAAGGGCAAGCGGGTGCTGGTGACTTCGGGGCCAACCCACGAACCGATTGATCCGGTGCGCTATATCGCCAACCGCTCGTCTGGCGCGCAGGGCACGGCGATCGCGGCGGAACTGGCCGCATTGGGGGCCGAGGTGATCTTTGTCACCGGCCCGGCCGAGGTGCCGCCGCCGTCGGGCGTAACCGTCGTTGCGGTGGAAACCGCGCAGGACATGCTGCGCGAGGTCGAGGCGGCGCTGCCGGTTGACGTGGCGGTCTTCGCCGCGGCGGTGGCGGATTGGCGGGTGGCCTCGGCGTCTGAATCCAAGATCAAGAAACAGAACGGGCAATTGCCGGTGCTGGAATTCGCGGAAAACCCCGACATCCTTGCCACCGTCGGCTGGATGGAAGCGGACCGTCCCGGTCTTGTCGTGGGCTTCGCGGCGGAAACCGACGACGTGATCGCCCATGCCACGGCCAAGCGCGAACGCAAGAATTGCGACTGGATCGTCGCCAATGACGTGCGTCCGGAAACCGGCATCATGGGCGGCAGCGAAAACTCCGTGATCCTGATCCGCGAAGACGGGGTCGAGGAATGGCCGCGCCTGTCCAAGCAGGAAGTGGCCCGCCGTCTGGCGGCGCGGATCGCCGAAAGCGTGGAGGACGCCTGACATGGTGCAGATTGCCGTGATCCGGGACGCCGAGGCGGACCCTTCCATTCCCTTGCCAGGCTATGAAACCCCCGGCGCTGCGGGCGCCGATATCCGCGCCAATTTCGGCCCCGATCAGCGGGAAGCGGGCGTGACGCTTGCCCCCGGTGAACGGGCGCTGATCCCCACCGGGCTGCGTTTCGAGATCCCCAACGGCTACGAGGTGCAGATCCGTCCGCGGTCCGGGCTTGCGCTGAAACACGGGATCACCCTGCCCAACAGCCCCGGCACGATCGACAGCGATTATCGCGGGCCGGTGGGCGTGATCGTGCAGAACGCGGGGGGTGAGGCTTTCCATGTCGCGCATGGCGACCGGATCGCACAAATGATCGCAGCGCCCGTCGTGCAGGCGCAATTCTCCCTGGCCGAAGGGCTGAGCGATACCGATCGCGGCGCTGGCGGCTTCGGATCGACGGGACGGTCCTGATGCTTCTGGTTCTCGCGATGGCAGCCGCGCTTTTGGGCATTGGCGCGGCGTTGAAAACACCCTACCGGCTGCGGGCCGGGATGATCGGGCTTTTGTGGGGGGCGGTCGTGCTGCTGCAACTGGCGCTGCCCGATGGCCACGGTCTGCGTGCCGCGACCGGCGGATCTGCGGCACCGTGGCTGCTGCTGGGCGGTTTCGCGGTGCTGGTTCTGCTTTACCGGGAAGGTTTGAAATGGGCGCGCAACCGGGCGCAGCCGGAACCCGAGCCGGAACAGAAACCAAAGGGCAGCTTCACGGAAACCGAACTGAACCGCTATGCCCGTCATATCGTACTGCGCGAAATCGGCGGGCTGGGGCAGAAGAAGCTGAAGAACGCCAAGGTTCTGGTGATCGGGGCCGGTGGGTTGGGATCGCCCGCGCTTCTATATCTCGCGGCGGCAGGCGTCGGCACCATCGGGGTGATCGACGATGACGAGGTCGACAATTCCAACCTGCAGCGGCAGGTGATCCACGGCGACGCCGATATCGGCACCGCCAAGGTGTTTTCCGCCAAGGCGGCGATGGAGGCGCAGAATCCCTTCGTCACGGTGCTGCCCTACAAGCGCCGGCTGGAAGAGGACGTGGCCGAGGACCTGTTCGCCGAATACGATCTGGTGCTCGATGGCACCGACAATTTCACCACCCGCTACCTGTCAAACGCCACTGCCGTGAAGCTGGGCAAGCCGCTGATCTCGGGCGCGCTGTCGCAATGGGAAGGGCAGCTGAGCGTGTTCGACCCGGCGACATCCGGGCCCTGCTATCAATGCATCTTCCCCGAAGCGCCGGCGCCGGGGCTGGCACCGTCCTGTGCCGAAGCCGGAGTGATCGCCCCGCTGCCCGGCGTGTTGGGCACGATGATGGCGGTCGAGGCGGTCAAGGTGATCACCGGCGCCGGGGCCGCGTTGCGCGGCGAGATGCTGATCTATGACGCGCTGTGGGCCGAGACCCGGAAGATCGCGTTGAAGAAGCGCGACGATTGCCCGGTCTGCGGCGCGCATTAGGGGGCTGGAAGTCGGAAAACATCGGGCCTACCTTGCCCTGCAAAGGAGACCCGTTCATGACCAACCCGCTTCTGTCCCGCTGGGACACGCCGTTCGAAATCGCCCCCTTCGACCGGATCAAGGATGAAGATTTCGCCCCCGCCTTTGAACAGGCGCTGGCCGAGCACAACGCCGAGATAGAGGCAATCGCCGGCGATCCCGACGCCCCGACATTCGCCAACACGGTCGAGGCGCTGGAAGCGGCGGGCGAGGCGATGGACAAGGTCCTGTCGGTTTTCTTCACCCTGACCGGGGCCGACAGCAACCCGGGACGCGAAAAGCTGCAGCGTGAATTTTCCCCGAAACTGGCGGCGCATTACGCGGCGATTTCATCGAACAAGCCGCTGTTCAAACGGGTGGCCGAATTGTGGGCGCGCAAGGACGAATTGGGGCTGAGTGAAGAACAGGAACGGGTTCTGATGCTCACCCATCGCGGTTTCGTCCGCGCGGGTGCGGCGCTGGAGGGCGACGCGGATGCGCGCATGGCCGAGATCAAGGGGCGGCTGGCGACGCTGGGCACCGAATTCACCCAGAACCTTCTGGCCGACGAACGCGATTGGTTCATGGAGGTGGGCGAGGACGATCTTGAAGGCCTGCCCGCATTCGTGGTCGACGCGATGCGCGCGGCGGGCAAGGAAAAGGGCGTCGATGGCCCCGTCGTCACCACGTCGCGGTCGATCATCACGCCGTTCCTGCAATTTTCTCCGCGCCGTGCCTTGCGCGAAAAGGCCTATCACGCCTTCGTGTCGCGCGGTGCAAATGGCGGCGAGCATGACAACCGGGGCATTGCCGGCGAAATCCTGACCCTGCGCGAGGAACGCGCGCGGCTGCTGGGGTATGACAGTTTCGCGGCCTACAAGCTGGAAACCGAAATGGCCGGGACGCCGGAAAAGGTGGAAGACCTGCTGATGGCGGTCTGGGAACCGGCCAAGGCGCAGGCCGAAGCCGATGCCAAGGTGCTGGAAGACATGATGCACGATGACGGCATCAACGGCGATCTGGAAGCCTGGGACTGGCATTACTACGCGGCCCGCCGGCGCAAGGAAGAACATGACCTCGACGAGGCGGCGCTGAAACCCTACCTGCAGCTCGACCGGATGATTGAGGCCGCCTTTGCCTGCGCCAACCGGCTGTTCGGGCTGGACTTCGCGCCGCTGGATATCCCGCTCTACCATCCCGACTGCCGCGCCTGGGAAGTGACCCGGAATGGCAAGCATGTGGCGGTTTTCATCGGGGACTATTTTGCACGCGGGTCGAAACGGTCGGGCGCGTGGTGTTCGGCGATGCGCGCGCAGGCGAAGTTCCCGAAAGAGCAGGCGCCGATCGTCTACAACGTCTGCAACTTCGCCAAGGGCAACCCGGCGCTGCTGTCCTATGACGATGCGCGCACCCTGTTCCACGAATTCGGCCACGCGCTGCACCAGATGCTGTCCGACGTGACCTATGAAAGCATCTCGGGCACATCCGTTGCGCGCGATTTCGTCGAATTGCCCAGCCAGCTTTACGAACACTGGCTGGAAGTGCCCGAGGTTCTGGCCGAATTCGCCACCCATGCCGAAACCGGGGAACCGATGCCGCAGGCAATGCTGGACAAGGTGCTGGGCGCTGCCAATTTCGACCAGGGATTCCAGACGGTGGAATACGTGGCCTCCGCGCTGGTCGACCTCGAATTCCACAAGGGCGGGGCACCGGCCGACCCGATGGCGATGCAGCAGCAGGTTCTGGACAGGCTGGGCCTGCCGAAACAGATCGCCATGCGGCACGCCACGCCGCATTTCGCCCATGTCTTTGCCGGCGACGGCTACAGTTCGGGCTATTACAGCTACATGTGGTCGGAAGTGATGGATGCCGATGCGTTCGAGGCCTTCGAGGAAGCCGGAGGAGCCTTTGACCCCGAACGGGCCAAGGCACTGGAAACCCATATCCTGTCGACCGGCGGATCGAAGGAGGCCGAGGGCCTCTACCTTGCCTTCCGCGGCCGGATGCCCGGGGTCGAGGCGCTTCTGAAGGGGCGCGGGCTGGCCGCGTGAGCCATGCGGATGTGATCGTCATCGGCGGCGGCATCGCCGGGATCGGTGCCGCCGCGATGCTGTCGGAACACATGTCGGCGCTGGACCCGGGACGGTTCAGCGCCTGATCCGCTTAGCCCTCTGCTTCGTCCAGCACCTTCTTGGCGGCGCGGAAGCATTCCAGCCCCTGCGGCACGCCGCAATAGATCGCGATCACGTGGATGATGGCGCGGATTTCTTCGCGGCTGACGCCGTTGTTCAGCGCGCCGCGGCAATGGATTTCCCATTCGTGCATCTTGCCAAGCGCGCCGATCATGGCGAGGTTCATCATCGACCGGGTCTTGGGTTCGATCACGTCGTCGCCCCAGCCGAAGCCCCAGCACCATGCGGTCATCGCTTCCTGGAACGGCCGGGTGAAATCGTCCGCCGCCGCGAGGTTTTTTTCGACATATTCCGCGCCCAGCGTGGCCTTGCGCTGTTCAAGCCCCTTCAGGAACAGGTCCTCGTCGAATGCTGACATCTTTTGTCCTCCCTTAATACAGACGCGCGGCGATGATCGGCCGCGCGTCTTGTCGTTAACATGCCCGTTGCCCGGGATCAGATTTTCTGATCGTACTCGCCGACCAGAGGTTCGGTGCGGATGATCGAATCAAGTTCCGCGAAGATCGCGTGCATCTCTTCCGCGCTTTCGATACTTTCGCAGACCACCACCAGGTTGGGGGTGTTGGATGAGGCCCGCACCAGCGCCCAGGATCCGTCTTCCAGGACCACCCTTGCCCCGTTCACCGTCACCACTTCCCTGATCGGCTTGCCCGCGAATGTCTCGCCGGCCTCAAACTTGGCGACCAGCTTTGCCACCAGCCGGTCCAGAACGGCGTATTTCTCGATGTCGTCGCAATGCGGCGACATGGTGGGGGTCGACCAGGTTTTCGGCAGCGCCTTGCGCAGGTCCGACATCTTCATGCCCGGGTTGCGATCCATCAGCTTGCAGATTTCCACCGCCACCCGCATGCCGTCATCATAGCCGCGGCCGATTTCGCCCGACAGGAAGTAGTGGCCCGATTTTTCGAACCCGGCCAGCGCGCCAAGCGCGTGGACCCGGCGTTTCATGTAACTGTGCCCGGTTTTCCAGTAATCGGCCTTGATATCGTATTTCTGCAGCTCGGGGTCCGAGGCAAACAGCCCGGTCGATTTCACGTCGGCCACGAAGGTCGATCCCGGGTAGAGCTTGGCCAGGTCGCGGGCCATGATCACGCCCATCTTGTCGGCGAAAATCTCATCGCCTTCGTCATCCACAACGCCGCAGCGGTCGC
>JAWVXM010000153.1:0-6521 GCA_033723255.1 Thalassovita sp.
AAGGTCCTCCGCCGCTTCGATCAGCGACCCATCAAGGCGGTCGAGTGCCGCGTAGATCGGCAGGATCATGAAGGGCAGGTAGGTATAGACGATGCCGATGTAGACAGCGGCGTTCGTGTTGAGGATCGTCAGCGGTTCGTTGATGACACCGAGCCAGAGCAGGAACTGGTTCAGCAGACCTTCGTTGGACAGAATGCCCATCCAGGCGTAGACGCGGATCAGGAAGCTGGTCCAGAAGGGCAGGATCACCAGCATCATCAGCGTCGGGCGCCATTCGTCGCGGGCCTGCGCCATGCCATAGGCGATGGGATAGCCCACAAGCAGGGTCAGAACCGTCGAGAGCGCGGCGATCTTGAGGCTGGACAGGTAGGCCTTCCAATACAGGTCGTCCTGGGTCAGCCAAGTGAAGTTCTCGAAATCGAGTTCGCTCAGGAACGCGCGGAATCCGGCCCAGCCTTCGGACAGATCGAGCTGGGGCAGGTAGGGCGGGCGCATCAGCGCGGTGTCGCTGAGCGAGATTTTCAGAACGATCAGGAACGGAACAAGGAACAGGGCCAGGAGCCACAGATAGGGAACCGAGATGAGGAAGAAGCGCCTCATCCTATTTCTCCAGCACCGAGCCGGCGGTCAATGTCCAGCTGAGCCAGACTTCGTCGTGCCAGGTGAAGTTGCGGCGTGCCAGGCGGCGTGTGTTGGCGGTCTGCGCCTTGATCACCAGCCCGCCGGGGATTTCGACATGGTAGGTCGAGATGTTGCCAAGGTAAGCGATGTCGATGATCTTGCCCTTGATCGAATTGACCGCGCCTTCGGGCTTTTCGGCCGAAACGGTGATCTTTTCGGGGCGAATGGCGATGAACGCTTTCTGACCGTCGGTCAGCTGCCGGGTGGTCTTGGCGTGGAACGGTTCCTGACCCTCGGCCCAGGTGATGTCATAGCCGTCCTCGCTGGTCTTTTTCGCGCTGCCCTCGATGATGTTCACGTCGCCGATGAAATCGGCCACGTAAAGCGAATTGGGCTCTTCGTAGATCTTGTCGGGGGTCGACACCTGAACGACCCGGCCTTCATCCATCACCGCCACGCGGGAGGCGACGGTCATCGCCTCTTCCTGGTCGTGGGTGACGATCACGAAGGTGGTGCCGGTCTTTTCCTGGATATCCATCAGTTCGAACTGGGTATCCTGGCGCAGCTTCTTGTCCAGCGCGCCCAGCGGTTCGTCGAGCAGCAGAAGTTTCGGCGCCCGGGCCAGCGACCGGGCCAGCGCAACACGCTGGCGTTGACCGCCGGAAATCTGGTGCGGCTTGCGGCGGGCGAATTTTTCAAGCCGGGTCAGCCGCAGCATATCATCGACCCGTGTTTCGATGTCACCCTTCGGCATCTTCATCCGCTTGAGGCCGAAGGCGATATTTTCCGCGACCGTCAGATGCGGGAACAAGGCGTAGGACTGAAACATCATGTTCACCGCGCGTTCGTTCGGCGGCACGTTCGCCATGTTCTGACCGTCCAACAGAATCTGGCCTTCGGTCGGGGCTTCGAAACCCGCCAGCATCCGCATCATCGTGGTCTTGCCGCAGCCCGATGGCCCCAGCAGTGCGAAGAATTCGCGTTCGTAGATATCCTGGGTCAGGCTGTCGATGGCGGTGAAATCGCCGAACCGCTTGGTCACGTTCTTGAAATGAATCAGCGGTTTTTCCTCGGGGGCGTCCCAAGGGGCGAAGACGGTCTGAGTCATGGCTGTTCCTGTCGTAAAAAAGGCCCGCGCCACTTGGCGCGGGCCCGTGTTCGTTGCGGGTCTTAGGTGCCCGATTTGATCTTGGTCCACAGACGCGTCACGACGCGCTGGACCTTGGCGTCATAAGGCGTGGTGGTGTAGAGGTTCTCCAGGGTTTTTTCATCCGGGTAAACCGCCGGGTCGCCGATCACGTCCTCGACCAGCATCGGCTGCGACGCGATGTTGCCGTTCGCGTAGTAGACGTAGTTCGACGCCGTGGCGATGTTGTTGGCATCCATGATGAAGTTCAGGAAGACATGCGCGCCCTCGGGGTTCGGCGCATCCTCGGGAATGGCCATCTGGTCGAACCACATCAGCGCGCCTTCGGATGGCGCGTTATAGGCAACTTCGACGCCATTGTCGGCTTCGGCCGCACGGTCACGCGCCTGCAGAACGTCACCCGACCAGCCGAACGCGACGCAGATGTCGCCATTGGCCAGCGCGTTGATGTATTCCGAGCTGTGGAATTTCTGCACGTAGGGGCGCACGCCCATCAGCACGTCTTCGGCCTTGGCGATGACGTCGGGATCGTGGCTGTTCGGATCCTCGCCGATATATTTCAGCGCGGCCGGGATCATTTCGGTCGGCGCGTCGAGGAAATGCACCCCGCAGGAGGCCAGCTTTTCCATGTTCGACGGTTCGAAGATCAGGGCCAGCGATCCGATCGGGGCGTCGTCGCCGAGGATTTCTTTCACCTTGCCGACGTTCACGCCGATCCCGGTGGTCCCCCACATGTAGTTGATCGAATACGCGTTGCCGGGATCGTATTGCGCCGTGCGCGCTTCGATCACGTCCCACATGTTCTTGATGTTGGGCAGCTTCGACATATCCAGTTTCTGGAACGCGCCGGCCGCGATCTGGCGCTGCAGGAAGGTGCCCGAGGGAACCACCACGTCATAGCCCGAGCCGCCCGCAAGCATCTTGGTTTCAAGCACCTCGTTGCTGTCGAACACGTCGTAGACCAGGTCGAGCCCGGTTTCCTGCTCGAACTTCTCGAGCAGGGATTCATCGATATAGTCGGACCAGTTGTAAACACGCACCTCGTCGGCCGCTGCCGCGCCGGCGATCAGTGCCAAGCCGGCAGTTGCCGCTAGAAAACGATTCTTCATGTCATACTCTCCCATTGATCGAGGGTCTTTATGCCCATCGCATTTAATTTGATCAAAGTTTGCCATACAAGGCAATATGGTAATGTTTTCACGCAGCCGCTAAACTCGCAAGCGAAGGGACGAATGCCATGCGAATAAAACAGGCGGCCAGAACGGAGGTGCCCGGAAAGTGACCGTTGTAGAAATTTCCGAAGCGCGCCTTCCGGCGCATGAGATCGTGTACCGCAGGCTGCGTGAACAGATCCTGTTCGGGGAAATTGCGCCGGGCCAGCCGGTGACGATTCAGGGTCTGACCGAGCGTCTGGGCGCCGGGATGACACCGGTGCGCGAGGCGATTCGCCGGCTGACCGCCGAGGGGGCACTGAAGTTCCAGGGCAACCGCCGCGTGATCGTTCCTCTGCTGACCGACAAGAATATCGAAGAAATCATCATTGCCCGCAAATGCCTTGAGGGCGAACTTGCGCGACGCGCGACCGAACGTGCCGGGGTCGAGGATCTGAAGGCGCTGGAACGCATCGATCTGTTGCTGGACCAGGCGATCACGAAAGGGGACCTGCAGGCATATCTGGAACACAATTATCGCTTCCATGAACGGATCTACGCTCTGGCGGATGCCCCGATCCTCGCGGATCTGGCCGAAGGGTTGTGGCTGCGATTCGGTCCGTCGCTGCGGGTGGTGTGCGGACGGGTCGGAACCCAGAACCTGCCGGACAAGCACAAGGACCTTCTGGCGGCGATGTTGGCGGGCGATCTGGATGCGGCGGGGCAGGCGAATATCGACGACATGATGCAGGGGATGGAGCAGGTACGGATTATGCTGGCCCGGAATCCGGCGTCTGATCGATTCGATTGACAATCATAAATTTGATCATATTTATGATTGGCGAAGGGCCGCGTTGCGTGGCCTGCCCCCCTTTGCACAGTCTGACGAGGCTTTCATGACCACGATTTCGAACCATATGCCGACCGCGGAACTGCAGGCGATCGATGCGGCGCATCACATGCATCCGTTTTCAAACCAGACAGAATTGGCCGAGCGCGGGGCGCGGGTGATCACCCGTGCCGATGGCGTCTGGATCCATGACAGCGAAGGCAATCAGATCATCGACGGCATGGCCGGCCTGTGGTGCGTCAATATCGGTTATGGCCGGGATCGTCTGGCCGAGGTCGCGGCGCGCCAGATGAAGGAACTGCCTTATTACAATACGTTTTTCATGACCACTCATGTGCCCGCAATCGCGCTGAGCCAGAAGCTGGCGGAAATCGCGCCGGGGGATCTGAACCACGTGTTCTATTCCGGGTCCGGATCCGAGGCGAACGACACCAATATCCGCATGGTGCGCACCTACTGGGCGCAGAAGGGCAAGCCGACCAAGAAGACCATCATCAGCCGCAAGAACGCCTATCACGGGTCGACCATGGGCGGCGCGTCGCTGGGCGGCATGGGCGGCATGCACGCGCAGGGTGGTTTGCCCATCCCCGACATCCACCACATCGATCAGCCCGATTGGTGGGCCGAGGGCGGTGACATGGACCCGGCGGAATTCGGTCTGCAGCGTGCCCGCGAATTGGAGCGCGCCATCGAACAGCTGGGCGAAGACAATGTCGCCGCCTTCATCGCCGAACCGGTGCAGGGCGCAGGCGGCGTGATCGTGGCGCCGGAAACCTATTGGCCGGAAATTCAGCGCATTTGCGACAAGTACGAAATCCTGCTGATCGCCGACGAGGTGATCTGCGGTTTCGGGCGTACCGGAAACTGGTTCGGGTCGCAGACCGTGGGCAGCAAGCCCGACATCATGACCATCGCCAAAGGCCTCAGCTCGGGCTATCAGCCGATTGGCGGTTCGATTGTTTCCGACGAGGTGGCCGAGGTGATCGGCGGCTGCGAATTCAACCACGGCTACACCTATTCCAGCCACCCGGTAGCCGCTGCCGTGGCGCTGGAAAACCTCAACATCATGCAGGAAGAAGATATCGTCGGCCATGTGCAGAACGATGTCGGCCCCTACCTGAAGGAAAAATGGGAAGCGCTGGCCGATCACCCGATGGTGGGCGAGGCAAAGATCGTCGGCATGATGGGATCGATCGCGCTGACCCCGCACAAGGAAAGCCGCGCCGCCTTCGCCGCCGATGCCGGCACCGTCGGCTACATGTGCCGCGAACGCTGCTTTGCCAACAACCTGGTGATGCGCCATGTCGGCGACCGGATGATCATCAGCCCGCCGCTGGTGATGACCCGTGGCGAAGCCGACATCCTGATCGAGCGTGCGGTGAAGTCGCTGGACGAAGGCATGGCGCAGGTGAAAGAGGCTGGCCTGTGGCAGGCGGCTTCTTGAGTGACGATACGCTCTGAAACGGAAACGCCCGCCATCCGGTGACGGAGGCGGATGTTTCCGTTCGGATCGGCCCAGTTGAGCGGCAGCGCTCAAATGCCGGCTAAACCGGCGGCTTGTCCTTGTTGATCGCTTGCGCCGCGACGACGGCGGCGGGAACCGAATCGTGATCCACGGACACGCCGAAAACGCGGTCCGGTTTGATGAACAACTGGCGCGGCAGGTTGCAGAACGCTTCGGCCGGGCCGCTTTCGGTGATCAGGATCGGTTCGGTGATTTCCAGCCCCCAGCCCTCGGACCAGATGCCGGGCATGAAATGGAACGTCATGCCGGGCTGCAGCACGGTTTCGTCCTCGTCGCGCAGGCTCATGGTGCGTTCGCCCCAATCGGGCGGATAGGACAGGCCGATGGAATAACCGCAGCGCGCGCCGCGGTCGATCCCGGCCCGTTCCAAGGGACCGGCCAAGGCATTGGCAATGTCGCGGGTCTGATTGCCGGCGCGGGCGGCGTTTATCCCTGCCTCCAGCCCTTCGATTAGCGCCTCTTCGGCGCGTTTCATATCGTCGGGCGGGGTGCCCAGGAACACCGTGCGGCAGAACGGCGTGTGATATCGGCGGTAGACACCGGCCAGTTCGAAGAAGGTGCATTCGCCGGATTGCAGTTCCGACCCGTCCCATGTCAGGTGCGGGGCCGATGCGTCGGCGCCCGACGGGCACATCGGCACGATGGCCGGGTAATCGCCCCAATGCCCATCCGCTCCGTGCAGCGCATCCTGGTAGATGCTGGCGACCATTTCGTTTTTCTTCAAACCCGGTTCGGCGCGTTCGATCGCGCCGCCAACCATCTTTTCGGCGATCCGCGCGGCGCGGCGCATGAAGGCGATTTCCTCGTCCGACTTGACCGCGCGCTGCCAGTTCACAAGTGCCGTGGCGTCGCTGATCTCGGCGTTGGGAAGTTCGGTCAGCAGGGTGGTATAGGCCTTGGCGGAGAAATAGTAGTTTTCCATCTCCACCCCGATCCGGGCGGTTTCAAATCCCATGTCCTTCAGCAACACGGCCAAGTGCTGCATCGGGTGGCGGCTGGTGGATTGCACATATTCATCGCCATAGGGGCGCAGCGAACCTTCGCCGATCCAGGCGGTGCGGCGGGCGCCGTTGGCATCCATGTTGCGCCCCCACCAGACAGGGTCGCGGTCGTGGGTGACGATCACGCCCTGATGGACGTAGAACGACCAGCCGTCATAGCCGGTGAGCCAGGCCATGTTCGAAGGGTCCTCGACGAAGAGCGCGTCGAGACCGCGCCGGGCCATCT
>JAWVXM010000154.1:0-6511 GCA_033723255.1 Thalassovita sp.
CCTTGGCCGGGGCAGGCACGAGCTTGTAATCATAAATCGTCATTGCAAAATCCGTGTTTGAAATCGCGCCCAGCCTAGCAGCAGATCCGGCCCGCTTCAAACCGCTCGACAAAAGGTCAGCCTCACTTGCGCCGGATCCCGATCGGCTTGCCGACGAAATCGGGCACCGGCAGGTTTGCATGTTCGGATTTCATCGCCATCACCTTTTCGGCGATGTCCTGCGGATAGGGGGCGACACGCGGCCCGGACATGTCGATATGCAGCCCAAGCCCTTCGCCGGTGGCCGACAGCCAGCCATCTTCGTGGTAAAGCCACTGGCAGAAATGGAAGCGTTTTTCATCCGCGTCGAGAAGCTGGAACCCGACCCGCACCTTGTCGCCGACATGCAGTTCGCGCAGATAGCGGACATGGAATTCCGCCGAATAGGTGGTCATCTTGCGTTCGGCCGCATAGTCGGGGCCGAATCCCATCCGGGCAAAGGCCTCGTCGGCGCCCCGGTCGAACAGAACGTTGTAATAAGCCATGTTCAGGTGGCCGTTATAATCGATCCATTCGGGCAGGACCTCCATCGTGGAGGACATGAACGGCGCGGTGGTCATTGATCTGCAATCCTTCGGTCGTATATTTCCGCCGCCGACCTTAGCCTCATTTCTCCCCGCCGCGCAAAGCGAAAGCCTGTTCTATTGTGCGTCCGTGCCGGGCGCGCTTTGTATTTCAGGAAAATGCTTTCAGCGTTTTCGCGCCGCGCGGGAGTATTTGAAGAACGAAGAAAGCCCCTTTCTCTGTTCGCGAAATACTCCGGGGGAGGCGCCGCTTGCGGCGGCGGGGGCAGCGCCCCCAACCGCGTCAGGATCACAGGCCTAGCTTCTGCGCCACCAGGTCGTTCACCGCCTTGGGGTTGGCCTTGCCACCGGTGGCCTTCATCACTTGGCCGACGAACCAGCCCGCGAGTTTCGGGTTCTGCTTGGCCTTTTCGACCTGCGCGGGGTTGGCGGCGATCACCGCGTCCACCGCGGCCTCGATGGCGCCGGTATCGGTGACCTGTTTCATGCCGCGGTCTTCCACGATCTGTTCCGGGTCGCCGCCTTCGCTATAGACGATTTCGAACAGGTCCTTGGCGATCTTGCCGGAAATCGCGTCCGAGGAGATCAGCCCGATGATCTTGCCCAGCTGTTCGGGCGAGACCGGGCTGTCGGTGATGTCGGTGTCATCCTTCTTCAGCCGGCCGAACAGTTCGTTGATGACCCAGTTCGCGGCCATCTTGCCATCGCGGCCCTCGGCCACCTTCTCGAAGTAATCGGCCGCTTCCACCTCGGCGGTCAGCACCGAGGCGTCATATTCGGACAGGCCGAAATCGGTGACGAAACGCGCCTTCTTCTGATCCGGCAGTTCGGGCAGCGACTTGGCGATGTCGTCGACCCAGCCCTGTTCGATTTCCAGCGGCAGCAGGTCGGGGCAGGGGAAGTAGCGGTAATCATGCGCTTCTTCCTTGGACCGCATCGAACGGGTTTCGTTCTTGTCCGGATCGTAAAGGCGGGTTTCCTGTTCGACCTCGCCGCCGGCTTCGACGATGGCGATCTGGCGGCGCGCCTCGACATCGATGGCGGCCTGGATGAAGCGCATCGAGTTCATGTTCTTGATTTCGCAGCGGGTGCCCAGATGCGAGAAATCCTGGGTTTCCTGGTATTTCTCATAAGCGCCGGGGCGGCAGATCGACACGTTCACGTCGGCGCGCAGGTTGCCGTTCTGCATGTTGCCGTCACAGGTGCCCAGGTAACGCAGGATCTGGCGCAGCTTGGTGACGTAAGCCGCCGCTTCTTCCGGGCCGCGGATGTCGGGGCGCGACACAATTTCCATCAGCGCCACGCCGGTGCGGTTGAGGTCGACGAAGGACATGTTGGGATCCATGTCGTGGATCGACTTGCCGGCATCCTGTTCCAGGTGGATGCGTTCGATCCGCACCATCCGCGCCACGCCCGGGCCCATGTCGACGAGGATTTCGCCTTCGCCCACGATCGGGTGGTAGAGCTGGCTGATCTGGTAGCCCTGCGGCAGGTCGGGGTAGAAATAGTTCTTCCGGTCGAAGGCGGATTTCAGGTGAATTTCGGCCTTCAGGCCCAGCCCGGTGCGGACCGCCTGTTCAACGCAATATTCGTTGATCACCGGCAACATGCCGGGCATCGCGGCATCCACGAAGGACACGTTGGAATTGGGTTCCGCGCCGAATTTGGTGGAGGCGCCGGAAAACAGCTTTGCGTTCGAACTGACCTGGGCGTGGACCTCCATGCCGATCACAAGTTCCCAGTCGTGTTTCGCCCCGGCGATCACCTTGGGCTTGGGGGTCTCATAGGTCAGGTCCAACATCGCGTCCGTCCTTTAGTCACGGGGTTCAGCCGCCTTCTAGGACAGGGGCGCGGAGGGGGCAAGGGGGCAGGCGGGTTTCGCCGCCCGTCCGCGTCAACGCGGCGAGATCACCATCGGCCCGCTTTCATCGAACACGATGCGCGCGCCCTGGCGGATTTCGGCGGCGAAATGGTTCGCGATGCGCTGCAGGGCACGGGTTTCGCCGTCCCGGGCGATGCTGTCCAGAACCGGGCGGCCAGCCTGCGGCATCGCCCCTTCATGCGCCATGGCCCAGATCACCGGATGCACTTCGCGCAGGTGATCGTGCAGGATCCAAGCGAAGGCGGCAGCGATCCGGGCAGAGGTTTGCGCCCGTTCCGGGGTCTGGAAACTGTCCTGCTGCAGGGTTACCGCGCAGAAGGCGGCAAAACTGTTGACGATATGCTGATTGGGCTGGCGGTCGAGAATGTCGCGCATCGCGTCGAGGAAGAAATCCGCATCCAGCAGTTCGATCGCCTGCGGATCAAGCGTGAGCGCATCCAGATAGGTCCAGGCATAGCCGCCCATGCCCCAGACATCCCGGGTCAGGATGGTGGCGCGGCGGGCACCGATTTCCAGCTGCTGGTAGCTGCCGAACCAACGCGGCAGAAGGTGATTGCCGAAGGCGCGCATATGGCGGGGGTTGGCGGGGTCGAGTTCGATCAGGTCTTCGTAATCGTCGATGATGCGTTCATCGGCACCTGCCTGGGCGGCCAGAAGCGCGCAACGGGTCGCGGCCAGTCCCGGGCTGTCATGTTCGAACGGGCTGAACCGGTCAAGGATTTCGCTGGCGCGGTCCATCTTCGCCTTGAATTCGTTCAGGTGTTCGGCCGGGATGTCCTGGAACCAGCCTTCGCCCCGCCAAGCCCAGGCAATATCGATATAGGCGTTGATCACGACCAGCGCGACGCCGTAATCGTCGGGATGGTCCAGCAGCACCAGTTCCAGATCGCGCAGCCCGTGGCGGGGCGCGTGTTTCGACATCAGTCCCGGGTCGGCGAAAACGGCCTGAACCGGGGCGGTGACATCGGTTCTGGCACCACTGGCAAGCAGGTCGGCCTTGCCCATGCCCCCCGAGGTGACCGCGCGCGACTGGTCGAAGTCTCGAATTTCCTGTCCCAGTTCGTCCCATCTTTCCTGTCGTGCCAGAAACTGGCCGCGCGATTCCAGCGTGCCACGTTCAGTTTCTTCCCGGCTGACGTCGCAGATCGAGATGTCGAGTGCGTTGTATTGCTGGGTGGAAAGTGCCCGAGAGGCGGTGTTTTCCGGTTGTTGCCGCCGGGGGGGCAGCCGGCGCGGCAGCGATCGGGCCTGTTCGGAGATTCGCGACAGCTTTCCGAATTGTGCTGGGAATTTGGTCTTCAGGAACATCTTGTCTGTGCTTCGGTCTTGTATCGTGAGATTTCCCGACAAGGGTGCCGGTACTTTCAGGCCGAAACATGGCGCGTAGACGGTGATTGCAGGATCAATTCTGTCCTTATTTCACTGGAGAACTTTGATTCTTGGAACAAATGCCCGGTTCGCGCGGGTATTGTTTCCGCGCGAACCGGGGCTTGTCAGGTCTTTGACGATTGTCAACGTCCGGCTGACACGTCGAGGAAGGCTCCGGTCACATAGGAGGCCTTGTCCGACAGCAGCCACAGAATCGCCTCGGCGACCTCTTCGGCGGTGCCGGTGCGTTTCATCGGCACCATGTGGGCCAGCCGTTCCGCGCGGTCCGGTTCGCCGCCCTTGGCGTGGATTTCGGTATCGATCAATCCGGGACGGACGGCATTGACGCGGATGCCTTCGGGGGCGACTTCTTCGGACAGGCCCTTTGTGAAGGTGTCGATGGCCCCCTTGGTGGCGGCGTAATCGACGAACTGGTTGGCCGATCCCAGCCGCGCCGCGGCGGAGGAGAGATTGACGATATTGCCCGGTTCACCGACGCGGCGCATGTGCAGGATGGCCTGCTTGGCGACCAGGAAGGCGCCGATGACGTTGATGCTGAAGATCTGGGTCAGCCGTTCGGCCGACATGTCGGTGACCGAGGCGGTCGGCGCGACGATACCGGCATTGTTGATCAGGTCGATCGGCAGGTCCGCCGGGATGGCGGCGAACAGGGCGTCGATCTGGGCGGGGTCGGAAACATCGCATTGGATGATCTGTGCGTCGCGACCCGCGTCCCGGACAGTCTGGGCCGCGGCTTCGGCCCCGGCGCGATCGGAATTGTAGGTCAGGATCACGTCGGCGCCGTATCCTGCCGCCAGCCTGGCGCAGGCCGCGCCGATACCCGCGCTGCCGCCGGTGATGAGAATGGTTCGTGAAAGTTTCATCTGCTCCCCCTTGTTATCCGGGGGGACTATCAGGTCTCAGCCCGCGGGGCGTCAACCCGGATCGTGCTGTTGGCGAACCAGTCTTGCAGGTCCCGTGTCGGGGGGCAGGGCGGTCAGGCGTCGCGGATGCGGGTCACCATTTCCGTCGTGTCGCGGCTCAGCCCCGGCTGCGCCAGAATACGGTTGAGCTGGGCATGGATGAGCCTCTGGCGCTCGGCGTCATAGCGTTTCCAGGTCTCGAAGGCCGAACACATCCGCGCGGTGGTCTGCGGGTTGATCGGATCGAGCTTCAGCAGCCAGTTGGTCAACAGCCCGTAACCGCGCCCGCCCGGATGGTGGAACCCGGCCGGGTGCCCCGCCAGCGCCCCCAGCGTGGCGCGGAACCGGTTGGGGTTCTTCATGGTGAAATCGGGATGTTCGGTCAGCGCCTTGGCGATTTCGACGGCCTTGTCCGGATCGGCTTGGGTGATCTGCAGGCTGAACCACTTGTCGATCACCAGACGGTCGTGCTGCCACTGGTCATAGAAGTCCTGCACGGCACTGTCGCCCTTGCCGGCTGCGATCAGGCAACCTAGGGCGGCCAGCTGCTGGGTCATGTTGTTGGCGTTGTCATACTGGGCCTGCGCCTGCGTACCGCCATCGATGCGCGAAATCAGCGAAAGCGCTGCATTGGCCAGGGCCCGCGCCCCGGCCTGATCGGCGTCGGGGCAATAGGCGTCTTCGACTTGGTACTGTGCGTAGATCCGCGGCAGCAGGTCCTGCATGTGCTGCGCCATCGCCTGTTTCATAGTTTCCACCGCCTGCCAGATCGCCATCGGATCGGGGACATCGCCCAGATCGACCAAGGTCTGGGCAAGATCGTCCTGTCCGGGCAGGGCAAGGGCGAGCGCGCGGAAAGCCGGGTCGAGCGTGTCATCGCGCAGCACCGCCTGCAGTGCATCGAGATAGGCCGTATCGGGCGCGGCCCCGTCGCGGATCATCGCGATCAGCCCCGACCGTGCCAGTGCGCGGCCCGCTTCCCATTTGTTGAACGGGTCGGTGTCATGGGCCAGAAGGAAGGCGCGTTCCTCGTTGCTGGTTTCACGCTGCAGCCTCACCGGGGCGGAGAAATCGCGCAGGATCGACGGGATCGGTTTGCTGGCCAGATCATTGAACCGGAAACTTTGTTCGGCCTGGGTCATTTCCAGAACCGTGGTCGGCACCACCTCGTCCCCGTTGGGGTTGAGAAGCCCAACCGCGATCGGGATCACCCGCGGGTCCTTGTGGTCCTGCCCCGGGGTGGGGGGCGTTTCCTGCCGGAAGGTCAGCGTGTAGGTGCCGTCCTCATACGCGTCACTGACCGACAGGCGCGGCGTTCCGGCCTGTTCGTACCAGCGCTTGAACTGCGACAGGTCCCGGCCGGTGGCGTCTTCGAATACTTTCAGCCAGTCTTCGATCGTCGCCGCATCGCCGTCGTGCCGTTCGAAGTAAAGGTCCAGCGCCTTGGCATAGGCATCATCGCCCACCAGCGTCTTCAGCATCCCGATCAGCTCGGCACCCTTTTCATAGACGGTGGAGGTGTAGAAATTGTTGATCTCGACGAAGCTTTCGGGGCGTACCGGATGGGCCAGCGGACCGTTGTCTTCGCGGAACTGGCGCCCGCGCAGGTCGATCACGTCCGAGATCCGTTTCACCGGGGCAGACCGCATGTCCGAGGTGAACTGGCTGTCACGGAACACCGTCAGCCCTTCCTTCAGGCACAGCTGGAACCAGTCCCGGCAGGTGATCCGGTTGCCGGTCCAGTTGTGGAAGTACTCATGCGCGACGATGCCCTC
>JAWVXM010000155.1:0-6510 GCA_033723255.1 Thalassovita sp.
CGAAGCCTCACCAAATCAAAGATGAGGCACGCGCCTCACGCCAGAACGGCATGAGACAAATGGCGCGGGGTGGAGCAGCCCGGTAGCTCGTCAGGCTCATAACCTGAAGGTCGCAGGTTCAAATCCTGCCCCCGCAACCAATAAATATCCATACAAAACAACATGATAACGCCACAATGGGCGCTTTCGGCATTTGCGTCAGGAAAGCCGGTGCTACAGTGGTGCTACTTTTGGGTGCCCGGACAGAGAGCAGCTAGCTTGGACGGCAGGGAACGTCGGAGATGAGCTGACTGTGGGAGGTACGCTCACTACCATTGGTGACGAAGCATCAGATTCTCGGGGTTGCACAGCGGTACGACGACTTTGAGAGCCAACTTAATGAATTCTGACGACTGTCAGGGGCTATCATCATCTCAGATAATATCTCAAGCTGATCTCGTATGTCAGGAATTTTGAGGCGGAATTGACTGGACACAATCACTATCCTTGGTGCACGTGCGGCTGGTGTGTCGGTGGAGGGAACCGCAGAGGCATCGCACCTTCGACGCAACAGAAGCCAACGGAGCCGGTATACACAGAAAAGGAAAAGCGCAAAGCAACACGAGCGTTGAGAAGCTATGGTAATCCCCCCGAAAAATAGTGGTGTTCAGAAGTAGAATTTTCCCGGCAGATTGACCGAGGAGAATTCGTATGAAGAACAAGCGATTCAGCGACGCGCGAATCATGGCCATCCTGAAGCAGGCGGAGAGCGGTATCTCACTCTGATCTCCTTCTCGTCGAAGATCAGCAGACAGCAAATCATAGCTTACGTCAGCGTCCGACTTTCGGGGGGTAGCTCAGGGCACGCCGGATACTCTCCTCAGGTTTTTGCGATACGATAGATTGCCGGGATTACCAGCACCGTGAAGGCGGTGGAAGACGTCAGCCCGAACAGCAGCGAAATCGCCAGCCCCTGGAAGATCGGGTCGAACAGGATCACCGCCGCCCCGATCATCGCCGCGATGGCGGTCAGCAGGATCGGCTTGAACCGGGTCGCACCCGCCTCGATCAGGATATCGATCGTCACATTCTGGTCGGGGTCGGCGTGGCGGATGAAATCCACCAGCAGGATCGAATTGCGCACGATGATCCCCGCGAGGGCGATGAAACCGATCATCGAGGTGGCCGAAAACGGCGCCCCGAACAGCCAGTGGCCGAACATGATCCCGAGGAAGGTCAAGGGCACCGGCGTCAAGATGACCAGCGGCAGGCGGAAGCTGCCGAACTGCGCCACGACGAGGATGTAGATCCCCATCAGGGCCACGCCGAACGCCGCCCCCATGTCGCGGAACGTGACCCAGGTCACTTCCCATTCGCCGTCCCACAGAAGCACCGGTTCGTCGGTCGCCTCGGGCTGGCCGTTCATCCGGATGATGGGTTTGTGTCCCTCGGGCCAGTCCATCGCATCCAGCCGCGCTGCGACTTCCAGCATGCCGTAAAGCGGTGCTTCGAAATCGCCGGCCAGTTCGCCGGTGACCATGACTGCGTCATAGCCGTTATGGCGGAACACCGGGAAGGACGCGCGTTCCTCGATAATGTCGATCACGTCACCCAGTTCGACCACGCCGCGCCCGCCCGGCAGGGCATTGGCAGGCACCGGCGTCGACAGCGCCTCGGCATCCATCACCCGGTCGGATTTCGCCCGCGCCATGACGATGGGGATCGGCCGGCGGCCTTCGCCGCGATGCGAATAGCCCACCGTGGTCGATCCGTTCAGCAGCCGCAGCGTATCGAGCGCGTCGCGTTCCTGCACCCGGTAGAAATCCAGATCGGTCGGCCGCAATTCGGCCCGCAGGCGGCGCGACTGTTTGCCATAGCTGTCATCCACGTCGACGACGAAGGGGATGTCCTCGAAGGCTGCGCGCACCTTGGCCGCCACCTCGCGCCGGACCTCGGCGTCGGGGCCGTAGATTTCGGCCAGAAGTGTGGAAATGACCGGGGGGCCCGGCGGCGGTTCGACCACCTTGACCACGGTGCCTTCGGGCACCTCTACCTGATCGGCAAGCCGTTGGCGCAGTTCCAGCGCGATTTCGTGGCTGACCCGTTCGCGGTGATGCTTGGGTTCCAGGTTCAGTTGCACATCGCCCTGTTCGGGCAGTCCGCGCAGATAGTAATGGCGGACCAGCCCGTTGAAGTTGAACGGTGCTGCGGCCCCCGCATGGGTTTGCGCCGAGATCACTTCGGGCAGGTCCATGGCGACCCGCGCCGCCGCCTGCAACACGGCATCCGTGGCCTCGACGCTGGCCCCTTCGGGCAGATCGACGACAATGGCCAGTTCCGACTTGTTGTCGAAGGGCAGAAGCTTCACCGTCACGTCCTTGGTGAAAAGCGCGGCGAGAGACCCGAAGGACAGCACGATGACGACCAGCAGGAACAGCGCAGACCGCACCTTGCCTGCGATCACCGGCCTTGCAATGGCGGCATAGAACCGCCCCAGCCGGCCGCCGGGAAAGTCGCCTTCTTCATGATGCAACGGCGCACGTCCCGCGACCTTGATCATCAACCACGGGGTGACGATCACCGCCACGAAGAACGAAAAGATCATCGCCGCCGAGGCGTTGGCGGGGATCGGTGACATATAGGGCCCCATCAGCCCCGACACGAACAGCATCGGCAGCAAAGCCACCACCACGGTCAGCGTGGCAACGATGGTGGGGTTACCCACCTCGGCCACCGCCGCTATGGCCGCGCCGATCCGGCTTTGGCCTTTGCGCTTCATCCCCCAGTGCCGGGCGATGTTTTCGATCACCACGATGGCGTCGTCGACCAGGATCCCGATGGAAAAGATCAGCGCGAACAGCGACACCCGGTTCAGCGTGTAGCCCATGATATAGGCCGCAAACAGGGTCAGCAGGATGGTGACCGGGATCACGATCGCCACCACGATCGCTTCGCGCCAGCCGATCGCCAGCAGGACCAGAACGACGATGGACACGGTGGCCAGCGCCAGGTGGAACAGCAACTCGTTGGCCTTTTCATCGGCCGTTTCGCCGTAATCGCGGGTGACTTCGATCGCGACGCTGTCGGGGATCAGTTCGCCCTGCATCTCGTGCACCCGGTGCAGGATTTCCTCGGCCACGGTCACGGCATTGGCGCCCGCTCGCTTGGCCAGCGACAGCGTCACCGCTGGTTCGCGGGCGACCACCCCGTCCTCACCACGCTCCAAGGTGCTTACCAGCTGTTCCTCGAGACCGGTGACGAAGGAAATCTCGGCCACGTCGCGGACATAGACGGTGCGCCCGTCGCGCGCGGTCAGTTCCAGGTTGCCGATCTCGGAGGGCGTTTTCAGCGTCTTGCCGATCACCAGCGGGATCTGTTCGCCGCCATCGCGCAATGTACCCGCGGGGGCGGCGGAATTGGCCCCCTGCACCTTGCCCGCCAGCTGCTGCAGGGTGATGCCGTGCAGCGCCAGCTTTTCGGGATCGGGCGCCACGCGCAGCACCTCGTCTGTCGCGCCGGTCAGGTAGGTCAGGCCGACATCGTCGATCTGCGCCAGCCGCACCTCGACCTCGCGCGCGATCCGGGTCAGTTGCGCGGCATCCACCGCGTCCACGCCGGGGGCTGCGGAAAAGGTCAGCGACACGATGGGCACGTCGTTGATACCGCGCCCGACGACCATCGGTTGCGGGATGCCCAACGGAATGCGGTCCATGTTGGCCAGGATCTTGTCGCGCACCCGCAGGATCGCGGTATCGGCGGACACGCCCACCTCGAACCGCGCGGTCACCATCACCCGGTCGTCGCGGGTGTCGGAATAGACATGTTCGACCTGGTCGATGCCCTTGACGATGGTTTCCAGCGGTTCGGTGACCAGCTTCACAGCATCCTCGGCGCGCAGCCCGTCGGCCTGCACGTGGATATCAACCAGCGGCACGGAAATCTGCGGTTCTTCTTCTCGCGGCAGGCTGATCAGAGCGATCATCCCCACCGCCAGCGAGGCCAGCAGCAGAAGCGGCGTGAGAGGCGACAGGATGAAGGAGCGCGTCAGCTGCCCCGCGATGCCCAAAGCGCCCGAATGGCCGTAACCCGACGGTTCAGTCATGTCCGTTCACCATCACTTTGTCGCCCGTGTCCAGGCCGCTCAGAATCTCGCGCCAGACCTGACCGTCGCGGGTAACCTCGACCCCAGGTACCACCGCCCGTTTCAGCACTCCCTGCGCGGTTTCCACCATCACGAAATCGATGCCACCGACCTTTTCCACCGCCGCCTCAGGCACCAACAGCGCCGCGCGTTCGGCAACCGGCAGACGCACCGGCACGCGTCGCCCGACGAAGCGGGTATCCAACCCCTCGACTTCGACATCGGCCTGTACCCGGCCGCCTTCGACTAACGGGTAAAGTTTGACCAGTTCGCCCTGCTTACGCGCGCCATCCTGACCGATTTCGATCGTGTCGCCCTCGGCCAACGCGCCGGTGAACCGTTCGGGCACCGACAGGCGCAGATAGGCCCCCCCGCCACCGATTTCGGCCAAAGCCTCGCCCGGGTTCACCACCGATCCACGCGCAACGGGCACCCGCAGCACGACGCCGGTCTGTGGCGCCAACACCTCGCCTTCCTCGATCTGCTGTTCGACCACCAACCGTTCCGATTGCAGCCCCGAAATTTCACCCTTCAGGACCGTTACCTGAGTGCGCAACTGATCGATCCGCTGGGTGGTGATCACACCGCGTTCCAG
The DNA here is from genome assembly GCA_033723255.1 of Thalassovita sp. GTDB lineage: Bacteria > Pseudomonadota > Alphaproteobacteria > Rhodobacterales > Rhodobacteraceae > Thalassobius. The sequence goes on from JAWVXM010000155.1 coordinate 4,716, forward strand.
CAGCTGTTCGCCCCGCTCCAGATCGGTCTGCGCGGTGCCAAGCTGCGCCCGCGCCGCGTCCAGCCGTGCATCGATCGCGTCGATGCGGAAGGCAAGCTTGTCGTCCACGATCACCGCGACACGCGCGCCGGCCTCGACTTGGTCGCCTTCGATCACGAGCAATTCGCTGATCGTTCCGCCGATCCGTGCCCGCGCCGGAACCCGATCGCGTGTTTCGATTTGGCCGTAGACGGGTTTCCATTCGGTGACGGTCTGCGGCACCAACTCCAGCGTTTCCGCGGAAACTGGCACCGCGAACAGGCAGAGCAGAACGTAAATTCGTTTCATCTTGTATCCCCTGAAATCAGGTGTGTGCTTCGTACGGACACTATTGCCCGCCACGGTAACTTTCTTTGACCTAACGCAAACTGAGGCTGGATCGCATCAGCCTTGTGAAAAGCCCGCCTGCAGGACAAAAACGCTCCCTGCTAGCCAGACATGTCTGAGCAATTCGCGTCCGCTTGAAGTGATAGACAAACCGCTGCCCTGTAGCAACATAGGGAAAATCGCTCAGTCACAACAAGTTCGGTGCCGGAACGCGGAACTGGCGGTTCACTCAGCGGTTGGCCGCGTAGTAGGACACCTTGCGTTCGAGATAGGCCAGGAACTCGGAAATCGAGAAGGCCAGCGCGAAGAGCACAAGAAGCACCGCCCAGAAATGCGCCATCAGGAAGTTGGTGGAATAGAGTTCGAACAGCGCACCGAACCCGGCGATCGAAATCAGGAGCTGCCCGATGATCACCCCCTTGACCGCGCGGATGATGCCGATGCGCACACCGCCCAGGATTTCCGGAAGTGCTGCCCAGAAATAGATCTTGTGGAACGCCTCGAACGGCGACGCGCCGAAGGAATGGGCCATCTCGACCAGCGAACGGTTGATCTGGCGCACCCCGGTGCGCGAATTCAGGATGATGATCCAGATCGCGAACAGGGTCGTGGTGATGATGATCGACTTCATTCCGAAACCGAACAGCACCATCAGGACGGGCACCAACGCGGTGAGCGGCGCGCTGAGAAAGACATTCACCCAGGGCAAAAGCAGTTCATCCAAAAGGCGCGAGCGCCCCATCAGGATGCCCACCGGCACCCCAATGGCCACCGCAAAGAATACGCCCATAGAAAACGCATAGGCGGTTTCGCCGAGCGCGTTCAGGAAGGGTTTTGTGCCGAAGATGCTGAACAGGGTCATCAGCACCTCGGACAGCGGCGGCAGGAAGAAGGTCAGTTCGGCCTGGCCGACAAATTCCCACAACAGGCCCCAGAGGATCAGCGAAGACATCCCGGGCAGTCTGAATCCGAACAGGGTCATGGTTTACTCCACATAGCTGCGCAGCGAGGCCCAGATATTGTCGACGATATCCAGGTATTCCGGGTCGCGGCGGATCTGGTCGATCGGTTTGTCGCGGAAACCCGACGGGCGGATGATTTCGGACACGCGGCTGGGGCGTGGCAGCAGGATCGCGATCTGGTCCGACACATAGACCGCCTCTTCGATCGAGTGGGTGACGAAGATGAAGGTCTTGTTTTCGTTCTGAACCAGCGACAGCAGGTCTTCCTGAAACTTGCGACGTGTCTGTTCATCCACCGCCGAGAAGGGTTCGTCCATCAGCAACACATTGGCATCGACCGACAGCGCCCGGGCCAGGCCCACCCGCTGGCGCATGCCGCCCGACAGTTCATGCGGATAGAGCCGCATGATCCGTTCGGGTCCGGGAATATGCACCTCCGCCAGCAGGTCCAGCGCACGGGTCCGGGC
>JAWVXM010000156.1:0-6503 GCA_033723255.1 Thalassovita sp.
CTTCCGGGGTCTGGCCGACACGTGGATCGATCAGAACCGTCCCGGTCGCGGTATAAAGCGGCGTCGCGGTCAGCACATAGGCGACCGAAACTGTGACCGAAAAGAAAAGAAAACCGATCAGGACCGGCCAGCGGCGGCGTATCTTTTCCGCCATTCCCCGCAGCAGGTCACCGAAATCGACCGCGGGCAGGAACTGTTCGCGGTCGAATGTTTCGGGGTGCAAGGGGGTGACGTGATCCAAACCCATCTTCGGTTCCAGAAAGTTCGGGCCGGGCCTTCGGCCGATGAAATCGTCTTAGAAGTCAGGCGCATGGTGTTTCGCACCCTCCCTTTGGAGACCATGAAATGCTTAATTTAAGATGAATTTTCCTGGCCCTGCGCGGATTCCCGGCCCTTGGCACATGGCCGCCTTCCTATCCCGGCTATTTCCGCCACGTGGTCCCGGACGGTTTCCGAAGGTTCAGAACCGACGTGTCGACACCGGCATATCGGCGGCAATTCCGGTGCAGCAACGCCTGCTGGAAAAGATAACCGATACCCGCCCCAAACGCCGCGCCCACCGCACCGGCAAGCCACCCGCCCATCACGATCGCCGCAACCAGCGCCACCGCGCCGGGCCCTGCCGCCCGGAACACCGCGCCGGCATGACCGGCGGCGCTCAGCATGATCTGCGCCGGACCCAGAACCGTTTCCGCGACCGGGATCAGCAACAGGCACAGTAAAGCGGGATAGGCGGCAAGATATTCGTCCCCGAACAGGCCCATCCCCCACCGTCCGAAAAACACGATCGCGCCGGTTCCGGCCAGCAGCACCACGGCCTTCAATCTTGAACCGGCCTGCAACAGCCCGGTCACCCGTGCCAGGTCGCGCGCCTGAAACGCCTGCGACAGTTGCGGGCTCACCACGATATCGACGGCCTTCACCGCGAAGGAAAGCAGTCCGATGACCGACAGGGCCAATGCGACATGACCGACCTGAGACAGCCCCAGCACCAACCCGGCGCTGACCACGACCACATGTTTGAGGTTGTCGCGCAGCAGCAGAAGCGGCGCCAGCATAAGCCCTGTGCCCAGCCAGTGCCGGGCTTCGCCATAGTCGGGGCGTGCCTGCCCCATGACCGCGAAGGTTTCGCACAACAGGACCGCCTGCACGATGGCGGTGGCCAGGAATGCGACCAGCAAAACCATCAGAAGAAGCCGGTTGTCCGCCTCGCCGTCGATGGACCATATCCCCGCCATCAGCGCGCAGATCACCGCGGGGCGCAGCAGCAGGAGCGGCACCCCACCCCGCAGCACCTGCCCCATTGCGGCAGCGTGACGTGCGTGAACCCGTGTCAGCGCGGCCACCGGCGCAGCCGCGACCGCAAGCAGCATCACCTGAGCATCCGGGTCTGGGAAAGCAGCACGCCCATTGCCCCAGGTCACGACGATCGGAACGGCGACCGGAACCATCAGCAGGGCAATCAGCATCCGGTTGAAGCGGATGAAACCGGCGGCCAGCCGCGCTCGGGCCCCTTCCCGGTATCGCACAAGATACCGGATGGCCCCCGATTCCACATTCAGCGTCAAACCGACTGACAGCAACATGGCCCAAGCGAAACCGGACATCACCACACCGAAATCACCGGGCGATACCATGCGTGCCAGCATCAAGGTATAGATCAGCGTCAGCCCATTCCCGGCCACCCGCGCGCCGACCAGCGAAAAGGCCCTTGCGGACAGGATGCCGAGCGACATCCCGCCGGTTCGATCCGACATCGATCCGCGGCCCGCATCATGATCGGTTGTGAACGGCATGGGTTTCACCACTTCGATGCGGGGCAGAAACCGGGCCGCGCGAACCGGGTTTTCCGAAAAGCGAAAGCGGCGATCACCGCGACCCTGATGGTAAAGTGAAAATTCTAAATGAATTTTTAACAATCCGCGGGTTCAAACAGAGTGCGGGAGGGCACATCGGCGCCATCCCGCGAAAGGGGATTGATGGCACGGCTTGGGGCAACATTCATCGCAATCGGCGCGCAGAAATGCGCCACGACATGGCTTGCCGCCATGTTGCGGCAATGTCCGGATGTCCGGGTCAGCCAGGACAAGGAGGTCGATTTTTTCAGCCACCATTTCGACCGGGGCTTTGAATGGTACGACCGGCACTTCGCGTCCGATCCCGCCCGGCGCCATCGCGGGGAAATCTCGCCATCCTATTTCATTCACCGCGATGCCCCAGCGCGCGCCGCCGCCTATGATCCCGGGCTGCAGATATTCGTGATCCTGCGCGACCCGGTCGACCGGGCCTATTCGAACCACCTGCACGAGGTGCGCAAAGGCCATGTCAGCGGCATGAACCTGCGCTTCGAAGCCGCGCTCGACAACAACCCGCTCTATCTCGATCAGGGGCGCTATGCCACGCATCTGCGCCGCTGGCTCGACTGGTTCCCGCCGGGGCAGGTCCACATCCTGTTCCAGGAAGACATCTCCCGCGACGGCGCGGAGGCGGCGCGGCGGGTGACCGGAGGACTGGACCTGCCGCCGCTGACCAGTTTCATCGACCTGCGTACCAATGAAAGCGTCCGCTACCGTAACGCGGCGCTTGGCGAAACCCTGTGGAAAATCGGGAATGCCGCCCGGCGCAGGGGGCTGGGCCATCTGGTCGAAACGGTCAAGGCCGCGCCGGGCATCCGGCAGATCCGCGATGCCAACCGGCAATCCATCCGCGATGTGGTCGCACCGATGCGTGCGGATACCGAACGGCGCCTGACCGAATTTTTCACCGAGGAGGTCGCGCAGCTTGCCCCGCTGATCGGGCGCATGCCGCCGTGGCAGCGCTTTGGCGCGGCACGGGCGGCCTGACGCGCACCGCCCTGTTCAGCCACGTCGCAGATAATCCGCCGCCGCCTGCCCGGCCCAGCGACCGGTCGCCAAACACCCGGTCAGCAGGTAACCGCCTGTCGGCGCGTCCCAGTCCAACATCTCGCCGGCCACGAAAACGCCGGGCCGCGCGGTCAGCATCAGGCCATCATCAAGCAGGTCGAACCGCACCCCGCCGGCGGTGGAAATCGCTTCGTCCATCGGGCGCGGCCCGGTCAGCGGCACCGGCAATTGTTTCAGAACCGGTGCGATATCGGCCGGCAGCGGCCGGGCGCATTCCATGATCAGGGCGATCTTGGCAGGATCTGCCCGCAGCCCCTTGCGCAGACGGTTTTTCAGGCTCTGTTTCGGCCCGGTCCGGTTCAGCCTGTCGCGGATTTCCGCCTCGGAAAGATCGGGGAACAGATCAAGGTGAAGCGCCGCCCCCTCACGCAGCGGACGCGACACCGCGTAGATGCCGCCGCCTTCCAGCCCGCGTTCGGAAATCACGCATTCGGCCCGTACCCGCTGGTCGCCCGCCTTCAGCACGACATTCTTCAGCGGCGCGCCGAAATGCGGTTTCATGTGGTCCGACCAATCGACGATGAACCCCATATTGGCTGGCTGGAAGGGCGCCAGGTCTTCGGTTGCGAACAGGCCGGCCCAGGCCCCGTCCGATCCCAGCCGTGCCCAGCTGGCGCCGCCGCAGGCCAGCACGCAGATATCGGGGCGGATTTCCCGTGGCCCGTCCGGCGTGTCGAACCCGAAACCGTCATTCCATGAAACCCAGCGCCAGCGGGTGCGGATTTCCACCCTCATCCGCGCCAGCCGGCCCAGCCAGGCCCGCAGCAGCGGCGAGGCCTTCATCGCCTTGGGGAACACCCGGCCCGACGACCCGGTGAACAGCTCCTGCCCCAGATCTCCGGCCCAGTCTTTCACCTCCTGCGGCCCGAAGGCCTGCAGCATCGGGCGCAGCATCGGCGCGGCATCGCCATAGACGCCCAGAAAGGTTTCGAAATCTTCGTCCTTGGTGAGGTTGAGGCCGGATTTCCCGGCCATCAGGAATTTCCGCGCCACCGACGGCTTGGCCTCGGTCACCACACTCGGGATACCGGCCCGCGCCAGTTGCTCCGCCGCCATCAACCCAGCGGGGCCCGCCCCGATCACCAGCGCTGTCATGTTCTCGGCCAAATCGCCCCCTTGCCAACCGTTCCGGTCAGATTGCAGGCTTGGTCATGCCGCGCCGCGATGCGAAGAACAAGCCCCGATGCCAGATGATCCGACCTGTCCGCTCTGCGGACGCCCAATTCCAGTCGATGCGAAACAGAGCCTGCACCACCTGATCCCCAAGCTCAAAGGCGGCGCGCGCGGCCCCACGATATTGTTGCATCAGATCTGTCACAACGAAATCCACGACACGCTGAGCGAAGCCGAACTGGCGCGCGATTATCACACGATCGACGCCCTGCGCGCCCATCCGAGGCTGCACAAGTTCATCGCATGGGTCGGCAAACGCCCGCCCGGTTTCCACTCAAAAACACCCGGTCCGCGCCGCAGACGCTGATCCGTTTCTTCTTGGCTCAAATACTCAAGCCCCTTTATCGCCAGATCAGCGGCACATATCCTTGATCGCCGCGGCCGTCTCGGGCGTGGCCGCCAGGCTATCGGCCGCGATGTCGCGCGCCGCTTCCACCACGTCACCATCGACCAAGCGGTCCACAAGCCCGAAGCGCAGCGCCTCGTCGGCGGTGATTTTCTGCCCGCCCATCAGGATCAGCTTGGTCCGCGCCGGGCCGATCAGCGCGGCCATGCGGCCGGGATCGGACGGCTGCGGCAGATATCCCAGCTTCATCACCGGATAGAAGAACTTGGCCCCCGGCACCGCCAGCCGGATATCACAGGCCAGCGCCATCCCGTTGGCGCCCCCTGCCAGCGTTCCGTTCAGCGCCGCGATGGTCATCCCCGGCAAGGCGGCGATCGCGCCCGACAGGCGTTCCCACAGGGGCGATGTGGCAAGCCCGGCCTTCGCTTCGTCCAGATCCGCGCCGGCGCTAAACACCTTGCCGCGGCCGGTCAGGATCAGCCCCCGCGCCTCCTGCGCGTCCTCGGCGATCTCGCACAGCCGTTCCAGCATCCCAGCGGTCAGCGAATTGGCCTTTTCGGGGCGGTTGATCGTGACGATCCACAGCCCGCCGTCCTGTTCCAATTCGATCATATCAGCCCAACCGCCTTGCGGATATCTTCGTCGCGCAGCGATACTTCCTGGCCGCACAGGCCGTCTCCTGCCGGCCCGCACATCCACATCAGGCACTTGGCGGGCCATTCGGGCGGAATGTGATCTTCCCAGTTCAGCTCCGACACCGGGTTGACCCCGCTGGCCTTGATCTCGCGCTGCATCTGCGTGGCCACGGTGCCGGGCGACAGGCCCATGACGCGCACGCCGCTGTCGCGGCATTCCATATCGGCACAGCGGGTCAGCATCGCCGCCCCGGCTTTCGAACTGCAATAATGGCTCCAGCCTTCCAGCGGATTATGCGCGGCGCCCGAACTGATGGTGATGATCGTGCCGTGGCCGCGTTCGGTCATGCCCGGCAGCGCCGCACGCATGCCGTTGAACACACCCTTGAGGTTGATGTCCACGGCCCCGCCCCATCCGTCGGGGTCGGCATCGAGGATCGACGCGATCGGTTCGATCACCCCGGCATTGTTGATCAGGATGTCGAGCGATCCGAACCGGTCGACCGCCGCCGCGACGGCACGTTCCATATCGGTATAGGCGGCAACGTCGCCGGTCACCGCGATCCCGCCGGTTTCCGCCGCGATACGTTCGATTTCCTGACCCGACCGGGCCATCAGAACCACGTTGGCCCCGGCCGCCGCGAATTCCCTTGCCGCCGCCGCGCCAATGCCACGGCTGGCGCCGGTAATCAGAACGGTCTGGCCTTGAATATCGCTCATCTTTTACCCCTCCTCTTTGGGGCCAAGTGGTAAACCGCGCGATTGCAGCGGTCCAGCCCGTATCCACTTGACCCGCACGGACCGAAAGTCGAAGCTGGTCAGGAATTTGGAGGGAAAGGTTCTTTCATGAGATATCGCAATGTTATTCATACGCCGTTGATGGCGGCCCTTCTGCTTGGTGGCAGCGCCGCTTTCGCCGATGTGACACCCGCGGATGTCTGGGGCGAATGGAAATCCCAGATGGCCGGGTTCGGGTATGAAATTTCCGCAAAGGAAAGCCTTTCCGGCCCCGATCTGACGATCAGCGACCTGAGCATGCGCATCGCCGTCCCGGAAGAAAACGGCTCGGTCGACGTGACCCTGAGCGGTATGACCTTTCAGGACAATGGCGATGGCACCGTATCGGTCAAGCTGCCTTCGATCCTGCCCATCGGCATCCACGTGGCGACGGACGATGTCGGCCCTCTCGACGTCACGGTGAACTACACCACCACTGGTCTGGCAATGGTCGCATCGGGGGCACCGGGCGATCTGACCTATACCTATTCGGCGGCGTCGATGGGCATGGCGCTGGCCGAAATGGTGGCCAAGGGCACGGTGGTCGATCCGGGCGAAATCAGCCTGAGCCTTCGCAATATCAGCGGCAGCGCCTCGACATCCGGAACCGACCTGAGAACCAGCAAGCAGGATTTCCGCGCCGAAAAC
>JAWVXM010000157.1:0-6478 GCA_033723255.1 Thalassovita sp.
AGCAGAATTCAACCGGCGGGCAGCGCGAACCGGACCGTGGGACGTGTCCCGTGTCAGTCTTCGTTCTGGGCGTCGGCGCGGCTCTTGCCAGCGACATCCATCGCCAGGGTCGCGGCCATCAGCCCGTCGAGATCACCGTCGAGAACGCCGGCCGTGTCCGAGGTCTCGTAGCCTGTGCGCAGGTCCTTCACCATCTGGTAGGGTTGCAGAACGTAGGACCGGATCTGGTTACCCCAGCCGGCATCGCCCTTGGCTTCATGCGCCTCGTTGATGGCCGCGTGGCGGCGGTCCAGCTCCATCTGGTAGAGCCGCGATTTCAGCGCCTTCATGGCGATGTCGCGGTTCTGGTGCTGCGATTTCTCGGAAGACGTGACCACGATGCCGGTCGGGATATGGGTGATCCGAACCGCCGAGTCGGTGGTGTTCACATGCTGCCCGCCCGCGCCCGACGACCGGTAGGTATCGATGCGGATTTCGGAGGGGTTCACCTCGATTTCGATATTGTCGTCGACCACGGGATAGACCCAGACCGAGCTGAACGAGGTATGCCGGCGCGCCGAACTGTCATAGGGCGAAATTCGCACCAGTCGGTGTACGCCGCTTTCGGTCTTCAGCCAGCCATAGGCGTTGTGGCCGGAAATCTTGTAGGTGGCGGATTTGATCCCGGCCTCTTCGCCCGCGGTCATCGACTGCAGCTCGACCTTGTAACCCTTCTTCTCGGCCCAGCGGACATACATCCGCGCCAGCATCGAGGCCCAGTCGCAACTTTCGGTGCCGCCGGCGCCGGAATTGATTTCAAGGAAGGTGTCGTTGGCATCCGCCTCGCCGTTCAGCAGCGCTTCAAGTTCCTTTTCGGCCGCCTTCTTGGCCAGGGCTTTCAGCGCGTCCTCGGCATCCTTGACGACCTCGTCATCCTCTTCCATCTCGCCCAGTTCGATCAGCTCGACATTGTCCGCCATCTCCTGCTCGATGCCGTCATGCGTGTTGATCGCATCGAGCAGCGACTGTCGTTCGCGCATCAGTTTCTGGGCGTTTTCAGGATCGTCCCACAGCGTCGGATCCTCAACCCGGGCATTGAATTCCTCCAGCCGGAACTGCGCGGATTCCCAGTCCATCCGCTGGCGCAGAAGCTCCAGCGACTTTTCGATTTCGGAAACGGTATTCTGTACCTCGGCGCGCATCGGGCATCCTCGAAAAACTGTTAGTGCTGCGTGATAAACCAGCGGGGGAACGGGGGCAAGCGCTGTGCAGAATTGCAGCCGCACTTGCCAAGGGGATCAGTAAAGGCCGCCCGAAGAAACCGATCCGAAGCTCGCCTTGGGTCCGACAATCGCCGTTTCGCCGGTGGAGGTGGTGACTTCGCGCCCGATATTGCCCACCTCCTCGAACAGCGGCAGGTTGGCCCCCATGGCGAAGCCGCCGTCGAAGGTGACCCCGAAAAGCGGCTCTTCGCCGTCGCGGAAATATTCCGCCACCACGTTGTCGCCCTCGGCGTCATCGGCAAGGCGTTCGCCGGTATAGCGGTCGATCTTGATGAAGTGACCGCCCTCCGGCACCCGGAATGGCCCGCCGCCGTATTTCTGCGTGGCCGCGTTCATGAATTCGTTGAAGACCGGGCCGCACATCGACCCGCCATAGGATCCGCGCCCAAGAGGGCGGGGCGTGTCATGCCCCATGTAGCAGCCCGCCACGATATCGCTGGTGAACCCCACGAACCAGACGTCGCGCGCTTCGTTGGTGGTACCGGTCTTGCCCGCCACCGGCACGTCCAGATGGACGGTGCTTGCTGCCGTGCCGCGATCGACAACCCCCTTCATCATCGAGGTCAGCTGATAGGCGGTGGTCGCATCCATCACGCGTTCGCGGTTCGACACGATGGCCGGACTGCGGTTGCTCCCGATGTCCGGGGTGGTGCATTCCACGCAGTTGCGCTTGTCATGGCGGTAAATCGTCTTGCCGTAACGGTCCTGGATCCGGTCGACCAGGGTCGGTTCCACCCGTTCACCGCCATTGGCAAACATCGCATAGGCCGCGACGATGCGGTAAAGCGTGGTTTCATCCGCACCCAGCGAATTGGCAAGATACTGCCCCATGTTGTCATAGACCCCGAACCGTTCGGCGTAATCGGCGATCACATCCATGCCGACTTCCTGCGCCAGACGGATGGTCATCAGGTTCCGCGACTGTTCGATACCGGTTCGCAGGGGCGTCGGCCCGTAATACTTGTTCGATGAATTGCGCGGCCGCCACAGGCCCTGCGGGGTATCGACCTCGATCGGGGCATCGATCACGATGGTGGCGGGCGAATAGCCGCTGTCCAGCGCCGACGCATAGACGAAGGGCTTGAAGCTGGACCCCGGCTGACGCATCGCCTGGGTGGCGCGGTTGAACACCGAATCCTGATAACTGAAGCCGCCCTGCATGGCGATCACCCGGCCGTTATTGACGTCCATCGCCATGAAACCACCTTGGATTTCCGGCACCTGGCGCAGGGTCCAGCGATCGAAGCCGCCGTCTTCCTTGGTCAGCGCGCGGACAAGAACCACGTCGCCGACGCTCAGCAGGTCGCCGGCCACCTTCGCCTGCCTGGCCAGTTCACCGTCTTCCAGCAGCTTGCGGGCCCATTTCACATCCGCGGCGGCGATCCAGTGACCATCGGAATCCTCCTCGATCCCCTCGATGCCGATCCGCGCGTCGTTCTTACCGACACGCAGAACGACAGCCGGGTACCACTGCCCATCCAGATCGATATCGCGCGGCACGGCAACGCCGGCCAGCGCTTCGCGCCAGGCGGATTCGCTGCCCAGCTGATCGGCGGCGATGGTCTTGCCGGTGCCACGCCACACGCCTTGCTTGCGGTCGTATTCCTCCAGCCCCCGGCGCAGCGCCTTGGCGGCTTCGACCTGCATTTCGGGATCGACCGTGGCGCGGACCGTCATGCCGCCCGAAAAGAACTGTTCCTCGCCGAAATCGCGGCTCAGCTGGCGGCGGATCTCATCGGTGAAGTAATCGCGCGGCGGCAATGCGCCCTTGAAGCTTTCGAAATCGCCGTTCTGTACCGAGCGCAGCGGCAATTCCTTTTCCGCCTCATAGGTGGCCTGGCTGATATAGCCGTTTTCGGCCATTTCCTTCAGCACGAAGTTGCGCCGCGCCAGAACCCGGTCCTTGTTGCGGACGGGGTGGAACTTGCCCGGCGCCTTCGGCATCGAAGCCAGCGTCGCCGCCTCGTGCGGGGCCAGTTCGCCCAGCGTCGTGTTGAAATAGGTCTGCGCCGCGGCGGTCACGCCATAGGAATTCTGCCCGAGGAAAATCTCGTTGAGGTAGAGTTCAAGGATCTTGTCCTTGCTCAGCGTTTCCTCGACCCGGGTGGCAAGGATGATTTCCTTGATCTTGCGTTCGATCTTGCGCTCACCGCCCAGCAGGAAGTTCTTCATCACCTGCTGGGTGATGGTCGACGCGCCGCGCACGTTGCGCCCCCGGCTCTTGATCGCTTCCAGCGCGGCGGCCGCGATGCCGCGGGTGTCATAGCCCTTGTGGGTATAGAAATTCTTGTCCTCGGCCGAGATGAACGCGTATTTCACCAGGTCGGGGATTTCTTCGGCCGGCGTGAACAACCGGCGTTCCTGGGCGAATTCGTCGATCATCTGGCCTTCGCCGGAATAAATCCGGCTGATCGTCGGCGGGGTGTATTGCGCCAGGCTTTCATGGCTGGGCAGGTCGCGGCCATAGATATAGAAGATCGATCCGATGCTCAGCGCAACCACGGCCACCCCAAGGGTGATCAGGGTGAAAATACCCCCGAAGAAGGAAAGAATGAACCTCAGCACGCCCGCCGCCCCTTTTGAATGGTTGCCACTCTATAATGTCGGCATCCGGTCGCGTCAAAACAACTCCACCAGAACATTGGGCCGATTTCCGCCTCCGGCACGATCTTCTGGCACGATCTTCTGGCACGACCCTATTGCCGGACCAGCTTGGCCAGCGCCGCGTCCTCGGTGGCCCATACCCGCAACGCGTCCCGGATGCCCGCGGCCATGTTGATGCGCCATTGCGCATTGGACAGGTTCTTCAGGTCGCGCGGGTTGGACAAGAAACCAACCTCCAGCAGGATCGACGGGATGTCGGCCGCCTTCAGCACCGAAAAAGCGGCGTGGCGCAACGGGCGGCGGTTCATCGACACACCGGCGCCGTTGATCCCTTCGATCAACGCGCGGGCCAATCGTTCGGTCCGCGGTCGGGTTTCCTGCCGCGCCAGGTCCATCAGTATGCCGGCCACCACGTCATCCTGCCCGGTCAGGTCGACCCCGGCCAGGATTTCATCGCGGTCATGCCGTTCGGCCAGCTTGGCCGATGCCGCGTCGCTGGCCTTGTCCGACAACAGGTGCACCGTCGCCCCTTTCGCCTGCCCTTCCGACAGCGCATCGGCATGCAGCGACAGGAAGACATGCGCGCCGGTCTCATGCGCGATGGCGATGCGCCGTTCCAGCGACACGAAACGGTCGTCTTCGCGGGTCAGCACCACCTCGAACCCGCCCGAACGCAGCAAGGTTTCCTTCAACTCGCGGGCAAAACGCAGCATCAGGTCCTTTTCGCTGTAACCGTCGCGTTCCGCCCCCGGATCGATGCCGCCATGACCGGGATCCAGCACCACGACCAGCGGCCCCTCGCCCGGCAATCCCCTGGTGACGGCCCGCGCCACCGGCTCGGGCAGGTCCCAACGCGGATCATAGGGGGCGCCCGAACGTGCCACGAAATCCTCGGCCCCGGTTTCGGCCAGCACGACCTTCAGCCGCGCCTTACCGGTTTCCTCAGAGACCGCCATGCTTGCCTCGGCGATTGCGAAAGGACCGGTCAGGTCGATCACCATGCGCGACCATCCGGGCCGGAACGTCCCGAAGCGCAGATCGCTGGCCCTGTCGGCGTTCAGCAGCACCGGCTTGGTCACCCCGCGCCAGTCCACTTCACGGAAATCCAGCACCAGCCGCGCCGGACCGGACAGGGTATAGACGCGATAGGGAACCCCCTGGCTCAGCGCCAGATCGACCTCGATCCCGGCGCGATGGTCGACGATTCGCGAATTGCCTACCTCGACCCGCGCCAGGCCCGACAGGTCCTGCGCCTGCACAGGCAAGGCCCATAATGCCAGCGCAAAAACCAGCCACAGCTTTCTGAAAATACCGCTCATCTGCCCGGTTCCCGGTTGTTCTTGCTGCAACTCTACCCCGAAGGCGGCCGGTTTGCACAGCCCTGCCCCTTCTTCGTTCTACAAATACTCGAAAACCTGCCTGTCAGCCGGACCGCGCGGCCATGAACCGTTCCAGCCGCTTCAGCCCCTCGACGATATCCTCGGTGGCGCGCGCATATGAAAACCGCAGCGTGCCTGCCCCGCGCTCGGGGTCGAAATCCAGCCCCGGCGTCACCGCCACCCCGGCCTGTTCCAGGATCTCGGCGGCAAAGGCGCGGCTGTCATCTGTCATCCCGCGCACGTCGGCATAGACATAGAACGCCCCGTCGGGCGGCGCGATCCTGTCGAACCCGGCCTTGGGCAGCCCTTCCAGCATCAGCCGGCGGTTTTCGCGGTAGACGGCCATGTTGGCCTCCAGTTCCTCGCCGCAATCCATCGCGGCGATGGCGGCCACCTGGCTGGCGTGGCTGGGGCAGATGAACATGTTCTGTGCCAGCCGTTCGATCACCCGCACATGGTCTTCGGGCACCACCATCCAGCCGATGCGCCAGCCGGTCATGCTGAAATACTTGGAAAACGAATTGATCACGTAGCAGTCATCGGTGACTTCCAGCGCCGTGACCGCCTTCGCCTCGTATTCGATGCCATGATAGATCTCGTCGCTGATGAAGGCGGTATCGGTGGCGCGGCAGGCCTCGACCAGTGCCTGCATCGCGGGTCTGTCCAGCATGGTGCCCGACGGATTGGCGGGCGACGCCACCATCAGCCCCTGCAGGTCCATCCCTTTGAAATCCGCCGGTACAGGCTGCAGCCGGTTTTCGTCAGACGCCGGCAGCCCCACGGGGACCAGATCCAGCGCCTTCAGGATCTGGCGATAGGACGGGTATCCGGGTTCGCCGATCCCCACCCGGTCGCCGGTGTCAAACAGCGCGGTAAAGGCCAGCAGGAATGCCCCCGACGATCCCGGGGTAACCACCACCCGGTTCCAATCCAGATCGACATCGTGCCAGTCGCCGTAAAGCCGCGCGATGCGCTTGCGCAACTCGGGCAGGCCAAGCGCCACGGTATATCCCATCGCGTCGCTTTCCATCAGATGCGCCAGCGCCTGCCGCGCGCCCTCGGGCGCGGCGGTGCCGGGTTGGCCCACTTCCATGTGGATGATGTCGCGGCCGGCTTCCTCGGCGGCGCGGGCGGCTTCCATCACGTCCAGCACAATAAAGGGATCGACCAGTGATCGTCTAGAGTTCCGCATCGTTTCCTTCCTATGCTGAGCGCGAGTAAAACGCCAAATCA
>JAWVXM010000158.1:0-6447 GCA_033723255.1 Thalassovita sp.
AGGTCTTGGGCCGAATACTCCGGATTGGTGAAAGAAATGCTTCGTTTTATCGGCTTCGTCCTCATCGCTGCCCTGTCGCTTTCGGCCTGTGTCGCTCCCGAACCGAAACTGGGATCCGACGGCAAGCCGTTGCCGCGCACATATCGCATACGCCCCGGCGAAGCCCCGGAAATGCAGTACCGGATGCTGGATTCGGTCAATGCTCTGCGCTCCTCGGCCGGACTGGCACCGGTCGTCCTGAATGCACAGCTCAACGCCGCCGCCGCCACCCATTCCCGCGACATGTCGGTGCAGAACCGGCCCTGGCATTTCGGATCGGACGGGTCGTCGCCGCTGGATCGGGTCAAGCGTGTCGGATACGAAGGCCGCTTCCGCGGCGAAACCATTTCGGAAACCTACGAAACCGAACTCGAAACCCTGGCCGCCTGGATGGAACAGGATGACACCCGCCGGGTGATTTTGGATCCGGAAGCATCGCAGCTGGGCTTTTCGTGGTACCAGGAAGCCAGCGGCAAGATCTGGTGGACCCTGGTGATGGGCGCCGGCTGAGCCCCGGGGCTGAACGCGACCGGGGCGATCCCGCCCGTCAGGGATAGATCGAAATCAGCGTTCCGTTCTTGACCATAGCATAGATCTCTTCGATCTCGGCATTGGTCACCGCGATACAGCCCGCGGTCCAGTCACGGCCATTTTCCCGCCGGATCTTGGCGATATCCCCCGGCTCACCGTGAATGAAGATGTCGCCGCCGGGATGACCCCCCGCTTCCCGCGCCAACCGCCAAGCCGACGCATCGGGATAGGAAATCCCCAGCGACAGGTGGTACTGGCTGTTGGGATTGCGGCGATTGATGAAGTAATGCCCTTCCGGGGTTCTTCCGTCGCCCTGCCGGGTCTTCTGCCCCTCCGGCGTGAATCCCAGAGCCACGCGATAGCTTTTCAACGGCTTGTCATGATGCATCAAGTGCATCACCCGCTTTTCTTTCTGGACAACAACCCCGGTGACTTCCATGCCCTCATAGGTCTTGAACTTGGAACTGCACGCCGCCACGGCGCACAGGGCAAGCCCCATCATCACCAGCCTGAGATACCGCTTCATTCCTGCCTCGATTTTTTATTGTCCGTTTTTAACGCAAATCCACCCGGGAGAGTAGGGTTTATTGGCTTTTCAGGCGCCTTTCCGCCAGAAACAGGCAACCAGTTCAACATGCGCCGACCAGCGGAATTGGTCCACGACCTGTACCCATTTCAGATCATAGGATTTTTCCGTCAGGATCCGTGCATCGCGGGCAAAGGTGACCGGGTTGCAGGACACGAAGGCGATCGTCGGCACGTCCGATTTCGTCAGTTCCTTCACCTGTGCCTCGGCCCCGGCGCGCGGCGGATCGATCACCACGGCGTCGAATTTGCGCAACTCATCCGGCATCAGCGGCCGGCGGAACAGGTCGCGCGCCTCGTGGCTGACCTTCTTCAGCCCCTCCGCCCGGCGCCACCCCAGATCCAGCGCGGCAACCATCTCGGCCTCGCCTTCCACCGCGTGAACCTCGGCCCGTTCCGCCAATGGCAGCGCGAAGGTGCCACAACCGGAAAACAGGTCGGCCACCTGTGACGCATTGCCGACGATTTCGCGCACCGCGGACAGAAGCGCCGCCTCGCCATCCGGCGTGGCCTGCATGAAGGCGCCCGGCGGCGGCGAAACCAATGCATTGCCAAACCGCTGAACCGGCGGTTCACGCTGGCCGATCACTTCGCCGTCCCAAGCCAGCCGCGCCAGCTTGTGCGTCTCCGTTTCAGCCGAAAGCGCCAGCCGCAGTGGCTCGTCCAGCTCCTTGCCGCCGCTCACCGCGATGTCGAGGCCGGTTTCCGACAGGGTGACCAGCACGCTCAGTTCCCCCTTGCGGCTGCCGCCGATCGTCGCCAGCTTCTCGGCCACCGGGATCGCCGCCATCAGGTCGGGATGCAGCAGCTGGCAATCGGGGATCTGGATGATCACGTCCGATGCCCGCGCGTGGAATCCCGCCATCGCGCCCTTCTTGGTCCGCCGCACCGACAGGCTGGCCCGGCGGCGGGTTTTCGGCGCCGATGTGACGATGGGCCGGAATTCCGCGCTCAGCCCCTGCGCCGCCAGCGCTTGGCGTACCACGTCGAGTTTCCAATCGGCCACGAAAGCATCCGACGCGTGCTGCAACTGGCAGCCGCCGCAGCTCTTGTAATGGCGGCAGGGCGCGGCAACGCGGTCGGGCGACGGGGTCACGATGCGCGGATCGGTCAGGCGGTTGCCCTCCAACGTGCCGCGCACGACTTCACCGGGCAGGGTCATCGCTGCGAATACGGGTCCCTCGGCGATGCCGTCGCCCTGGTGGCCCAGCCTTGTGATCTTAATATCTTCCATGCCGGCCCAGATAACGCGGGAATTCCCGCGCCGGAAGCCCTATTCGGCCGCATCCGCCGCGTCCGAGCCGATGAATCCGCCCGATTGCCGGTCCCAGTAACGCGCGTAAAGCCCGCCCTGCGCCAGCAATTCGTCATGGCTGCCCTGTTCGACGATACGGCCCTGATCCAGCACGATGATCCGGTCCATCTGCGAAATCGTCGACAGCCGGTGCGCGATGGCCAGCACGGTCTTGCCCTCCATCACCCGTTCCAGCGCCGCCTGGATCGCCGCCTCCACCTCGCTGTCCAGGGCGCTGGTCGCTTCGTCCAGAACGAGGATCGGCGCGTCCTTCAGGATCGCCCGCGCCAGCGCGATCCGCTGCCTTTGGCCGCCCGACAATTTCACCCCGCGTTCCCCCAGATGCGCCCCATACCCTTCGCGGCCTTCGTGATCGCGCAGGGTCAGGATGAAATCATGCGCCTCGGCCTTCTTCGCCGCCGCAATCATCTCGGCTTCGCTGGCGTCCGGCCGACCATAAAGGATGTTGTCGCGGGCCGAACGGTTGAACATCGCGGTTTCCTGCGTAACCATGCCGATCTGTTGCCGCAGGCTTTCCTGCGTCACCCCGATCAGGTCCTGCCCGTCGATCTGCAACCGCCCCTCCTCGGGATCGTAAAGCCGCAAAAGCAGGGCCACCAATGTCGATTTCCCCGCACCCGACGCCCCGACGATGCCCAGCTTTTCGCCCGGCTTCACCACAAGGTCGATGTCGCTGACCCCGCCGATTTCGCGGCCATAGGCGAAACTGACCTCCCGCAGCGCGATTTCGCCCCGTTCCACCCTCAGATCGGCGGCATCCGGCGCGTTTTCCAGCCGCACCCGCGGCGTCAGCGTCCGCATCCCGTCCTCGACCTCGCCCAAGTGGGCATAGATGCCCATCAGCGAAAAGCTGAACCAACCGGTCATCTGCGACAGCCGCAGCGATACCGTGCCGGCCGCCACGATTTCACCTGTCGTCGCCTGCCCCTGCGACCAGAACCATAGGGTGGTGCCGATCAGCAGAATCGGCAGGATCCCCCCCACGAACATCAGCGACAGCCTAAACCCGGTCGACAGCCACCCGAACCGCAGCGCCTTGGCGCGAAACAGATCCATCGCGCCCAAAGCAGCGCGGTCTTCGTGATCGGCCAGCGCGAACAGCTTCACCGTCTTGATATTGGTGATCGTGTCGACCACCTGCCCCGACACCGCCGCGCGCGCTCCGGCCCGCGCGCCGGCCTGTTTGCGAACCCGTGGCAGAAACCAGCGGATCAGCATGATATAGAGACTGAACCAGCCCAAGAACGCAATCGCGACCCGGAAATCGATGGTCAGCAGAAGCGCCAAAGACCCCACCGCTGACGCCCCGGCAAAGGCCACCACGTGGATCGCTTCCTGCACCACCTGCGCCAAAGCGTTGGAGGCCTGCATCTGCTTCTGCGCGATCCGGCCCGCGAAATCGTTTTCGAAGAATTCCACCGACTGGCCCAAGGTCCAGCGATGCAGCCGCGACAGCACCAGCGGCGGCACGTTCGGGCCAAGGATCACCCCGTTGGCCAACGCCGACACGCCGAAAACCACTGGACGTATCAGGATGAAGAACGCGATGCCAAAGCCGATCAGGGCAAGGTTAGGGCCTGAAAAGTAGCTTTCGGGCGACCCGGCAACCGCGCTGTCGATGATGCGCCCCAGAAGATAGGCCGTGGCCGCGTCGAACATGCCCGCGAAGCTGGACAGGAAAAACGCCAAGGCCACCGCGCCCCAGGCACCGGACAGCGCCCACAGGATGAACGCGCCAAGCTTTTGCGGTGGCGGGCGGTCGGAGGGGCGGAATGGGTGGATCAATCGGGATGTCATGGCAATACACGTAAAACCTGCCTGCCATCAGATAGCACGCCAAGCCGCAGGGCAAGCCCGGCTCAGCCGATCAGGTCATCCCGGCCCAGCGTGAAACCGGACGCGATCCATTTCGCTTCCAGTTCCTTCAGCCGCGCCCCCAGCGCCGAACCCTGGTATTCCGGCATCAGGTCGGCGGCCTTGACCGGGAAAACATGCCCGGCGGCGGCTTTTGCCGCCGCGACCTCGGTTTCGGCCAGCAGCTGTTCGAACTGCGCGGCACGCAGCGCCAGTATGCCGGTCGCGATATCGGCCCCGTGGCGATATCCCAGTTCCGCCGCGCTTTCCGCCCCTGCCATGCCATCGCGATAGATCGCCAGCGCCCGCTTTTGCGCGTTCGACAGGCGCAACCCGTGCCCATCGCCGCCGATACAGGCCAGTCGTCGCATCGGATCGTGCGACAGGTGGAAATGATGCTCGATCGACACCAGCGGCCCCAGCGCCCTGTCATCCGCGCCCTCGATCACCCGCGCCAAGGCACCCGTCATCCGCATCGAAGCAACCGAGGGCGCGGGTTCCGGCGCGGCCAGAAGCTTGCGCATCTCAGCGCCGATCCTTTCGCGCGAAAGGGTCTCTATTCCGTCCAGATTCGCCGCGATCGCCGCCAATGCCTCGGGGTCCGGGCCGCCGAACGGATCGCCGTACCAAGCGTGGAAGCGGAAAAACCGCAGGATCCGCAGGTAATCTTCACGGATCCGCATTTCAGGATCTTCGATGAACCGCACCCGGCGCGCCGACAAATCTTCGATCCCTTCGCCCAGCGGATCGAAGATTTCGCCTTCCGGGTCGGCATAGAGCGCGTTCATGGTGAAATCGCGCCGCTTCGCATCGTCGATCATATGGGTGGAAAAGGCCACGACGGCACGGCGGCCATCGGTTTCCACGTCACGGCGGAAGGTGGTGATTTCATGCGGAATGTGACCCGAAACCACCGTGACCGTGCCGTGATCTATCCCCGTCGGCACCGCCTTCAGCCCGGCCTGTTCGGCCAGTTCGATCACCTTTTGTGGCGCCGCGTCGGTAGAAATATCCATGTCGCTGACCGGCGTGCGCAGCAGCGCGTTGCGCACGCAGCCGCCGACGAAATAGGCCTTGTACCCGGCATCGGTCAGGGCGCGGCACACGGCCTGGGTTT
The DNA here is from genome assembly GCA_033723255.1 of Thalassovita sp. Lineage (GTDB taxonomy): Bacteria > Pseudomonadota > Alphaproteobacteria > Rhodobacterales > Rhodobacteraceae > Thalassobius. Next base: position 5,442 of record JAWVXM010000158.1, read on the forward strand.
CCGCCCTGTCTATCCACGCCTCGGTGATCTTCATTGCGCCATCCGTTCCGCCAGCCCGCGCAGGATTCGCGCGGTCGCCCCCCAGATATAATAGGGGCCATAGGGTACGGTAAAATAGTGCCGTCTGGTGCCGCGCCAGCGCCGCGACTGGATCAGGAAATTCGCCGGGTCGGACAGGTGGGCCAGAGGCACCTCGAACACTTCCTCCACCTCGCCCGGTTCGGGGACCGGTGCGAAATCGGGACTGACACGGGCCAGAACCGGCGTGACCATGAAACTGGTGACGGTTTCATGCGCCGGCAACAGGCCCAGAACCTCGGCCATGCCGGGCATCAGGCCCACCTCTTCATGCGCCTCGCGCAGCGCGGCGGCGGTCACGTCGGCATCCGTGTCGTCGACCTTGCCGCCCGGAAATGCGATCTGTCCGGGGTGGTGTTTCAGATGCGACGCCCGCTTGGTCAGGATCACCCGGGTGCCGTCTTGCCTCTGCACCAATCCGACCAGAACCCCGGCCGGGCGCAGCTTGCGCCCCTCGGGCAGAACCACGTCAGGATTCAGGTCGAAATCCGACGACGCGCCGCTGGTTTGGCCGAGCGCGCGCATCACCGGATCAAGCGGATCACTCATCGCCCGGCGCCTTCACCGCCTCGAACCCCACGGTGGACGGGTCCAGATCGTAATGGGCGCCGCAGAACTGGCAATCGGCGGTCACCCGTCCGTCATCGGTGGTCATCTTCTCGATGTCCTTGGCCGAATAGATCGAAAGCGTCTGGCGCACGCGGTCTTCGGAACAGGTACAACCGAAGCGCACCGGCTGCGCGTCGTAAACCCGCGGCTGTTCCTCGTGAAACAGCCGCAGCAACAGATCGGTCACCGTCACATGCGGGCCGATCAGTTCCATTTCCTCGACCGAATCGAGCAGGATGTTCACCCGGTTCCAGTTCTCCCCCTCTTCGCCGTCCATCAGGTCGGCCGGGCGCAGGACCTCGCCGCCGCCCTCTCCCTG
>JAWVXM010000159.1:0-6443 GCA_033723255.1 Thalassovita sp.
GCCGCCCGTCAGCAGCCGCAGATGCATGCCCGCCAGCAGATGGCGCAGCCTGAGGTGGACCCGGATCAGGAACGGATCGAAATCCCCGCTTTCCTGCGCCGGCAGGCAAACTGACGCACAGTTTTTGACCAACGGGAGGGCCGCCTTTGGGCGGCCCTTTTCGTTTTGTTTCAGGGGTTTGTGTCGGAAATGGGCGAAAATCGGCCCATTGCTTACGGGCATGTTTCAGTACGTTACAAAGATTGAGTTGAGCATACTTATGGGGGACGTTACCAAAAGCCCGCGGTGCAGGAATACGCATGGACAGGACACTGGGGACGATCTTGCAAACTACGATAAAAGGTCCGGTTACTTTTGCCGGTGTTGGGCTGCATTCGGGAAAACCCGTTCGCATGACGGTGCGCCCGGCGATGGCCGATCACGGTATCTGGTTCCGCCGGATCGACGTGCTGTACAAGGACGCCCTGGTTCCTGCCCGTTGGGACGCCGTGAACCAATCCCCCCTCTGTACCCTGATCGAAAACGATGCCGGCGTTTCGGTGTCGACCGTCGAACACATCATGGCGGCACTGGCCGGATGCGGCGTGCACAACGCGCTGATCGACGTTGATGGGCCCGAGGTTCCGATCCTTGACGGCAGTTCGGCAAGCTTCGTGCAGGGGATCCTTTTCAAGGGCCTGCGCCAGCAGGAAGAACCGGTCCGCGCGATCAAGGTCCTGAAACCGGTCGAGGTTTCGAAGGGCGATGCCTGGGCGCGGCTTGAACCGAATGACGAATTGCAGATCGATTTCCATATCGATTTTGCCGATGCGGCTATCGGCGTGCAGGAAAAGTCGCTGAAGATGGCCAATGGCAGCTTCGTGCGTGAACTTTGCGATTGCCGGACCTTCTGCCGCCAGTCCGATGTCGACGCCATGCGCGCCAACGGTCTGGCCTTGGGCGGCACACTGGAAAACGCCGTCGTGGTCGATGGCGAAAAGGTGCTGAGCCCCGGCGGCATGCGCCGTTCCGACGAACCGGTGCGTCACAAGATGCTGGATGCCCTTGGCGATCTGGCTCTGGCGGGGGCGCCGGTGATAGGCCGTTATACGGGGCACCGCGCCGGTCACGCGCTGACCAATGATTTGCTGCGGGCGCTGTTCGCCCGCCCCGATGCTTTCCGCATGGTCGCCTGCGACGATGTACTGATGGCGCGCCTGCCCGGGGTTGGTGTCCATCTGGAAGAGATTCCCGCCGTCGCCTGATTTTGCTACACGGTCTGTGCGGGAAAACCGGCCAAAGCCGTTTTGCAGCGCGATTTTCTATGCTAGGACCGGATCAAGCAACGGGCCGTGATGGCCCGACACGGTCCAGACGAGGGTGGGGCAGTTCATGACAGGCAGCGGGTCGCGCACACGGGTGATCGGTGTTCTTCTTCTGGTTGGGCTGCTGACCGGATGCGGCGGGCAAGGCGCGTTGAACAGTGGCAACGTGCCGCTGGAAAACTACACCGCCGAACAGATCTTCGGTCGGGGTGAATTCGAACTGGAACGCCAGCGCCCGGAAAAGGCCGCGTTCTTCTTTTCGGAAATCGAACGGCTCTATCCCTATTCGGACTGGGCCAAGCGCGCCCTGATCATGCAGGCCTTTTCCTATCATCAGGACAAGGATTACGAAAACAGCCGGCTGGCGGCGCAGCGCTACATCGATTTCTATCCCACCGATGATGATGCGGCCTATGCGCAATACCTGCTGGCGCTCAGCTTTTACGACCAGATCGACGAGGTCGGTCGCGATCAGGGCGTGACCTTCGATGCGCTGCAGGCGCTGCGCACGGTAATCGAACGCTACCCGGACAGCGAATATGCCCGCTCGGCGATGCTGAAATTCGAACTGGCCTTCGACCATCTGGCGGCGAAGGAAATGGAAGTCGGGCGCTATTACCTGCGCCGCGATCATTTCGCAGCCGCGATCAACCGTTTCCGCGTCGTGGTCGAGGATTTCCAGACCACCAGCCATACGCCCGAGGCCCTGCACCGTCTGGTCGAGGCCTACCTGTCGCTGGGCCTGACCGATGAGGCACAGACCGCCGGTGCGATCCTGGGGCATAATTTCCGCTCCACCGATTGGTACGAAGACAGCTACAAGTTGCTGACCAAGCAGGGGCTGGAACCCAAGGTGCGCGGAGACAACTGGCTGAGCCAGATTTATCGTCAGATGGTCAAGGGGAAATGGCTCTGACGGGGCGTTCTGATCGGGAGTGGCGGGATGCTGCGCGCGCTTGAAATCCGCGATATGCTGATCATCGACCGGCTGGACCTGAATTTCCAGCCGGGGCTGAATGTGCTGACCGGGGAAACCGGGGCCGGGAAATCGATCCTGCTGGACAGTCTTGGCTTCGTGCTGGGCTGGCGTGGACGGGCTGAACTGGTCCGTGCCGGCGCCGATCAGGGCGAGGTAGTGGCGGAATTCGAATTGCCCGAAGGCCATCCCGCTCATGCAGTACTGGACGAAGCGGGGCTGCCCGGCGGGTCCGAATTGATCCTGCGACGGGTGAACAGCAAGGACGGGCGCAAGACCGCATGGGTCAACGACCGGCGTTGTTCCGGCGAGGTGTTGCGCAACCTGTCGGAAACCCTGATCGAACTGCATGGTCAGCACGACGATCGCGGCTTGCTTGATCCCAAGGGGCACAGGGTTCTTCTGGATGCCTTCGGTGCCTATCCCGATCTGCAGCAGGCGGTGCGCGCGGCTTGGCGCGACCTGGCGCAGGCCCGCAAGGCGTTGTCACAGGCCGAAACGGCGCTGGCGGACATGCGCGCCGAGGAAGATTTCCTGCGCCACGCGGTGGCCGAGTTCGACAAGCTTGACCCGCAGCCGGGCGAAGACGCGGAACTGGATGCCCGCCGCCGCCAGATGCAAGGCGCCGAACGGATCCGCGAAGATGTGGCCCGCGCGCTGCAGGCGCTGACGGGCGAGGGGGCCGAGGGCGCGATGGGGGATGCGATGCGCTGGCTCGAAGGCGCGTCGGACAAGGCCGAGGGCGCGCTTGACGGCGCGATCGATGCGTTGGGGCGCGCGTTCAACGAACTGGGCGACGCGGTGCAGGGTGTCGAAACCGCGCTGGAACGGCTGGAATTCAATCCCTTTGAACTGGAACAGGTCGAGGAACGGCTGTTCGCCATCCGGGGGCTTGCGCGCAAGCACGGGATCGCGGCGGATGATCTGGGTGGTTTTGCCGAGGATCTGCGCACCCGGCTTGCGGCGCTGGACCGGGGCGATGCCGACATGGTCGAGCTGCAACAGGCGGTGGACGCGGCCCATACGGCCTATGACAAAGCGGCGGAGCGGCTGAGCGCGGCACGGCGCGATGCGGCAACGCGGCTCGACAAGGCGGTGGCGGGCGAACTGGCGCCGCTGAAAATGGAACGCGCGGTGTTTACCACCGAAATCACCGAAGCCGACCCCGGGCCGGAGGGGCGCGATTCGGTGGCCTTCACCGTTGCCACCAACCCCGGCGCGCCGGCGGGTCCCTTGGGCAAGATCGCGTCTGGCGGGGAACTGAGCCGTTTCCTGCTGGCGCTGAAGGTGAGCCTGCACCAGAGGCAATCGGGCATCACGATGATCTTTGATGAAATCGACCGCGGCGTGGGCGGGGCCACCGCCGATGCGGTGGGTCGGCGTCTGGCATCTCTGGCCGACGGGGCGCAGGTCCTGGTGGTCACCCATTCACCGCAGGTGGCAGCACTTGGCGCGCATCACTGGCGGGTGGAAAAACGGGTCGATAACGATATCACGACCTCGACCGTGGTGCCGTTGGCGGATGCCGATCGGGTCGATGAAATCGCCCGCATGGTCGCCGGCGATACCATCACCGAGGAAGCGCGCTGCGCGGCAAGGGCGCTGCTGTCGGCGACGTCGTGATGATCTGAAAAACAGGCGGGGCTATCAGATCATAACACCCGCCCGGCTGTAGGTCGGGCAGCCCCCGACCGCCCCCAAGGGCGGGGGCTGCCCTTTGCGTTAAACGCTTATCCTCAACTCCCCCGCAGCATCTTGCCCGGGTTCATGATGTTCTGCGGGTCCAGAACCCGCTTGATATCTCCCATCACGTCCCAGGCATCGCCATGTTCGGCTTCCATGTATTTGGCCTTTCCGACCCCGATGCCGTGTTCGCCCGTCGCGGTGCCGCCCATCGCCAGAGACCGTTCCACCATCCGGTGCGACAGGTCCTCGACTGCCTGCACCTCTTCGGGGTTTTCATCGTCGAACAGCAGGATCGCGTGGAAATTGCCGTCGCCTACATGACCAAGGATCGGCCCGGTGATCGGCGATGCCTCGATATCCGCGCGGGTTTCGTTGACCGCGTCGGCGAGGCGCGAAATCGGAACGCAGATATCGGTGACCAGCGCCTTGGCCCCGGGTTTCGAGGCCAGAACCGCCCAATGGGCGTGATGGCGCATCTTCCACAGCGCATTGCGGTCTTCGGGCTTGGTGGCCCATTCGAACCCCTTGCCGCCATGATCGGCGACGATTTCACCGAACATCTCGGCCTGTTCCTTCACCCCGGCTTCCGATCCGTGGAATTCCACCATCAGGTGCGGGCAAAGCGGCATGTCTGATCCCGAATAGCCGTTGAAGGCCGCCGCCGTCGCCTCGTCCACGAATTCGATCCGGGCCATCGGGATGCCCATCTGGATTGTCGTGATCACCGCCTGCACCGCGTTGTCGAGCGTATCGAAGGCACAGACCGCCGCCGTCACCGCCTCGGGCTGGCCCTGCAGCCGCAAAGTCAGTTCGGTGATCAGGCCAAGCGTGCCCTCGGCGCCGACGAACAGACCGGTCAGGTCATAGCCCGCACTCGATTTGCGCGCCCGTGTGCCGGTGCGGATGATCCGCCCATCGGCCAGCACCGCCTCGAGCCCCAGCACGTTGTCGCGCATGGTGCCGTAACGCACTGCGGTGGTGCCGCTGGCCCGGGTCGAGGCCATGCCGCCGATCGAGGCATTCGCGCCGGGGTCGACCGGGAAAAACAGCCCGGTCGCGCGCAACTCGGTGTTCAGTTCTTCACGGGTGATGCCCGGCTGCACGGTCACGTCCATATCCTCGGCGCTGACCCGCAGCAGCTTGTTCATGTTGCGGAAATCGACCGACACGCCGCCCCGGAACGCCTGCGCCTGACCTTCCAGCGACGTGCCCGCGCCCCAGCCCACGACGGGGCAACCGTTGCGGGCGCAGATTTTCACGATTTCCGACACTTCCTGCGCGGTTTCGGGATAGGCGACGGCATCGGGCGGCGTCAGCGGAAAATGCGTTTCCGATGCGCCGTGTTGCTCAAGATCGGACTTGGACCGGCTCAGGCGTTGGCCTAGTAAGGAAGAAAGCTCTTCAAGTGCGCGCTGGATCGTCATATCGGCCTCCCGTCTTTGGTGCGGGGAACCTAGGCCAAGGGCGCGGGCGCGAAAAGGGCGAAAGCGCAGAGAAGGGGCGATGTCGGAGCGGATCACCACCCACTTGGCGAAGCTGACCGGGGCCTGGCTCAGGTCCTTTGCCGATCCGGTGCGCCTGGTGCATCGCAGCGGGTATAGCCAGATCCGTTTCTGGGTGCTGGCGGCGCTGATCGGGGCGACGGCAGGATTCGCCGCGCTGTTCTTCCGCAAGGGCATCGAAAAGCTGCAGGCCTATCTCTACGGCACTGACGACATCTTGCATTTGCACAGCATTGCCCAGACCCTGCCCTGGTACTGGGTATTGGCGCTGCCGGTTCTTGGCGGGCTGGTGACAGGTCTGGTGCTGCATCTTTTTACGCCCGACGCCCGCGTGCGGTCGGTTGCCGATGTGATCGAAGGTGCGGCGATGCAGGACGGGCGGGTGGAAACCCGCGAAGGGATCGCTTCGGCCTTCGCCTCCTTCGTGACGCTCAGCTCCGGCGGTTCGACCGGACGGGAAGGGCCCGTCGTTCATATCGCGGCGGTGATTTCCAGCTGGGCCAGCAAGATCATCGGCGCCGACGGCATCACCGGGCGCGATCTGCTGGGCTGCGCCGTGGCTGCCGCCGTCTCGGCCAGTTTCAACGCTCCCATCGCCGGCGCCCTGTTCGCGCTGGAAGTCGTGCTGCGCCATTTCGCGGTCCATGCCTTCGCCCCGATCGTCATCGCCAGCGTCGCGGGCACGATCATCAACCGGCTGGAATATGGCGGTATCACCGAATTCCACCTGCCGCTGGGCAATGTGTTGGAATTCTATGTCGAATTACCCGCTTTCCTGCTTCTGGGGCTGGTCTGCGGGGTGGTGGCCGGCATCCTCATGCGCTCGGTCTTCTTCGCCGAAGATCTGGGCAACGCGATCGAGGAACGCACCGGCATGCCGCGATGGCTGCGCCCAGGGATCGCCGGGGCGCTGCTGGGGGGCATCGCGATCTGGTTCCCGCATATCATCGGGGTGGGCTATGAAACCACCTCCGC
>JAWVXM010000160.1:0-6419 GCA_033723255.1 Thalassovita sp.
CAACAAGCTGCTCGGCCAGTTCAACTTGGAAGAAATCCCGCCGGCCCCGCGCGGCCTGCCGCAGATCGAGGTGACGTTCGATATCGACGCGAACGGCATCGTGTCGGTCAACGCCAAGGACAAGGGCACCGGCAAGGAGCAGAAGATCACCATCCAGGCCTCGGGCGGTCTTTCGGACGAAGATATCGAAAACATGGTCAAAGACGCCGAGGAAAACGCCGAGGCGGACAAGGAACGCAAGGAACTGGTCGAGGCCCGCAACCAGGCCGAAAGCCTGATCCATTCGACCGAAAAGTCGATGGAGGAACATGGCGACAAGGTGGACCCGACCACCATCGAAGCCATCGAACTGGCCATCGCCGCGCTGAAGGACGACCTCGAGAAAGACGACGTGACCGCCGAAAAGATCAAGTCCGGCGTCCAGAACGTCACCGAAGCGGCCATGAAGCTTGGCGAAGCCATCTACAAGGCCAGCCAGGAAGAAGGCGAAGAAGGCCCTGCGGATGTCGATGACGCCGGTGCCAGCGACGACGATATCGTCGATGCCGATTTCGAGGATCTCGACGACGACAAGCGCTCGTAAGCGTTTTCCGGGAAATGTTCGGGGCCGGTCCTGCCGGGCCGGCCCCTGACGTTCCACATGAAGGGAAGACCCAATGGCAAAACGTGACTATTACGAGGTGCTCGGCGCGGCCAAGGGGGCTTCTGCCGACGAAATCAAGAAAGCCTATCGCAAGAAGGCCAAGGAACTGCACCCCGACCGCAATTCCGACAATCCCGATGCCGAAGCCCAGTTCAAGGAAGTCAACGAAGCCTATGACTGCCTGAAGGACGCCGAAAAGAAAGCCGCCTATGACCGCTTCGGCCATGCCGCTTTCGAAGGCGGCATGGGTGGCGGACGTCCCGGCGGCGGCTTCCACGGTGGCGGCCAGGGCGATTTCGCCAGCGCCTTCTCGGACGTGTTCGACGACCTGTTCGGCGACATGATGGGCGGTCGTGGCGGCGGCGGACGCAGCCGCGCGGCCCGTGGCGCCGACCTGCGCTACAACCTGCGCATCACGCTGGAAGAAGCCTATTCCGGGCTTCAGAAAACCATCAAGGTGCCGACCTCGGTGCCCTGCGATGCCTGCGACGGATCGGGCGCCGAGGGCGGTGCCGAACCGCAGACCTGCCCGACCTGTTCGGGCATGGGCAAGGTGCGCGCGCAGCAGGGCTTCTTCACCGTCGAACGCACCTGCCCGACCTGTTCTGGCATGGGCCAGACGATCCAGAACCCGTGCAAATCCTGCGGTGGCCAGGGCCGTGTGCACAAGGACCGGTCGCTGTCGGTGAACATCCCGGCTGGCGTTGAAACCGGCACCCGCATCCGGCTTGCCGGCGAAGGCGAAGCGGGCATGCGCGGCGGGCCTTCGGGCGATCTCTACATCTTCATCGAGGTGAAGAAACACCAGATCTTCGAACGAGAGGACACTAACCTTTTCTGCCGCGTTCCGGTTGCCATGACCACGGCCGCGATGGGCGGAGATATCGAGGTGCCGACCATCGATGGCGGCCGCTCCCGCGTGAAAATCCCGGCAGGAAGCCAGTCGGGCCGCCAGATGCGCCTGCGCGGCAAGGGCATGCCGGCCCTGCGCGGTGGCCATCCCGGCGACATGTTCATCGAACTAGCGGTGGAAACCCCGGTGAACCTGACCGGCAAGCAGAAGGAACTTCTGCGCGAATTCGAAGCGCTTTCCGAGGATAACAACCCGGAAAGCTCCAGCTTCTTTTCCTCAGTGAAAAACTTCTGGGACAGCATGAAGGGCTGATCCAACCACGAACCAATCGATCAAGGGGACCTTGCGGTCCCCTTTTTCATGGCTTCTTCTTTTCGAAAATATCCCGGGGTGAATGCGCGCAGCGCGCGCAGAGGGGCAGCGCCCCTCCCTGCCCGCGTTAACCTTTCGCTAACCATTTCCGGGCAGCGTCCCCGCATGGCCGGGAAACGCACTGTCGCCGAAGACTCCCTGCCGCTTTTCGCGGCAGCCGGCACCGTTGCGTCCCCGGATCACGGCAAACCGGAAAAACAGCCTTCCTATATCAGGGGCCACCGGCAGCGGCTGCGCGACCGGTTCCTGCAGGGCGGCGCGGCGGCGATGCCCGACTACGAATTGCTGGAACTGCTGCTGTTCGGCGCCCACGCGCGCCACGACGTGAAACCCCTCGCGCGGACATTGCTCGACACGTTTGGCGATTTCAACCACGTCGTTTCGGCCCCGATCGCACGGCTGAGCGAGGTCAAGGGTACCGGCCCCACGACCATCGCCCAGCTCAAGATCGTCGAGGCCGCCGCGCACCGGCTGGCCCGCGCCCGGATCCTGCAGCGCCCAGTGGTCGGCAGCTGGGAAACGCTTCTCGACTATTGCCGCACCGCGATGGCCCATCGCGACACCGAACAGTTCCGTGTGCTTTACCTTGACCGCAAGAACGTTCTGGTCGCCGACGAGGAACAGGCCCGCGGCACGGTCGATCACGTCCCGGTCTATCCGCGCGAAGTGATGAAACGCGCGCTGGAACTGAATGCCAGCGCGCTGATCCTTGTGCACAATCACCCCTCGGGCGATCCCACACCGTCGCCATCGGACATCACCATGACGGAACAGATCGCGGTTGCGGCGCAGGCGCTTGGCCTCACGCTGCACGATCACCTGATCATCGGCAAATCGCGCGAACTCAGCTTCCGATCCGAAGGATTGCTCTGACCACCGCTCAGCGCAGCCAGACCTCGACCCTTCGATTGACCCGACGGCCCCAAGCGCTGTCGTCACAGGCCATCGGCAGGGCCTCGCCAAAGGCGTCCGCCTGCATATCCAGCCGGTCGAAATTCGCTGTCTCCGCCGCCTCGGTCACCGCCGCCAGAACCGCCTTGGCGCGACGCAGCGCGATGGCCTGGTTGGCCTTGGCCGATCCTTCCCCATCGCTGAAACCCACGAAAAGCAGGCTGCGGCCATCATAGCTGCCTGCCTCCAGCGCATGGGCCAGCTGCGCCACGTTCGACCGCGATTGCGCGTCCAGCCGCGCCGATCCGGTTTCGAACCGGAACGAGGTGGTCAGCCGCTTCCTGCCGGACAGGACGGACACCATCCGCTGCAATTCCGACAGCCCGATTTCCTCTCCGGCGCGCGTGATCGCGTTGGCAAAGCGGTTGCCCTGGAGATCGATGCCGATTTCCTCGGGCTGCTGGTCGGTGAACCCGGCGCGCCGGATCACCGTCTGCGCCGCGGTGCCGCGGGTAAAGGTCAGGAAGTCGCGAGCCAGTTTCGGCAGCCGCCGCGCTGGCAGGTAGAGAAACATCGGCGCGGTCAGCGGGTAATCCTCGGTCTTGATCGTCTTGCGCGCCGCTTCGAGGGTGAACCCGCAATCCCCGCTGAGCGCGATCTGCCTTGAATCGCCGATCTGGGTCACGCTGGCCAGCCCGATGCCGAACGGATCGCCTTCCACCGCATCGGCCAGTGCCGGATCGTCGGAATGCCGTTCGGCAGACCCCACGAGGGATTTGCCCACCGGTGCCAGAAGGCGGTCCTCGGTCGCCTGCCACAGGCCCGATTGGCGGTCGCGCACATGCACGGTGATCGGCGCATCGGGCCCGCCAAGATCGGCCCAGTTGATAATCTCTCCCGCAATCACCCGCGCCAGCTCGGGCATGCTGATCCGCTGGACCGGATTTCCCGGCGCGACAATCGGCACCAGCGCATCCAGCGCCAGCACCCGTGCGCGCCCGCGGCCCGTCATGTCGCCAAGGCCCACCTCGCGTGCCAGTCTTGCCTCCTCCGGCCGGACCTCGCGCAGCATCATGGCGATATCGGCCTCGTCCGCCAGCAGATCGGCAAATCCTTCATCGCTGCTGGTCAGGCGGATGGTGAATATCCCGGCGACCCGGCCGCTTTCCTTTTCGGTCAGGGTGAAAAGGGTACGGTCCGCGCCCGTCACGGTGCGGGTCACCGCGTGGCCGGATCTGTCGCCGAACACCTCGATCAGTGCCGGCAGCAATACCCGCCCCATCGACCCGGCACCGGACAATGTCAGATCGGCCACGTAATCGGTCAGCACCGGGCAGCCCGGGCCGTCGCAATTCACCCCGGACCCGTCCACGGTCAGTTCGCCGTAGATCGTGTCGACCCGGTAATATTCGCCGTCGAATCCCAGAAGCGTGCCGGAAATTTCGACCGATCCATCCGGCGATATCAGCGTCACATCCTGCGCTTGGGCCGGTGGCGCCATGAAGAAAAGAAAAAGTGCGGCGAAAACCGCCGCACATCGCGTTGCCATGCAACCAACCCCGGTTCGTAAAGTTCAGTTCGCCGCGACTTTCAGGTCTTGCAGCAGGTTTTTCAACACCAGAAAATCACCTACCGCATCGCATTGCGGCATCGAAAGCACAAGTTCGCGCACCTCAAGCCCGCCACCCTCGGTCAGTTGCAGCGCTTCAGCCTCAAGTTGTTGCTGGCAGTTCGCGGGTTTCACCTCGGCATCGACGCTGAGAACGACATCGCCGTCACGCGGCGCCTGCCCCGACGGGAAGGTGTAGATCTCGGCACGCTGACCACCGATCAAGCCCCGGTCGCCGAGCACGGTGACGAAACCACCCTGCCCCGCCAGCGCCCGGTCGGACGATCCGGGCTGATCGGCCCAGATATGCCCGTCCTCGCCAAAACCGGCCCCGAATTCCATCGCGTGCAGATGCAGCCCGGCATTGCCCCGCCATTGCAGCACGGCACGGTCATAGCCGGCCAGATCGGGAACGGCGCTGTGGGCCACCGCCCCGAGATCATCCCCGAAATCGGCGATGAACACCCCGGAAGACGACAGCGCCGGGACCTGCAGCCTCAGCATTCCCTCGGCATCGGTCACCTGCGTGAACATCATGCCATTGTGATGGATCGTCACCCGCCGGTCCGGCAGGCAGGCCGCCGCAAGCGAAAGTTCGACCATCGCGGCCGGCATCGCGCGGGCGGTCATTTCGGGTTCGCAGGTGGTGACGATGGCCGGCTGGTTCAGGGCCGGGCTTTCCTCGGCCGGGACCGGTACCACATCCATCTGCGACGTGACCGCCGCAAGCGCGACCGCGTCTTCCTCAACCGGCACGGTCACTGGGATTTCGGGCGCGGTCGACGGCGCGGCGGTGAGAGCGATTTCCTCAATCTCGATGCGGTCTTTGACCGGTGCCACCTTGGCGGCAGTCTGCGCCAGGCGCATTTTCGGCTGGGATTCGTGCTGCATCACATAGCCGATCGCCAAAGCGGCCGAAACGGATGCGACGCCCATCAAGATTCGATTCGAAACTGACATTGCTGCCTCCAGAACGGGTCTGATTGCGCATAATCAAACACGTGAAAAAGGCATCCATGTGGCGGCGGCACGAACTCTTTCTGGCCCGCGCACCCCGTGTCGATCAGGCCAGACGGCCGTGGCAATGCTTGAATTTCTTGCCCGATCCGCAGGGGCAGGGTTCGTTGCGGCCCGGGTTGCCCCAGGTCGACGGGTCGGATTCGTCGAAACCTTCCTTCGCCTCTCCGGCCGGTTCGGCATCAGCTGCGGGCGCGGGGGCGGGCGCCTGCATCGCGGCCTGCTGTGCTGCCATCTGCTGGATCAGCTGCTGCTGTTCTTCCGCGGTCATCGGGCGGATCTGGCCCAGCTTCTGGCTCACGTCTTCACGCAGCCCGTCCAGCATCGATTCGAACAGCTGGAAGCTTTCGGTCTTGTATTCGTTCAGCGGATCGCGCTGCGCGTAACCACGGAAACCGACCACCGAACGAAGATGTTCCAGCGTCAGAAGGTGTTCGCGCCATTTCGCATCGATGGTCTGCAGCAGAACCTGTTTTTCGATCTGGCGCATGGTTTCGGCGCCGAAGGCTTCGGCCTTCTCGGTCATCATCTTGTCTGCGGCTTCTTCCAGCCGCTCGGCGATAACGTCACCGTCGACGCCTTCTTCCTCGGCCCACTTGATCACCGGCACGTCGAGGTTCAGCTTCTCGATCAGCGCAGCATACAGCCCTTCGGTGTTCCACTGATCGGCATAGGATTTCGGCGGGATGAACCCATCGACCAGATCGTCGATCACCTCGTCGCGCATGTCCTTGGCGATTTCCGACAGGTCGTCGGCTTCCATGATTTCGCGGCGCTGGCTGAAGATCACCTTGCGCTGCTCGTTCATCACGTCGTCGAATTTCAGCAGCTGCTTGCGGATGTCGAAATTGCGCCCCTCGACCTTGGCCTGCGCCCGTTCCAGCGACTTGTTCACCCAGGGGTGGATGATCGCCTCGCCTTCCTTCATGCCCAGCGACGACAGCACCTTGTCGAGGCGCTCGGACCCGAAGATGCGCATCAGGTCGTCTTCGAGGCTGAGATAGAACCGTGTACGGCCGGGGTCACCCTGACGG
>JAWVXM010000161.1:0-6388 GCA_033723255.1 Thalassovita sp.
GATGGACAACAATTATGGCAACGGCACCGCGATCTATACCGCCGATGGCGACACCGCGCGCGATTTCGCCAGCCGGGTCAATGTCGGCATGGTCGGCATCAACTTCCCGATCCCGGTCCCGCTGTCCTATTTCACCTTCGGTGGTTGGAAGAAATCGGCCTTCGGCGACCTGAACCAGTATGGTCCCGATGCGTTCCGTTTCTACACCAAGACCAAGACGGTCACCGCGCGTTGGTTCTCGGGGATCAAGGAAGGCGGGGAATTCGCCTTCAAAGCGATGGATTGATCGGACAATCCGGATGTGATTTGAAGGGGCCAGGGTTACTGGCCCCTTTCTATTTTCAGAAGAACTTCTGCACACTTTTATGACTGTTTCATTCAACATCCTGCGCCCACCGGGGCTTGTCTATGTGCGTTACGAAGGCGACATTCGCATCGCCGATATTTGCGCGTCTTTCGAAGACTATGTCGCCCATCCCGAATGCCGCCCCGGCCAGAAACAGCTGATCGACCTGTCACGCGTCACCGGTTTCGATTTTGAAACCGATCCGCTGAAACTGATCGAGCTGCAGGCGCGCAAGGCGGATGTCTGTCTCGCTGACGGCGCACAGGTCCTTGTCGTTTACTACGCCCCGGGGCTCGAACTGCGCAAACTGGCCAACTTGTTGCTGCGCACATGGGAACCGTTCCCGGGCGTTGTCGCCGTCATCCAGGAGAACGAAACCGACGCCCTGTCGATCCTGGGCTTGCGGGAAACGAGCTTTGCCGAACTTCTGGAAGGCGAGGCATCCGCCCCAGGGCCGCTGTCTGACTGAACAAATCCCAAACTGCGTCTCCGTGGCGGCCTCATCCGTTGCTCCGGATGAGCAGACAGGCGGCATGCCTTCTCGTTGCGCGCTGTGCGCAACCGTGATCTAGTCTCCCCGGAACTTTCATCAAAAACGGGAGCCCGCGCCATGTCGATCCCCAAGCCAGATTTCACCATCGGCGTGGAAGAGGAATACCTGCTGGTCGATCTGGACACGCTTGACCTGGCCCCTGCCCCGACCGAACTGATGGAACGCTGCGGCGCCGAACTCGAAGGCCAGTTCAGCCCGGAATTTCTTGATTGCCAGGTGGAAATCGGCACCCGGGTCTGCGCCAACATGGCCGAGGCCCGCGACGACCTGAAACGCCTGCGGTCCACCGTTGCCCGGGTCGCCAGGGATTTCAACCTTGCTCCGATCGCGGCGTCCTGCCACCCGTTTTCGGACTGGCGCGAACAGCACCATACCGACAAGGAACGCTACAACGTCCTGAGCGACGACCTTGCCGGCGTGGCGCGGCGGATGCTGATCTGCGGCATGCACGTGCATGTGGGCGTCCCGGATGCGGATCAGCGCATCGACCTGATGAACCAGCTGCGCTATTTCCTGCCGCATCTGCTGGCGATGAGCTGCTCGTCCCCTTTCTGGCGCGGTGAAGACACTGGGCTGAGCTGTTACCGGCTGACCGTGTTCGACAACCTGCCCCGCACCGGCCTGCCGCCGCGTTTCGACAGCTGGAGCCAGTATGACCGGTCGGTGCATGCGCTGGTCGATCTGGGGCTGATCGAGGACAGTTCGAAAATCTGGTGGGACATGCGGCCGTCGTCGCGCTTCCCGACCATAGAATCGCGGATCTGCGACGTCTCCCCCCGCCTGGAAACCACGCTGACGCTGGCGGCGTTGACCCAGGCCCTGACGCGGGCGCTGTGGCGGTTATCGCTGAACAACCAGCGCTGGCGTATCTATGACAATTTCCTGATCTCGGAAAACCGCTGGCGGGCACAACGCTATGGCATTGAAGGCGGGCTGATAGATTTCGGCGCGCGTGAAATCCTGCCGTTTTCCCGGCTGGTGGAAGAACTGATCGACCTGGTCGCCGAAGATGCGGAGGTACTGGGTGCCAGCGCCGAGATCGAGAACATGCGCCTCATCCTCGAACGCGGCACCGCGGCGCAACAGCAACGGCAGATCTATCAGGATGCGCTCCATGCCGAAGACAGCCCGCGCGACGCGTTGAAACGGGTTGTCCGGCATCTCGTCGAAGAATTCCACGCCGACCTGTGAGTACTGGCAGTCCCTGCAAAACTCTTGTAGGATTTCGGAATTAAACACACGTTCAATAACGTCGTTTTGCGCCATTTGGGAGGAGACGAATGGATTTCGCACTGACCGAGGAACAGACCGCCATTTTCGACATGGCGAAGGCTTTCGGCGAAGAAAAGATCGCCCCCTTCGCACATGACTGGGAAAAGCAGGGCACCATCCCCAAGGAACTGTGGGCCGAGCTCGGCGCCCTGGGCCTGGGCGGCATCTACGTGTCGGAAGACTCCGGCGGTTCGGGGCTGACGCGGCTCGACGCGGCGCTGATCTTCGAAGCACTGTCGATGTCCTGCCCCTCGGTCGCGTCCTTCCTGTCGATCCACAACATGTGCGCCAAGATGCTGGACGCCTTCGGCAGCGACGACATCAAGCAACGCTACCTCGCCCCGGCGATCAGCATGGACACGGTGCTGTCCTACTGCCTGACCGAACCGGGATCGGGATCGGACGCGGCGGCGCTGAAAACCCGCGCCGAGCGCAGCAATGACGGCTATATCCTGAACGGCACCAAGGCGTTCATCTCGGGCGGTGGCTATTCGGATGCCTATGTCGTCATGTGCCGCACCGGCGATGACGGCCCCAGGGGCATTTCCACCGTGGTGGTCGAAGATGGAACCGACGGGCTCAGCTTCGGCGGGCTGGAAGACAAGATGGGGTGGAAAAGCCAACCCACGCGTCAGGTCCAGTTCGACGATTGCAGGGTGCCGGCCTCCAACCTCGTGGGCGAGGAAGGCAAAGGGTTCAAATACGCGATGGCGGGGCTCGACGGCGGGCGGCTGAACATTTCCGCCTGCTCCCTCGGCGCGGCGCAGGCAGCGCTGGACAAGACCCTGCAATACATGGGCGAACGAAAGGCCTTCGGCAAGACCATCGACCAGTTCCAGGCGCTGCAATTCCGGCTGGCCGACATGGAAACCGACCTGCAGGCGGCACGCACCTTCCTGTACCAGGCGGCATGGAAGCTCGATCAGGGCGCCCCGGACGCAACCAAGTTCTGCGCCATGGCCAAGCGTTTCGTGACCGAAACCGGGTCGAAGGTCGCCAACCAATGCCTGCAGCTGCATGGCGGTTACGGCTATCTTGCCGATTACGGTATCGAAAAGATCGTGCGCGACCTGCGGGTACATGAGATCCTTGAAGGCACCAACGAAATCATGCGCCTGATCGTGGCGCGGCAACTGCTGAGCGACCGGGCATGAGCGACATCAATATCCGCATCGAAGGCAAGATTGGCCGGATCACCCTGACCCGACCCAAGGCGCTGAACGCGTTGTCCCACAACATGTGCCTTGCCATCGAGAAGGCGCTGGACGACTGGCGCGACGACGATGCCGTCGCGATGATCCTGATCGACGCCGAGGGCGACCGCGCCTTCTGCGCCGGTGGCGACATCCAGGAAATGTACGACACCGGTAAGGCGGGCGATTTCGACTATGGCCGCACCTTCTGGCGCGACGAATACCGGATGAACGCCAAGCTGTTCGAATTCCCCAAACCCGTGGCCAGCCTGATGCAGGGCTTCACCATGGGCGGCGGCGTCGGCGTCGGTTGTCACGGATCGCACCGGGTGGTCTGCGAAAACAGCCTGGTAGCGATGCCGGAAACCGGGATCGGGCTGGTGCCGGACGTGGGCGGATCACTGATCCTCTCGCGCGCGCCGGGACGTCTGGGCGAATACCTTGGCTCGACCGGCGGGCGGATCGGGCCTGCCGACGCGATCCTTGCAGGGTTTGCCGACTATTACGTACCACAGGAAAAATGGGCCGCGCTGACCAAGGAACTGATCGAGACCGGCGATTGGGAAGCGATTGACCGCGCGGCGGAACCCGCGCCCGAGGGTGAATTGGCCGCGCTGCGCGACAAGATCGACGAACATTTCGCCGGTGAAACCCTGCGCGATATCCTGAATTCGCTGCGCCATGACGAGGGAGACTTCGCGGCCAAGGCGATGAAGGCCCTGAACCGCGTGTCACCCCTGTCGGCCGCCTGCACGATCGAGATGATCCACCGGCTGCGCGGTTTCGATGACATCCGCAGGGCGCTGGAAATGGAATTCCGCTTCACGTACCGCGCGATGGAACAGGGCGATTTCCTGGAAGGGATCCGCGCCCAGATCATCGACAAGGACCGCAACCCGAACTGGAAACATGCCGGTCCCGGTGAAGTAACCGATATGGAAGTCGCGAAAATGCTGATGCCGCTGGGAGCGGACAGCCTGACATTCGAGGAGGAGAGAACATGAAGATCGGATTTATCGGTCTGGGGAACATGGGCGCGCCGATGGCCGCCAACCTTGCCAAGGAAGGCCATGAGGTGACGGGTTTCGACCTGGCCGCCCCGATGCCGGAAGGCGTGGCGAAGGCGGACAGCGCGGCCGCCGCGGCAAAGGGTCAGGACGTGGTCATCACCATGCTGCCCAACGGCGCGATCCTGCGCGCGGTCGCGGATGATGTGATCCCGGTCATGCAGAAGGGCGCGGTGCTGTGCGATTGTTCCACCGTCGACGTGGACAGCGCCCGCGCGGCGGCCGAACAGGCCGAAGCGGCCGGGCTTGGCGCGCTGGATGCGCCCGTTTCCGGCGGCGTCGGCGGGGCGACCGCCGGCACGCTGACCTTCATGGTGGGCGGCGGCGCGGAGGCCTTCGAAACCGTCAAGCCGCTGTTTGACATTATGGGCCAGAAGGCGGTGCATTGCGGTGCTTCGGGTGCGGGCCAGGCGGCCAAGATCTGCAACAACATGATCCTTGGCATCACCATGATCGGCACCTGCGAAGCCTTCGCGCTGGCCGACAAGCTGGGGCTGGACCGGCAGAAGATGTTCGACGTGGTGTCGACCTCGTCGGGCTACAGCTGGTCGATGAACGCCTATTGCCCGGCCCCCGGTGTCGGCCCGCAAAGCCCCGCGGACAACGATTACAAGCCCGGCTTTGCCTCAGAACTGATGCTGAAGGACCTGCGCCTGTCGCAGCAGGCCGCGGAATCGGCCGATGCCGACACGCCGATGGGTGAACTGGCCAAGGCGCTTTACGAACAGTTCGTCGAACACGAAGGCGGCGCCGGCCTGGATTTCAGCGCCATGCTTCCCCGGTTTGAGAAACGCGGACGGGGTTGATCCAGATCATATCGTGCCGGCATCGCACCCGCCTAAGCTGCATTTGACAAACATCAATGGAGCTGAGCCATGTTCGCGAAAAACGTCGGCACGATTGACAAGGTCCTGCGCATCATCATCGGTGCCCTGCTGATTATCGGGGGGCTGATGGGCTCTGGGGTCTGGATGTGGATCGGGGTGATCGTCGGGGTGATCTTGCTGGTCACCGGGTTGATGGGCAGCTGCCCGATCTATTCGGCCACCGGCATGCGCACCAACCCGGCGGAAAATGAATAAGCCGGAAGGCGCGTTTCTCAGGTTCCTCGCGGCAAAGATCTGACGGGCGGCGTTCAGCGCCGCCCACGCAGTGCCTTTTCCAACAACGACCCGACATTTTCGCTCAGAGGCACCCCGCCGCCGAGAACCGTTTCGACGGGCATCCAGCAGGCTTCCTGCGCATCGTCTGCGGCCACCGGAACACCATCGCGGTACCAGCATTCCACCGCGACGAGATAGAAATGATGTGCCAGAAGGCCATCCGCCCCGTGCCGGATCAGGTCGAACCCGGACAGGATCGGGCCCGCCTCGGCACGGATCGAAGTTTCCTCGGACAGTTCCCGCAACGCCGCCTGCACCACGGTTTCGCCCGGTTCCACATGGCCTCCGGGATAGCCCCACAACCCCGCATCCGGCTTGTTGCGGCGCCGCACCAGCAACACCTGATCGTCGCGCAGCACCACCGCCAGCGCCGCAAGGGTCGGTCGCACCATCACTCCGCCGCGACCTTGCCGCCCGACAGCATCGGCTTCAGGTAGTGCCCGGTGTGGCTGCGCGGTTCCTCGGCCACCTGTTCCGGCGTTCCCGTAGCAACGATTTCACCGCCGCCATCGCCTCCTTCGGGACCGATATCGATGATCCAGTCGGCGGTCTTGATCACGTCCAGGTTATGTTCGATCACCACCACCGTGTTGCCCTGTTCCACCAGTTCGTGCAGCACTTCCAGCAGCTTGCGGACGTCTTCGAAATGCAGCCCCGTGGTGGGTTCGTCGAGGATATAGAGCGTCCTCCCGGTCGACCGCCGCGCCAGTTCCTTGGACAGTTTGACCCGCTGCGCCTCGCCGCCCGACAGGGTCGTGGCCTGCTGACCGACCTTGATATAGCCCAGCCCCACC
>JAWVXM010000162.1:0-6324 GCA_033723255.1 Thalassovita sp.
CTGATAGGAGGAATAGGCGATGTTGTTGCGTTCGGCCCAGTTGCCGACCGCGCTGAGGTCGATGTTGATGAAGGCCATGCACTTGTCACGGCCGTTGCCGAACACCACCGCCTCAAGGATGTTGGGGTAGAATTTCAGCTTGTTTTCCACGTATTTCGGCGCGAACAGGCTGCCATCGGCCATCTTGCCCACATCCTTGGCGCGGTCGATGATCCGCAGATGCCCGGTATCGGGTTCGATGAAGCCCGCGTCGCCGGTGGCGACCCAGCCTTCGGCATCCTTGGTCGACGCGGTGCTTTCGGCATTCTTATAATATTCCTCGAACACACCGGGGCTGCGGTAATGCACCTCGCCGCTATCGTCGATCTTCAGCTCGACCCCGGGCGACGGCACGCCCACCGTGTCGGACCGCACTTCGCCGTCGGGCTGGGCGGTGATGAATACCGTCGCCTCGGTCTGGCCGTAGAGCTGCTTAAGGTTGATGCCAAGCGAGCGGTAGAAATCGAAGATCTCGGGCCCGATCGCTTCACCCGCGGTGTAGCCGACGCGCACCCGGCTGAAGCCCAAAGTGTTCTTCAGCGGGCCATAGACGAACAGGTTGCCCAGCCAGTACTTGAACCGGTCGCCAAAGCTGACCGGCTTGCCATCGAGGATATCCGAACCGACCTTCTTGGAATGCGCCATGAAGTAATCGAACATCCGCTTCTTCCATTTGCCCGCGTCTTCCATCCGGATCATCACGTTGGTCAGCTGGGTTTCGAACACCCGCGGCGGCGCGAAGTAATAGGTCGGGCCGATTTCGCGCAGGTCCACCGTCAGCGTTTCAACGCTTTCGGGGCAGTTGACGCAGAAGCCGCACCAATAGGCCTGGCCGATCGAGAAGATGAAATCGCCCACCCAGGCCATCGGCAGGTAGGCAAGGATTTCCTCGTCCCCGCGCAGATGGTCGAATTCGCTGGAATTCTTGGCGCTTTCGATCACGTTGCGGTTGGACAGCACCACGCCCTTGGGCTTGCCGGTGGTGCCCGAGGTATAGAGCATCACGCAGGTGCTGCTGTAATCCAGCTTGGCTTCGCGGCGCTTCAGCTCCGGCGTCAGCTCATCGCGGGCTGCATGACCCTGTTCCTGGATATGGCTGAATTCGTGCAGGCGCGAATGATCGTATTTCCGCATGCCGCGCGCATCGAGATAGATCATGTGCTCGAACTGGTGGAGCCGGTCCTGGATCTCGATCACCTTGTCGACCTGTTCCTGGTCCTCGGCGATCACGAAGCGCGCACCGCAGTGATCCAGCACATAGGCCATCTCTTCCGCCGCAGCGTCCTGATACAGCGGTACCGGGATCGCGCCGACGGCTTCCGCCGCGACCATCGACCAGTACATGTAAGGACGGTTGCGCCCGATTATCGCGATGAAATCGCCTTCGTTGACGCCAATATTGATCAGACCCAGGGCGAGATTGACGATCTCTGTTTCCGTCTCTTTCCAGGTCCAGCTCTGCCAGATCCCGAATTCCTTTTCCCGATAAGCGGGCCTGTCGCCGAATTCGGTGGCGTTACGATGCAACAGCGCAGGGATGGACGTCAGTCCACCCGTCGCCTGTGACGACTGTGCCAATTCTATTCCTCCCAAATGCCCGTTATTGCCGAGCCTGCGGCCCTCCAGCCGCGATTCTCCCTCTCCCAAGGGAGCGGAAGAAAATTTCACCGTCAACTTTTTCCTGATCATTTCCCAATTGTTACGAATTGTAACAGCCCCGTTTCGCATGCTTTCCGCCGCGCGCCCCGGATGATAGCCATAGAGATGGGAGGAAATGCGATGGCCGGGAAACAGCTCGATACCGCCGCGATGACCATGGCCGGCCTGAACCTGATTCAGCAGGGCCTGTCGATCTATGACCGCGACCTGAACCTGGTGGTGTGCAACCGCCCGTTCCGGGAAATGTTCGATCTGCCGCCCGAGCTGGTGCAGCCGGGAACGGGATTCGCGGCCACCATCCGCCACTTGGTGGAACGCGGCGAATACGGCGACATCGAGGATGTCGACGCGGCGGTGCAAAGCCGGGTCGAGCAGGCGATGACCTTCACCCCCCATTACATGGAACGCGAACGCGCCAACGGGCACTGGATTTCCGTCGAGGGATCGCCGCTGCCGCAGGGGGGCTGGGTGACGGTCTATACCGACATCACCCGCACCAAGCAGCAGGAAGACCTGCTGCGCGCCCGCTCCGAGGAACTGTCGGACAAGGTGCTGACCTATGCCGAGCAGCTGGCCAGCACAAACCGCAAGCTGGAAGCCACCGTCGCCGCGATGGAAGAGGCCAAGCGCCAGCTGATCGAGACCGAGGCGCGCACACGTCAGACCACCGAAATGATGCCCGCCCATATCGCCCATGTCGGGATGGACCGGCATTACACCTTTTCCAATCGCAAACTGTCCTCGGTGATGCCCGGGCGGCCGTCGAACATCGTCGGGCTTCATATCGAAGAAGCCTTGGGCAAGGATATCTACACCGCGATCCTGCCGTATCTGGAGGGCGCCTTTGCCGGCAAAGCCTCGGTGTTCGAGTTTTTCGACGAGGCCAGTTCACGGCGCATCCGCACCGCCTTCACCCCGGCACAGGACGCGGTCGACGAAGAAGGAGGCGTCTATATCCTGTCGATGGATGTGACCCGCGAAGCCCAAGCCCGCACCGCGCTGCAGCAGACCCGCCGCCGCGAAATGGCCGCACAGCTGACCAGCGGCATGGCGCATGATTTTTCCAACCTTCTGACCATCATCCTGGGCAGCCAGTCGAGGCTGCAGAAAATGGATCTGCCGGATGACGCCCGGCGCCAGATCGACGCGACGCTGTCGGCGGCGCATCGCGGCGGATCGCTGTTGAACCGGATCGCCGATATCACCGGTGCGCGCGAATGGCACCCGGCGCCCGCCGATGTCGGGCTGATGCTGGACGACCTGCAGATCCTCGCCGCCCCGGCGCTGCCGGCCGGGTTTTCGCTGAACATCAACAACCTGCTGCAGAACAAGATGCTGATGCTCGACACCGGCATGTTGCAGGATTCTCTGCTGAACCTGATCCTGAACTCCCGCGATTCCTGCGGCACATCCGGCCAGATCAGCCTGACCGTCGCACCGGTGCAGAACCTCTGGGCCGAATTCATCATCGATGACAACGGTCCGGGGTTTTCCGACGCGGCGCTGGAACATGCGCTGGAGCCCTTCTTCACCACCAAGGGCGGCGAAGGGTCCGGGTTGGGCCTGTCGATGGTCTATGACATGACCAAGCTGGCCGGCGGACGAATCCGCATTTCCAACACCGAAACCGGCGGTCGCGTCACCATACGCCTGCCGCTGCAACCGGCGCCGCCTCCGCTGCAGCCGGGGCTGGTCCTGCTGGTCGAAGACAGCCCGGAACTGCGCGAAACCGTGCGCGCCATGCTGACCGCGACGGGCAACACGGTGATCGAGGCAGAAAGCGTCGATGAGGCCCTGAGCCTTCTCGAAGGCCTGCCCGATATCAAGCGCATCCTGTCCGACATCACCCTCGCGGGCGAAAAATCCGGCCTCGATCTGCTGGCGGAATTGCCACCCGGTCACCCGCCGCTTTCGCTGATGACGTCACTTCCCCCCGACCACCCGCTGTATCAAACGGCCTCGACGCGGGTGCCTTTGCTGCGTAAACCCTTTACCCAGTCGCAGCTGACCGCCTTTCTGCAACAGGAAACCGCCGCCGAATGACAGCGCCCCTTGTCTCCATCCTCGACGACGAACCGGAAATCCGGTCGATGTTGGCCGACGCGCTGACCGAGGCGGGGTTCCGCACCATGAGCTTTGGACGCGCAACCGAATTCGAAGCGGCGCTGAAAACCGCCACCCCCGATGTCTGCCTCGTCGACCTGTCGTTGCCGGACAAGGACGGGCTGACGCTGGTGCACCGGCTGGCGCTGGAACAGGGGGCGACGGTGATCATCATTTCAGGCCGCGCGCAGGTGCAGGACCGGGTGACCGGGCTGGAACTGGGCGCCGACGATTACATCATCAAGCCCTTCGACCCGGCCGAGGTGGTGGCGCGCATCCGTGCCCGCCTGCGCCGGGGCCAATCCGCGCCGCAATCGGGCAACACCGCCCGGTTCAACGGCTGGACCGCCCATTTCGACAGTTACATCCTCGAGGACGAAACCGGCGCCGAAACCCCGTTTTCCCATGCCGAGGGCGAAGTTCTGCGGCTGTTCCTGGAACGTCCCAAGCGGCTGATTTCGCGCGCGGTTATGCAGGAAAGCCTAGGCGGGGCAGCCGGCGAAAGCTTCGACCGGGCCATGGATGTCCGGATTTCCCGGCTGCGCACGAAACTGCGCGAAGACCCGAAAAACCCCTGTCTTATCAAGACAATCTACGGCGCGGGATATATTTTCCTTGGCGATGTGAGCTGGGCCTGAAATTTCCCTACGGTGGCGTAGGTCGGGTCTTGAAGCGCCCGAATCGCCCGCCTAGAATCGGCCCATGACCTGCTGCCTGCTCTATCGTCCGACACCGCGTTCGTTCCGGCCCCGCTATTACCGGGTCGAGATCGCTATGAACCTTCTTGAAGAAGTATCGGTGCTGCGCGAATGGGGCGTCAGCGGCGGCAAGGGGCAATCCCGGATCGACCTGTATGGCAACCTGCGGCAGGCCTCGGAACAGGCCGACAGGCTGCGCAACGCCGCGCTGAAGCGCGGTTACCTGCGGACCGACGCGGCCTGATCCTGTTTTGCGGGGCGTTTCCGCCACGTGGCCCATTGCACCCCTGCCCGGCTTTGCCTACCCATGCGCTGAACCGCAAAAGGCAATACCATGTCCACCATCACGCTCATCCGCCACGGCCAGGCCAATACCGAGGCCCGCGACGAGGCCAGCTATGACCGGCTCAGCACGCTTGGCACACAGCAGGCGGCCTGGCTGGGCGATCACATCCGCGCCACCGGCGAATATTTCGACCGGGTCTATTGCGGCACCCTGACCCGCCATGTCGCAACCGCCCGCGCGATGAAAGCCGACGCTCATGGAGAGATCGTGCGGGACGAACGCCTGAACGAAATGGAATTCTTCACACTGGCGAACCTGCTGAAGGATCAGCAGGACATTCCCCTGCCCGACACCCGCGAAGGTTTCGTGGCCTATATGCCGATGCTGATGACCAAATGGCAGGCGGGCGAAATCCGCAACGCGCCAGAAACCTTTCAGGATTTCGAACAGCGGGTCGACACGGTCATTGCCGACATCAACGCGGGGCACGGGCCTGCCCTCGTGGTGACCTCGGGCGGGCTGATCGGCATGGTGATGCGCCACGTGATGGGGCTTTCCATCCCGGCCTTCGCCAAGGCCTGTATTGCCATCCAGAATACTTCGGTTCATCGTCTGCACCGTGTTGGCGACGACCTTGCGCTGACGCAGTTCAACGCGGTGCCGCACCTGGATCATCCCGACCGGCAATATGCCCAAACCCATCTCTGACGCCCTGCCCGACCGAATGGAAGGATCACAGCCTATGACACATCTCTGGGTCCGCGCCGAACAGCGCCCGAACGAAGACCGGGTCGGGTTGACGCCGCAAGGCGCCGCTGCCCTGATCAAGGCCGGTATCCGCGTCACCGTCGAAGAAAGTTCCGTGCGCGCCATCCCATTGAGCGGCTACCGCGACGCGGGCGCGCAAATCGCGGCGGAAAATTCCTGGCCCGACGCGCCGCGCGACGCAATCATCTTCGGGCTGAAGGAACTGCCCGAAGACGGCACGCCGCTGCCGCATCGTCACATCATGTTCGGCCATGCCTTCAAGGGGCAGCATTCCGGCAAGGCGCTGCTGCAACGGTTCAAGGCAGGCGGAGGCAGGCTTTACGATCTGGAATATCTGGTTGATGAAAACGGTCGCCGGGTCGCGGCCTTCGGCTACTGGGCCGGTTATGCCGGGGCGGCGGTGACCCTGAAAACATGGGCAGCACAGCAGCGCGGCGAACTCTGCGGTCCTGTCGGCGTCTATCCGGGCAAGGATGCGCTGAACGCCGAATTGACGGCCGAACTGGACGCGATCGACACCAGCCGCCCGCGCGCCATCGTGATCGGCGCGCTTGGCCGGGTCGGCACCGGGGCGTCCGACCTGTGCGACGCGTTGGGTGTCGAGGTGACCAAGTGGGACATGGCCGAAACCGCCCATGGCGGGCCGTTCCCGGAAATCCTCGACCACGACATCTTCCTCAACTGCGTCTTCGCCCGCCCCGGCACCCCGGTTTTCGTGCCGCGCGAGGCGCTGGACCAGCCCCGCCGGCTGACCGCCATCGGCGACGTGGC
>JAWVXM010000163.1:0-6311 GCA_033723255.1 Thalassovita sp.
ACGGCATCCTGCCCCAGCGCCGCGATCACCCGCAGGTCGTCGGCGTCCAACGCGCCCAGGTTCAGCGGCGCCTCGCGCCCATCTTCAAATGTTGCGTCTGCCATCAGCCCTTGATCCGTTCGATTTTGGCGCCCACGCCTTCCAGCTTGCGGACCACATGCTCATATCCGCGGTCAAGATGATAGACCCGGCTGACAAGTGTTTCGCCCTCGGCCGCCAGACCGGCCAGGATCAGCGAGACCGAGGCCCGCAGATCGGTGGCCATCACCGGCGCGCCCTTCAGGCGCTCGACCCCGGTCACCGTCGCAGTGCCGCCATGCACCTCGATCTGCGCGCCCATCCGCATCAGTTCGGGCGCGTGCATGAAGCGGTTCTCGAAGATGCGTTCTTCCAGAACCGAGGTGCCCTCGGCGGTGCACATCAGCGCCATCATCTGCGCCTGCAGGTCGGTGGGGAAGCCCGGGAAGGGTTCGGTGACGACATCGACCGCCTTTACCCGGCCGTTCCTGCGCGCCACCTTCAGCCCGTTTTCGGTTTCTTCCACCGAGATCCCGGCCGCATCGAGCTTTTCGCAGAAGGCTTCCAGCAGGTCGATCCGGCCGCCCAAAAGTTCCACCTCGCCGCCGCAGATCGCCGGGGCCAGCATGTAGGTGCCCAGCTCGATCCGGTCGGTGACCACCGGGTGGGTCGCGCCATGCAGACGATCGACCCCCTGGATGGTGATGGTGGGGGTGCCTTCGCCTTCGATCTGCGCGCCCATCTTGCGCAGGCAATGGACCAGATCGACGATTTCGGGTTCGCGCGCGGCGTTTTTCAGGACCGTGGTGCCCTTGGCCAGCGTCGCCGCCATCACCACGTTTTCCGTCGCGCCGACCGAAGCGAAGCGCAGCTCATGCGTGGTGCCTTTCAGCCCGCCCGGGGCCTTGGCGTAAAGATAGCCATCGCGCAGGTCGATCTCGGCGCCCATCGCTTCGAGCGCGGTGATATGAATGTCCATCGGCCGGGCACCGATGGCGCAGCCGCCGGGCAGAGACACCTCGGCATGATGTTCGCGCGCCAAGAGCGGCCCCAGCACCAGGTTCGACGCGCGCATCTTGCGCACGATATCGTATTCGGCCCGGGTGGTGGACAGGTTGTGGCTCGACATCGCCTGCACCTGCCCGTCCTGCATGCTGGTCACTTCCGCGCCCAGCGATTGCAGCAGTTCGGTCATCGTCTTGATGTCGCTCAGTCGCGGCGCGTTGGTGAGGGTCAGCGGTTCCTCGGACAAGAGCGTTGCCGGCATCAGGGTCAGGCAGGCATTCTTGGCCCCGGCGATCGGGATTTGCCCGTTCAGCGGGCCGTTCCCCGTCACGATAATCGAATCCATCAGCCCTGCCCTTTATCCTGTGATTCCCCGGCATCCGCCGCGCGGGCGCGCGCCTGTGCCTTGCGCTTGGCCATATTGGCCTTCAACGCAGCCTTCAACCGATCCTCGCGGCTATCGGTCTTTTTCGGTTGTTTTTTGCCGGGTTTGTTCTGCTCCATGCGACTGTCATACATGAGGGCGAAAAAACCGTCCAGATAACGCTTGCACCCGGAATCAATTCCCGTTAATCAGCGCCCCACGGTCGGACGGGACATGATCCGGCGACCGAAAACGGCGCTGCTGTAGCTCAGTGGTAGAGCACTCCCTTGGTAAGGGAGAGGTCGACAGTTCAATCCTGTCCAGCAGCACCATTCTTCTTCTCAGCATGACCATATCGCGCCCGTAACGGCTTCGTTTTCTTGACGGCCAGGGTCACGGTACAGGCCTGCTCGCGTCGAGGGAACCATACCTTCATCGCCCGCACCGGCATTTTGGCGCTGCGTGGGCTGCCTGGCAATCAGATCCCCTTCACCAGCCGCAGCGCGTCATGGATCGCCGCGTGCGTATTACGCGGGCTGACCGCATCCCCGATCCGGAACAGCTGAAAACTGCCTTGCGGGTTGCGCGTTACCTGCTGCGGGCGCCCCCCGGTCAGCGCATCGTAATCGACCGCGCCCAGGTTGGAGCTGCGCGGCTTCAGGTCGAAATAAAGATCGTCCAGCGGCCTTGTCCCGTAATTCACCACGACCTGATCATAGCGCGCCTCGGTCACGTGATCGCTGTAATCGGTGCCGATCCGGGCTTTCAACGTGTTGCCATCACGGGTCACGTCCAGCAAACGGCGGGCGACGGTGAAGGTCACATCCTTGTCCTGCAGCGCAGCCATGTAAGGGGCCAGGTTCATCCCCATGATGTCGGGCGCGAAGGTCCGGTCGGGGGTCATCACCTCGACCTTGGCGCCGCTTTCGGCGACCACCTCGGCCGCCATCAGTCCCGGATGATCGCCGCTTTCGTCATAGATCAGCACCTCGCGCCCCGGCTGCACATCGCCCGAAATCAGGTCCCAGGCGGATACTGCAAGATCCTGATCCCCCGCCATTTCGAACAGTTCCGCATTGGGCAGGCCGCCGGTGGCGACAATCACCACGTCGGGGTAAAGCGCGGTGACATCCCCCGCCTCGGCCCATGTGTTGAAGCGGAAATCGACATCGCGGGCAGCGCATTGCTCCATGCGCCAGTCGATGATGCCGATCATTTCGCGCCGCCGCGGGTTCAGCGCGGTCAGACGGACCTGCCCGCCCGGATCGGGTTGTGCTTCGAACACGGTCACTGCATGGCCGCGTTCGGCGGCGACCCGCGCGGCTTCGAGCCCGCCGGGTCCGGCACCGACCACCACCACCCGTTTGCGCGCGGAGGCGGGGGCGATCACATGCGGCATGCTCAGTTCCCGGCCCGTCGCCGCGTTGTGGATGCACAGCGCCGCACCGCCCTGATAGATCCGGTCCAAACAATAGGTGGCGCCGACGCAAGGGCGGATGTCATCTTCGCGCCCCTCGGTGATCTTGCGCACGATATGGGGGTCGGCCATGTGCGCGCGGGTCATGCCGACCATGTCCAGCAGGCCCGCCGAAACCGCGTGGCGCGCGGTGGCTACGTCGGGGATGCGCGCGGCATGAAAGGTGGGCATACCGGTGGCGGCGCGAACGCTTCCTGCAAAATCCAGATGCGGCGCGCTTTGCATCCCCTGCAGCGGGATTACCCCGGTCAGCGCCGGGTCGGTATGGATGCGGCCGCGGATCACGTTGAGGAAATCCACCTGCCCGGTCGCCTTCAGCCGCTTGGCGATCTGCAACCCCATTTCGGGCGTGATGCCGCCCGGTGCCGCCTCGTCGGCGGTGAAGCGGACGCCGAGGATGAAATCATCGCCCACGCGTTTGCGGATCCCGTCGATCACCTCCAGCCCAAAACGCATCTGGTCGTCCAGAGATCCGGCGCCATAAGGACCGTCAAGCGCGTTGGTCAAAGGCGACCAGAACTGGTCGATCAGGTGGCCGTAAGCTTCCAGTTCGATCCCGTCCATGCCGCCGGCCTTCATCCGTTCGGCGGCATCGGCGAAATCGGCGATCACCCGCTCAATATCCCAGTCTTCCATCAGCTTCGGGAAAGCTCGGTGCGCCGGTTCCCGATGCGGGCCGGGGGCGAGAGAGGGCAGCCAATCGCCCTTGTCCCAGCCCGTGCGCCGGCCCAGATGGGTCAGCTGGATCATCACCGCCGCCCCCTGTTCGCGGCAGGCATCGGTCAGGTCGCGGATCCACGGCACCACCTCGTCCTTGTAGGCAAGGATGTTGTTGAACGACGGCGGGCTGTCGCGCGATACCGATGCCGATCCCGCGGTCATGGTAAGCGCCACCCCCGCCCGCGCCCGTTCCGCGTGATAGGCGCGATAACGTTCCTTGGGCATCCCGTCCTCGGCATAGGCGGGTTCGTGGCTGGTCGTCATGATCCGGTTGCGCAGGGTCAGATGTTTCAGCCGGTAAGGTTGCAGCAGCGGGTCGTTGGACATGGGCGGGTCTTTCGTCTGTTTCGTGGGTTCAGTACCACGCATCCGGCATGGAGGCTTTCTTGCGCGCGATGAAGTCCTTCAAAGCCAGATCGGCATCTTCATCGATCGTGGGCGGCTGGTAATTTGCCAAGATTTCCTTCCAGCGCCGGTTGGCCCGGGTGGCATAATCGACCTGTCCCTGTTCGGCCCATGTCTCGTAGGGGCTGGTCGTCGTTCAGCGCGCTATCCCAATAGGCGGTCTTGTAATGGCGCAGCGTGTGACCAGTGGAAAACAGATGCTGCCCCGGCCCCTGTTCGGCCAAAGCGTCGATGCCCAGCGTATCGTCCTCCACCGCCATCCCGTTCAGATAGGCGTGCAGCGCGCCGCACAGGTCGCAATCCATCACGAATTTCTCGTAGGACATCGACAACAGCCCATCGAGGAACCCGGCCGAATGCAGGATGAAATTCGCCCCACCCTGCACCGCCGACATCATCGACATCATCGCCTGCTGCATCGCCTGCCCGTCGGGCAGCTTGGAGGTGGAAAAATTGCCGGCGCAGCGCAACGGCAGGCGGAACCGCCGTGCCATCTGCCCCATGACCAGCGATGCCAGCGCGGGTTCCGGCGTGCCGAAAGTGGGCGACCCCGACCTAAGCGCCATGGTGCTGAGAAATCCGCCCAGAACCACCGGCGCGCCGGGGCGCAGCAGCTGCGCCAGAGCGCAGGCGGTCATCGATTCGGCCAGGCATTGCGCCACCGCGCCGGCCATGGTCAGCGGCGCCACCGCGCCGCCCATCAGGAAAGGCACGTGCACCGATCCCTGCCCGGCACGGGCATAGGACGTGATCCCTTTCGTCGTCACCCCGTCCAGCACCAGCGGCGAGGTGGTGTTGAAATTGCCCATGATCACGCAGTTCCGGTCGACAAAATCCGACCCGAACAGGATGCGGCACATGTCGATCGAATCCTCGGCCCGTTCCGGCGCGGTGATCGACCCCAGAAAAGCCCTGTCGGAATAGCGCATATGGGCATAGACCATATCCAGGTGCCGCTTGTTCACCGCGATATCGGTCGGTTCGCAAATCGTGCCGCCGGAATGGTGCAGCCAGGGCGAAGACTGACCCAGCTTCACGAAGTTCTCGAAATCGGCGATCGTGCCATAGCGCCGCCCGTTATCCAGATCCATCACGAAGGGGGATCCGTAGGACGGTGCGAACACCATCGCATCGCCGCCGATCTCGACCGAATTGGCCGGGTTGCGGGCATGCTGGGTGAACCGTTCGGGAGCGGTTTTCACCAGGTCACGGATCATTCCCGGTTCGAACGTGACATTCCAGACGTCGCGCCCGACCCCGCCGACCGTTGCCCCCGCCCTGCGGAACAGGTCTACGGCCGCGGGATCGTCGCGGAATTCGACCCCAATCTCGGACAGGATGCGATCCATCGCCGCCTCGATCCGGTCCAGCGCCGCTTCGTCCAGCAGATCGTAGGGCGGTATCCCACGGGTGATGAAGGGCACCTGCAGATGCGGGTTCTGCCCCGGCGGCCCAGAGCGATCCGCCTTTCTGCCGCGTCGTGACCGTCGC
Source organism: Thalassovita sp. (assembly GCA_033723255.1). Lineage (GTDB taxonomy): Bacteria > Pseudomonadota > Alphaproteobacteria > Rhodobacterales > Rhodobacteraceae > Thalassobius. Next base: position 5,481 of record JAWVXM010000163.1, read on the forward strand.
GCACCCCGGCCCGTTTTGGTGTCTTCTGCCAACATACCATTCCCCTTTCCTGAACCAAGGTGAATGGCAAACTCTGCACAGGGGGGCGGCGCGTTGACAACTGCAATAAGACTCACCAAGAGTTAGATGAACTAAGCCTGACGATGGATGCCACCCATGTCAGCGGGCCCTCCATCTCAATATGAAATAAACATTCTATGGCACAGCGTCCCTATAACCTGCCCCCGATGAGCGCCCTGGTCAGTTTCGAGGCCGCCGCGCGCCATGTCAGCTTCAAGGCCGCCGCGCAGGAACTGAACGTCACCCCCGCGGCGGTCAGCCATCAGGTCAAGGCGCTGGAGCAGGAGCTGAACCAGACCCTATTCCGCCGCCACCATCGCGGGGTGGAACTGACCGAAACCGGGGCCTACCTGCTGGTCGCACTGCAACGGGGGTTCGGGGACATCTCGGACGCGGTGGCGCAGCTGCGCGCGGATGCATCCCGCGCCACGGTGACGATCCGCGCCTCGACCGCGGTCAGCTCACTGTGGCTTGCCCCGAAACTCGCGGAATTCTGGAAGGCGTATCCGCATATCCCGGTGGCGCAGCACGTCACCGATTTCGAAGACCATGCCCCGGCCTGCGACCTCAGCATCAATTACGGCACCATGGACGACGACCGGGGCGATGTGCGGCTGCTGTTCCGCGACCGCATCGCCGCGCTTGGCAGCCCGCGTCTCGCCGAAAAGCACAGGATCGAAACCATCGCCGATTTCGCCCGAACGCCGCTGATCCACATGGATATGCCGACGGCGCAATGGACCCACTGGGCCGACTGGTGCCGGGCGCTTG
>JAWVXM010000164.1:0-6245 GCA_033723255.1 Thalassovita sp.
CATGGTCCGGTCACGCCTGCTGCGTTATAAGGAACGCTATAGAATCTCATGTTTCAAATCTGCCACAGTGGCAGGTTAACCGTCGATGACGGGCTGAGACTGGAATATGCATGATTTAGATACGCGATAAAAGTTCAGAACTTGGCTGCAAATTGACAGATCGCATCACCATAAGAAAACGGGCCGTTTGGCAGACCGCATTCCTGGTCGGTTCCGCCCTGGGCCTGGCGGCCTGCACCCCGGTGGACCCGTCCGCTGTGAGCGAGGGCGGGGTGTTCGACCCCTACGAAGCGACCAACCGGGAAACGCATGAATTCAACAAGACGCTGGACCGCGCCCTGCTGCGGCCCATGGGCACGGGCTATGCCAATGCGGTGCCCGAAGACATCCAGATCATGGTCGGCAATTTCGGCGACAACCTGTCCGAACCCTCGATGGCGGTGAACCACCTGTTGCAGGGCGACCTGAAAGCGGTGGCCATCAACCTGTCCCGTTTCCTGGTCAACAGCACGCTGGGATTCGGCGGCCTGTTCGACGTGGCTGCCGATTTCGGGGTGAACGAGGAAGACACCGATTTCGGCGAAACGCTGCATGTCTGGGGCGCACCGGAAGGCGCCTATATCGAATTGCCGGTTCTGGGCCCGTCGAACGAACGCGATGCCATCGGCGAATTCGTCGACCTTTTCACCGATCCGATGTCGCACGTGCTGCCGAAGCCGGAGAAGTATTATGGCACCGCGGCGCGTCTTCTGGACAAGGTCGGCGATCGTGGCCGCTACGTCGGAACCGTGGACTCAATTCTTTACGAAAGCGCCGACAGCTATGCCCAGGGCCGTCTGCTTTACACTCAAAATCGCCGTTACGAACTTGGCGGTGGCGGTTCCGAGACCTATGTGGATCCTTACGAAGATCCCTATTCCGATCCCTATTTCGATCCGTATGAGGACCCTTATGCCCAGTAATCCCTCACGCCGGTCTTTCCTGTCGCGGACCAGCGCCGTTGCCTTGGCCGCACTGATGCCGCTGCCCGCGTTTGCCCTGAGCGAAGCCACCGCGAAGTCGCTGGTCGACAAGCTGGTGGCTGAAATCAACACGGTGATCGATTCCGGCAAGACGGAATCGGCGATGCTGAAGGATTTCGAAGGCATCTTCTCGCGCTATGCCGACGTGCCCACCATTGCGCGTTACGCGCTTGGCGTGGATGCGCGCCGTGCCAGCCCGGCGCAGCTGAACGCATTCACTGACGTGTTCCGGCGCTATATCTCGATCAAATACGGCAAGCGATTCCGCGAATTCATCGGCGGGCGGATCGTGGTGAATTCGGCGCGCCAGATCAAAAGCTTCATCGAGGTGAAAACCACCGCCCACCTGCGCGGCGAAGCCCCGTTCGAGGTGGTGTTCCTGGTATCCGACAAAAGCGGCGAGGCGCGATTCTTCAACATGTTCATCGAGGGCGTCAACATGCTGCTGACCGAGCGCACGGAAATCGGCGCGATGCTGGACAGGCGCAAGGGCAATATCGATGCGATGATCGCCGACCTGCGCAAACTGGCATGACGCGGGGCGCGGCGTGAACGGCGCCGAGGGGCCGACCACAGGTCCGGGACTTACCTGTTTCCCTGTCCCAACAGATTTCGCAGCAGCTGGTTGATCCCGCTGCGGGTATCATCGGTCCGGGCGCCGCTTGTGCCGCCATTCTTGCGCGGTGCGCCTTCGCGCAGCATCGGCAGCGGCTTGGGGTCGATCCCCTCATGCACCCGCGCCATGGTTTCGTGCCAGATCACCGCGGGCAATCCCGACCCGGTGACCCCGGTCAGCGGTGTGTTGTCATCATACCCCATCCATACCCCGGCCACGTAATCGGCGGTGAACCCGATGAACCAGGCATCCTTGGCCGACGACGAAGTGCCCGTTTTGCCGGCTACTTCGCGGTCGGGCAGGTTGGCGCGGTGACCGGAGCCTCGGGTCGCCACGTTATACATCATCCAGATCAGTTCACCCGCCGCATCCTCGGTGATCACCCGCTCGCGGATACCGCCGGTGGCGCTCATCAGCGGAACGTCATCGCCCTGCATGCGCAATTCGACCAACCCGTAAGGGGTGACCGCGCTGCCGCCGTTCAGGATGCCGGCATAGGCGCCGGTCATTTCGATCAGCGTGGTTTCGGATGCGCCGAGCGCCAGTGCGGGCCCCTGCGCCAAGTCCGATTGGATGCCGAAGCCTTCGGCGACCCGGCGCACGTTGTCGAGCCCGACCGCCTGCGCCACCTTGACCGCCGGAATGTTCAGCGACGTGCGCAACGCCTCGGTCAGCGTGACCTCGCCGTGGAATTTCTTGTCGTAGTTCTTCGGCGACCAGGGACCCGATCCGGGAATGTTGATGGTCAGAGGCTCATCCACCACCGTGTCATTTGACGACCAGCCCAGTTCCAGCGCGGTGGCATAGACGAAGGGTTTGAAGGCCGATCCCGATTGCCGTTTCGCAGTCGTGGCCCGATTGAAAACGCCGCTCACCCTTGTTTCGCGGCCGCCAACCATGGCGCGCACCGCGCCGTCGGCGGACATCACCACGATGGCTGCCTGCGCCTTGGACCCTTCCTTGACCATCTCGGAGAAGACATGGGTCATCGCGTCCTCGGCGGCCTGCTGGATGCGCTGATCCAGCGTGGTGCGGATGATCACGTCGGACCGGCTGTTGCGGGTGAAGAATTCGGGACCCGAAGACATCACCCAGTCGGCGAAATAGCCGCCAGCCCGCGCTTCCGCGGCGGAAGACAGTTCGGCCGGGTTATCCAACGCATCCCGCGCCGCGGTATCGGACAGGTAGCCCTGGTCACGCATCAGCCCGATCACGACCGCCGCGCGGTTCTGCGACCGTTCCAGGTTGTTGGTCGGGGCAAGCGATGTCGGCGCGGTCAGAAGGCCGGCCAGCATCGCGCCCTCGGCCGGGGTCACCGCGGCGGCGGGTTTGCCAAAGAACCGTTGAGAGGCCGCTTCGGCCCCATAGGCGCCGCCCCCCATATAGGCGCGGTTGAGATAGATCGACAGGATCTCGTCCTTGCTGTACTTGGCCTCCATCGCCAGCGCATAGACGGCTTCCTTGACCTTGCGCCAAAGCGACCCGCGGCGGCAGTCCGTTTCGTAGGCGGCTTCGCTTTCCCATTTATCGGGATCGTATTGGACCCCGAGGCACAGGAGCTTTGCCGTCTGCTGGGTGATGGTCGACCCGCCATGACCCGACAGAGGCCCGCGCCCTTCGCGCAGGTTGATCCTGATCGCGCTGGCGACGCCGCGCGGGGAAATGCCGAAATGGCGATAGAACCGTCTGTCCTCGGTCGCGACGATGGCGTTTTTCAGATGCGGCGAAACCGAATCCGCCGTCACCGCGCCGCCGAACTGATCACCGCGCCAGGCAAAGACTTCGCCGTCGCGGTCGGTCATGGTCACCGACCCGTTGGCGCGCCCGTCCAGAAGGGCTTCGGCGGATGGCAGGGTGGCATAGAAATATCCCGTCGCCAGCGTCACCAGCAGCGCGACCACGGCACCGATGCGCCAGCTGAAAGCCCAGATGATGCGCAGGAGCAGCCCGACGACCCATTTGAAGAAGCGCAGGACCAGATTGCCAGACGGTTTGGCGGCGGGTTTGCGTTTCGTCACCCGGCGCTTCGGCTTCGCGGCCTTGGCGCCCGCTTTCTTCGGCTTCGTCTTGGACGTCTTAGAATAGCGTCGTTCGGCCACCAATGGCGGCTTTTTCCGACCTGAATCACTCATCTCAAACCCTGCCCGGCTCATTGTTTCGGACATGATACAGGCTGCGATTGCGAATGTTGAGGCTTTGAATTGGGGCGAAAACCGTTCTAGAATCGATTAAATATTGGGCAAAAAATTCCAACAGATTAATAAATAGGCATTGCGGCCTGAGTTTCGGTGGAATTCTCAGCCTCTCGCTTCACCAAACGGGGCAGAGGCGCCTTTCTTGATCCTGCAATAGAGCGGGAGATCTCCCGCAGCGAAATGACAAGGGGATCAAGGTGAAACTCATCATTGCAACGATAAAACCGTTCAAGCTGGAGGAGGTCCGCGAGGCGCTGACCGATATCGGCGTGCGCGGCATGATGGTGACCGAAATCAAGGGTTTCGGTTCTCAGTCGGGTCATACGGAAATCTATCGCGGTGCCGAATACGCGGTGAATTTCGTGCCCAAGGTAAAGCTGGAAATCGTCGTCAGCGCGTCGATGGCCGACCAGGTGGTCGAAACCATCACCAACACCGCACGCACCGGCAAGATCGGCGACGGCAAGATTTTCGTGCTGGACGTGGCGCAGGCTGTGCGTGTCCGCACCGGCGAAACCAACGAAGACGCGCTTTAAGTCGCGGATAGGGGAAAAGAAATGCAAATGAAACGTATCACGAAACTCGGCCTGGCGGCGGCACTGATCGCACTGCCCAGCCTTGGCCTGGCCCAGGACGAAGGTCCGGTCCCGGGTGTTAACCCGTCGACCGATACCGTCTTTATTCTGAACTCTGTGCTGTTCCTTGTTGGCGGCTTCCTGGTGTTCTTCATGGCAGCAGGCTTTGCCATGCTCGAAGCGGGCCTGGTGCGTCAGAAGAACGTGACCATGCAGTTGATGAAGAACATGGCGCTCTTCTCGCTTGCCACGATCTTCTACTATCTGATCGGCTATAACCTGATGTACCCGCTCGGGACCTGGTCGATCGACGGTGTTCTGTCGGGCGTTTGGGGCCCCGGCGTTCTGGAAGCTGTCGGCGTGACCGCCGATGCCGCCGACGATTACAGCTATGCTGCGACCGGTTCGGACTTCTTCTTCCAGCTGATGTTCTGTGCGGCGACCGCATCGATCGTATCGGGCACCATGGCCGAGCGCATCAAGCTGTGGCCGTTCCTGATCTTCACCATCATCCTGACCTCGATCATCTACCCGCTGCAGGCGTCGTGGAAGTGGGGCGGTGGTTTCCTGGACGAAGCCGGCTTCCTGGATTTCGCAGGTTCGACCGTTGTGCACTCCGTGGGTGGCTGGGCCGCTCTGACCGGTGCCATCATCCTCGGCCCGCGTATCGGTAAGTACAAAGATGGCAAGGTGCACCCGTTCCCGGGTTCGAACCTGACGCTCGCCACGCTGGGGACCTTCATCCTGTGGCTGGGCTGGTTCGGCTTCAACGGCGGTTCGCAGCTGGCCATGGGTTCGGTCGGTGACGTTGCCGATGTGTCGCGCATCTTCTCGAACACCAACGCCGCGGCCGCAGGTGGTTCGATCATCGCCCTGATCCTGACCCAGATCCTGTACAAGAAGCCTGACCTGACCATGGTCCTGAACGGCGCACTGGCCGGTCTGGTGTCGATCACCGCGGAACCGCTGACCCCGACCCTGGGCGAAGCGACCCTGATCGGTGCAGTCGGTGGCGTGATCGTGGTCTTCGCGGTTCCGCTCCTGGACAAGCTGAAGATTGACGACGTTGTCGGCGCCATCCCGGTTCACCTGATGGCCGGTATCTGGGGCACCATCGCGGTCATCTTCACCAACTCCGACGCGTCGCTGGGCACCCAGCTGTACTCGATCATCGTGGTGGGCATCTTCACCGTGGTCGCCTCCGCCGTCGTCTGGTTCATCCTGAAGGCCGTCATGGGTCTGCGGGTCGACGAAGAGACCGAAATCAACGGTCTGGACATGGCGGAAATGGGCATGGAAGCCTATCCCGAATTTTCCAAAGGCTGATCTCCTCCTTCCTAATCAGCCTTTTATCACCTGGCCCGGGCGTTCATTCGCCCGGGCTTTTTCTTTGCCAGACGATGAGGCGGGGGCATGTGCCGCTGAGGTGCGTGCGCTTCGCTCTGCCATCGCGACTCTCACGGCTCCGCGCCGGCTTTCAGCCCATGCGAAAGGACTGGGTTTTCGGTCTTGCGCGGGAAGGCGGCGCGGCTATGGTGGCGCTCCCTGTCTGCTAGTTTCCGGATCCCCCATGGCCACTGATATTTCGCTTCGCATCCATCGAACCATCGCCCAGGATATCGGCGCCCGTGCCGATCAGGTGGGGGCTGCGGTGCAGTTGCTGGACGAAGGGGCGACGGTGCCCTTCGTGGCGCGTTACCGCAAGGAAGCGACCGGCGGACTGGACGATTCTCAGTTGCGCCTGCTGGCGGACCGGCTGGCCTATCTGCGCGAGCTCGAGGCGCGGCGGGCCACGATCCTGGAAACGATCGACGGGCAGGGCAAGCTCACCGAAGGC
>JAWVXM010000165.1:0-6070 GCA_033723255.1 Thalassovita sp.
GCGCGCAGCACCTCCTCGGGCATGACCGAGGGCCCCGGAATGGCAAGATAGGACCGACCGTTGGACAACTTCATGGCGAACTCCATAGAGAATGAGCCGAGCCTAGCCAAAGCCGCTGCGGCGTCAAATGCCCAAACGATCAAATTTGTTGATCCGTGTCATATCGCCATCCGACCGCCCAGAGCTTAGCAACCCCCCTGTTATGGCGAGCGAACTTGCCTATATGATGCGGGATCACTACAAGACGCGCGACTGAACGGCCCCAGGAAAACGATGAACCCTGTCAAGAAATTCAAAGCGCTGGAGCGGGGCGAACACCTGCCCACGCCGCTGGACCTGAGCATTCCCGAACATCGCCGCTCGGCGTTGACGCATTATGACTGGTTCGACCACGCCATCCTGCGTCGCCGCTGGACCAACTTCTTCGAGATCGCACCGGGAGTTTTCCGCTCGAACCAGCCCACGCATGAACGGTTCGAAACCTATGCCGCGATGGGAATCAAGACGGTGGTGAACCTGCGCGGATCGGCCCCCGGCAAACCGTATTACATGCTGGAACAGGAAAGCTGCAGCGCGTTGGGATTGCGGATGATCGACACCATCCGGCTGCATGCCCGGGCCGCACCGCCCCGCGACGACCTTGTGGCCCTGATCGAGCTCTTCCGCACCCTCCAACGTCCCTTCATGATGCACTGTAAATCCGGCGCCGACCGCGCAGGGCTGGCCAGTGCGATTTATAAACTCGTCATCGAAGGCGCGCCCCTTGCCGAAGCCAAGAAGATGCTGTCGTTCAAATACCTGCACATCAAATGGCATACGACCGGCATCCTGGATTACTTCCTAGATGTCTATGACGCGCGCAACCGCCGTGCCCCGATCGGCTTCGAGGACTGGCTTCACAATGAATATGACGAAGAGGCGCTGACCGAGGGATTCCGCAACGGGCGGAAGATCCCCCGATGACCCAGCCGGACGGGGTCAAGAGCCGCGATCTGCTGGCATGGCTGTGGGCCAGGTACCTGAACCGATATCTCTGGCTGCTGCTCGCCGCTCTTGCCTTCATGGCGCTGGAAGGATCGACGCTGGGTGCGCTCAGCTGGATGATGAAGCCGATGTTCGACCAGGTCTTCATCGCCGGCGAGCACGCGGCGATCTGGTGGGTTGGCGTGGCGATCCTCGGCATCTTCTTCGTTCGGGCCGCGGCCAGCGTGGGGCAAAAGGCGCTTCTTGCCCTGATCTCGCAGCGGTCTGCCGCGGACATGCGCACCGAGATGCTGGATCACCTGATGCGGCTCGACGGCAGCTTTCACCAGACCCACCCGCCGGGCTTCCTGATCCAGCGGGTGCAGGCCGATGTCGAAGCCGTCGGACAGGTCTGGAACGCCGTCATCACCGGCGCGGGCCGCGACGTTGTGGCGCTCATCATCCTGATGGGCATTGCGATCTCGGTCGACTGGCAATGGACGCTGGTGGCCTGTGTCGGCACCCCGATCATGGTGCTGCCATCGCAGCTCGTGCAGACCTTCGTACGCCGCCGCGCGAGAGAGGCGCGCGACCTGGGAGCCAAACTGGCCACCCGGCTGGACGAGGTGTTCCACGGCATTGTGCCGGTCAAGCTGAACCGGCTGGAAAGCTACCAGTCGAAACGCTATCGCAACCTGACCGATGATCTGGTCCGTGCGGACGTAAAGGCGCAACTGGGTGCGGCCGCGATCCCCGGCCTGATCGACGTGATGGCCGGACTCGGGTTCCTTGGCGTTCTGGTCTTCGGCGGGGCCGAGATCATTTCCGGCGAAAAGACCATCGGGCAGTTCATGTCCTTCTTCACCGCCATCGGTTTCGCCTTCGAGCCGCTGCGCCGTCTGGGCGCGGTCACCGGTGTTTGGCAGAACGCGGCCGCCGCGATCGAGCGGATCAAGGAATTGCTCGATACCAGGCCCGCCCTGACCTCGCCCGCCCGCCCAAAGCCCGCGCCGCAGGGCGTGCCGGAAATCCGGCTGACCGGCGTGGAGCTGTCCTATGGCGACACCAGGGTGCTGAATGGTGTGACGCTGATCGCCCCCGCCGGCAAGACCACCGCCCTTGTCGGGGCCTCGGGCGCAGGCAAATCGACCATCTTCAACCTGCTGACCCGGCTGGTCGATCCGCAGCAGGGCAAGGTCAGCATCGGCGGCGTGGGAGCGGGCGAGATGTCGCTGGCCGATTTGCGCGGATTGTTTTCGGTCGTTTCGCAGGATGCCGCTCTGTTCGACGAGACCTTGAGGGAAAACATTCTTCTGGGCCGAACCGATATCGACGACGCGCGCCTGAACAAGGTGCTGAAGGCCGCCCATGTGACCGACTTCCTGCCGAAGCTGCCCGAAGGCCTGTCCTCCCCGGTCGGGCCGCGCGGATCAAACCTGTCGGGCGGTCAGCGTCAGCGCGTCGCCATCGCGCGCGCCCTGCTGCGCGACACGCCCATCCTGCTTCTGGACGAAGCCACCAGCGCGCTGGACGCGCAATCGGAAAAGGTGGTGCAGGACGCGCTGGACCAGCTGTCGAAGGGACGTACAACGCTGGTCATCGCGCACCGGCTGTCCACCGTGCGCAATGCCGACAAGATCGTGGTGATGGACAAGGGACGGGTCGTCGACGAAGGCACGCATGACGAGTTGCTGGCCCGTGGCGGCATCTATGCCGACCTGCATAAGCTGCAGTTCAAGACCGAGGGTCCGACCGCCGATAAGATCGCGCAAGCACATGCGGATCTGCACCTGCAAGATAGCGCAAAAGGGCCCAGAGGTTCCGGAACCCGCGACGGAGCCAGCCTTCTTTCACGTATTTCTCGGCGCTTGTTCGGGCGATAAGCGGGATTTCCTGCAACTGCCCCTTTAGCATCCGCGCGATCGCGACGTCTTCCATCAACGGCTGATCGGGATAGCCCCCGATGCTGTCATAGAGGTCACGCGATATCAGCAGCCCCTGATCGCCATAGGGCAGCCCGAACAGCCGCGCCCGGACATTGGCCCACCCCGCCACAAGTCGGGGGGCGATACCACCTGCATCGAACCGCAACCGGAAATAGGCCGCCCTTTCCGGCCTGAACGCAATGTGATCGTGCACGCAGTCTGACCAGCCGGGATCGAGAACCGTGTCGGCATGCAGCACCAGCATCCAGTCGCCCTGCGCGACCAGCGCCCCGCGCCGCAATTGCCCGCCGCGCGACGCCTCGCCCTGCACAAAGATCGCGCCGACCTCGTCGGCGATCCGCCCTGTCGCATCTTCTGATCCGCCATCGCTGATCACCAGCTCGCGCACGAGCCCCGCCTCCAACCCTTCCATCAGAGATACCAGGCAGCCGGGCAGCTGCTTTTCCGCGTTCAGCGTGGGAATGATCACCGATAGTGCCGCGCGCATATGTGTCCCCTGTTGCCGTTTGTGTCCCGCGCTATATTACAGTCACGCGCCGAACGGGAGAGTTGAAATGAACCGCACCATATTCCGCATAACCGGATCAGACGCCCGGCATTTCCTGCAGGGGCTGGTGACCAATGACGTGGAAAAACTGGACCGGGGGCTGGTCTATGCCGCGCTGCTGACGCCGCAGGGCAAATACCTGGCCGATTTCTTTCTTGTGCCTGCGGGCGATGCGATCCTGCTCGACGTCGACAGCGCCCTTGCCCCGATGCTGCTGCAGCGGCTCGGCATGTACAAGCTGCGCGCCGATGTGGCGATCGCGGAAACCGAGTTGCAGGTCAAACGCGGCACCGGCCCCGCGCCCGACGGCGCCTTCGCCGATCCGCGCGATCCGGCGCTCGGCTGGCGGCTTTACGGCGCGGAAGGCGGCGATGACGGCAGCGACTGGGACGCGATCCGCGTCGCCCATTGCATTCCCGAAACCGGGATCGAACTGACCCCCGAGACCTATATCCTCGAGGCCGGTTTCGAAAGCCTGAACGGGGTGGATTTCCGCAAGGGCTGCTATGTCGGGCAGGAAGTGACCGCGCGGATGAAACACAAGACCGAGCTGCGCAAGGGGCTGCGGATGGTCGACATCGAGGGCGAAGCGCCCGCCGGAACCCCGATCATGGCCGACGGGAAAGAGGCCGGGACGCTTTTCACCAGCGCCGGCGGCCGTGCCATCGCCCATCTGCGCCTTGACCGTGCCAGGGGCGAGATGACGGCGGGCAAGGCCCGGCTGCGCCTGCCGGAATGACCCGAACGGCCCGGATCGAAGCCCTGACCGGGGGCAAGGTGATCCGGATCAGGCCACTGCATGGCGGTGATCTGTCCGAGGTCGTCCAGGTGACCTTGGAGGACGGGCGCGAATTTGCCTGCAAGACAGGGCCGCTGGTCACCGCCGAGGCTCGGATGCTGGACGCCATCGGCGAAGCCGCCCCCGCCCCGGCCCCTCGTTTTGTCGATCGCGACCTTCTGTTGATGGATTTCCTGCCCGGGGAACCCGCGCGCGCGCCCCATTGGCACGATCTGGGCAGGTCACTGCGCAGGCTGCATGACCGGACCGGGCCCGAAAACGGCTGGCCCGAAGACTATGCCTTCGGTGCGGTCGAGATTCCCAACGCGCCGATGCCCGATTGGCCCGCCTTCTGGGCCGAACGCCGGCTGCGCCCGAGCCTGCCCTTCCTGCCCGCCGATCTGGCCCGGCGGCTGGAACGCCTGATTGCCGCCCTGCCCGGCCTTCTGCCCGATCCGGCGCCGGCGCTGCTGCATGGCGATCTGTGGACCGGCAACGTGCATTTCAGCGGCGGGCGCGCCTGGCTGATCGACCCGGCCTGTTACTACGGCCACGGCGAAGTCGACCTCGCCATGCTGCACCTGTTCGGATCGCCGCCCGCCGCCTTCTGGGACGGTTACGGCGCGACGGAGCCGGGCTATGAAACACGTCAGCCGATCTATCAGCTCTGGCCCGCGCTGGTGCATTACCGGCTGTTCGACAGCGGCTACGCCGGGATGGTGGACAGGCTAATAGGCGCGGCAGGGCGCTGAACCTCCCCAACCCCTTTCTCTGTTCCAAAAATACTCAAAAGACCGCCGAAGGCGATCCGGAGACCGAAACAACAGCCCAAACGAAAACAGCCGGGCGAATGCCCGGCTGTGACGTTACGTTACCAAAGGCCCCGATCAGGCGCGTTCGGCATATTCCATGGTTTCGGTGTTCACCACGATGTCTTCGTCCTGCGCGACGAAGGGCGGGACCATAACCCGCACGCCGTTGTCCAGAACCGCCGGCTTGAACGAATTCGCGGCGGTCTGGCCTTTTACCACCGGTTCGGTTTCGACGATCTTGCAGACCACTTTCTGCGGCAGGGTCACGTTCAGCGCCTCGGTGTCGTAATATTCGATCACCACGGTCATGCCGTCCTGCAGGAAGGGGCGGCGTTCGCCCAGAAGATCGGCGGGCAGTTCGATCTGCTCGAAGGTTTCATTGTCCATGAACACCAGCATCCCGTCGTTTTCATACAGGAATTGCTGGTCTTTCTGTTCCAGACGCACGCGTTCGACCTTGTCGGCGGAACGGAAGCGTTCGTTCAGCTTCGACCCGGTGCGCGGGTTCTTCATCTCGACCTGCGCAAAGGCGCCGCCCTTTCCGGGCTTCACATGGTCGACCTTCACGGCGACCCACAGGCCGCCATCATGTTCCAGCACGTTGCCGGGGCGAATTTCGTTACCGTTGATTTTGGGCATATGACAAAACCTTGCCGAAGGTTGATGGAAATTTGAACGCACCTATATATGCGGTGCACAGCCAAGGCAAGGAAACCGGGGCAGCGTGCGATCAGGGATTTAGGTATGCGTTTTTTGCATGGAAGCCATGCAAAAGAGGCCTATCCGAATCACCTACAATCGGTCATAAGCCTCGCTACGCCAGAAAGACAAGAGCAATAACAAAGGACGGATCATGAAAGATTTCGTTGACGGCACCGCCTTCAATAACGAGCAAGGCAATCGGGCCCGCAAACTGTTCGCAGCCGTTGTGTTGGCTGCTCTCGACGACGCCATCGCCGATGACAAGAACTATGGCAACGGCCCCGAGCAGATCGCTCGCTGGGCACGATCGCGCGACGGCCGC
>JAWVXM010000166.1:0-6051 GCA_033723255.1 Thalassovita sp.
CTTCGCCGTGATCAAGGTGATCGCGGTGGCGATCACCATGGCGGGCCGGATGGGCGGCGGGATGTTTTCGCCCTCGCTGATGATCGGGGCACTTACCGGGCTGGCCTTCGGACTGATCGCCACAGGCTTGTTTCCCGAAGTGTCCGGGTCACACACGCTTTACGCGCTGGCGGGCATGGGGGCGGTAGCCGCCGCCGTTCTGGGCGCGCCGATTTCCACCACCATGATCGTGTTCGAACTGACCGGTGACTGGCAAACGGGGCTGGCCGTCATGGTGGCGGTGTCGCTGTCCACCGCGCTGGCGTCAAAGCTGGTGGACCGGTCCTTCTTCCTGAGTCAGCTGGAGCGGCGCGGCGTGCATCTGGCCGCCGGGCCGCAGGCCTATCTTCTGGCGATGTTCCGCGCCGCCACCCTGATGCGCCGCCCCGACGATCCGGGCGCGGCGGATGAAACCCGTTGCCTGGAAATGATCGAGGATGGGATCTTCCTTGATGGCGAAGCAACGCTGGAAGAAGCGATACCGCTGTTCGACCGGGCGGGCGTGCCGTTCATTCCGGTCGTTGGTCGTCCCGACCCGGAAGGGGAACGCGCCCTGCACGGGGCGCTGTTCCATGTCGATGCTCTCAAGACTTTCAACAGCGCCCTTGCCGCGACGGCGGCAGAGGAACACAGCTGACCGGATCAGATCCGTTCGACCGCCAGAGTGTCCGAGCGTGAAAAGGCCAGGTGGTCCTTGATCCGGGCCACGTCTTCCATCGGATCCTCGTAGGACCAGGCGGCATTTTCCAGCGTCGTGCTCTTTGTCACGATGGAATAATAGGTCGCATCCCCCTTATGCGGGCAGTGGGTGCTGTGCTCGGACTTGTCTAGGAAAGCCATCGCCACGTCGTCGCGCGGGAAATAGATCACCGGGGCAAGATCACCCTCGCTCAGCTCCAGCGCATCGCTGGTTTCGCCCAGCACGGCACCGCCGGCGCGGACGACCCAGTTGCCTTCGGCCTTGCGGATCGTGATTTCGGTCATACGTCTCTCCCTTGTGTCATGTTCGTCCATAGCTGCGACACCCGTTCGGCACAGGCATAAGTCACAGCGCTGCAGTGGCATCGCGCAACCATAGCCGTGCAGCCTCGCCAAGCCGAGGGCTGATTTTGTCGCGGCAGGCGGCATGGTAGGCGTTGATCCAGCCGCGTTCATCCTTGCTCAGCATATCCGGGCGGATCAGACGGCGGTCGATCGGAACCCAGGTCAGCGTGTCGAAGCTCAGCATGTCCCGGTCATCTGCCCCCTCCAGTTCGGGCGCGTTTTCGACCACGATCAGGTTTTCGATGCGAATGCCGAAGGCGCCTTCGCGGTAATAGCCCGGCTCATTGGACAGGATCATACCCGGTTGCAGCGGCACGTCCGATACCCGGCTGATCCGTTGTGGCCCTTCGTGCACGCACAGGAACACGCCGACGCCATGACCGGTGCCGTGGTTGTAATCCAGCCCGGCCTGCCACAGTGGCGCACGCGCGATCGCGTCGATGTCGCGCCCGGCCAGCCCGTTGGGGAAGCGCAGCCGCGATATCCCGATCATCCCCTGCAACACGCGGGTGAAGCAGGTCTTTTCCTCCTCGCCCACGGTGCCCACGGGCAGGGTACGGGTGATATCGGTGGTCCCGTTCAGGTATTGCCCGCCACTGTCGAGAACGATCAACTGGCCGTCCTGCAGCCGTGCATTGCTCGCCTGCGTCACCCGGTAATGGATCACCGCACCGTTCGGGCCGGTCCCGGAAATCGTGTCGAAGCTGATATCGCGCAGCGCGTTGGTGGCGCGGCGGCAGCCTTCCAGCTGCTTGACCATGTCGATCTCGGTCAGGCTGCCCACCGGCTGGGCATCGAACCAGCACAGGAATTCGCACATCGCGGCGGCATCGGTCAGATGCGCCTCTGCGGAATTGGCGACCTCGGTGGCGTTCTTGCACGCCTTGGGCAGGATGCAGGGATCCTGGCCCCAGACGAAGGGCACGTTGGCCTCTTTCATCTCGCGGCTGACCTGCAGCGGCGCGGTGGCCTTGTCGACCCGTACCGGCCCGGTCAACGAGCGCAACGCGGCCGCGAAGGCCGCGGGCGGACGGATGGTGATGTCGCTGCCCAGATGCGCCCGCACCGCGTCGTCGAGCTTGGCGCTGTCGATGAAAAGCGTCAGGTGGCCGCTGTCATGCAGAATGGCGGTCGCGTGCGGCACCGGGTTGCGGGGAATGTCGCTGCCCCGGATGTTCAGCAGCCAGGCCAGCGAGTCGGGCAGGGTGATCACCGCCGCTTCCTGGCCGGCCTCCTGCAAGGTGCTGGCAAGCCGGGCGCGTTTGTCCGCGTGGCTTTCGCCCGCCAGATCGTCGGGATAGACGAAGACCGCACCCTGTGGCGGCTCGGGCTGGTCGGGCCAGATCGCATCGACAAGGTTGGTCACCGGCCGCAGCGTTATCGCGCTGCCCGTCAGTCCCTGTTCCAGCGTGCCGATTTCCTCGGCCGTATGCAGCCAAGGGTCGAAGCCGATCACGCCGCCTCCGGGCAGCTGTTCGCGCAGCCAGTCATGCAGCCGGGTTTCCGGCCAGGGCACCGGGGTGAAATGATCCGAGTCGACCTGTGCCTTGACCTGCGTACGGTAGCGCCCGTCGATGAACACCCCCGCCACGTCGCGCAGCGCCGCGCAGAACCCAGCCGACCCGGTGAACCCGGTCAGCCAGGCCAGCCGGTCATCGCGCGGGGCGACATATTCGCCCTGATGCAGATCGGCGCGCGGCACGAGAAACCCGGTCAGCCCGTCCCGCGCCATCACATCGCGCAGAGAGGCCAGCCGCGCCGGTCCCTGATCCGGATTGGCGGTTTCTTCGAAGCTCTGGAACATCTTGCCCCCTACAGATTTCCACACAGGTCCAGAAAGCGTACTTCCAGCCTCCGGGACAACCCCATGCCGTTTCTTCTTGGCGTAAATACTCCCGCCGGAGGCGGACCCCGGAGAAAACGCCGGGATCAGCTGGCCTTCTTGATGCCGATCATCCGGGCGCGGGCGCGCGGATCGTGATCGAACAGGCCCGCAAGCTGTTCGGTCATCGCGCCGGCCAGCTGTTCGGCGTCGGTGATCGTGACGGCATGCTGGTAATAGCGTGTCACGTCATGGCCGATGCCGATGGCGATCAGTTCGACCTGCTTGCGCTTTTCCACCATGGCGATCACGTCGCGCAGGTGCTTTTCGAGGTAATTCGCAGGGTTCACCGACAGGGTGGAATCGTCCACCGGCGCGCCGTCGGAAATCACCATCAGGATCTTGCGCTGCTCGGGGCGTGCCAGCATCCGCCGATGCGCCCATTCAAGCGCCTCGCCGTCGATGTTTTCCTTCAGCAGGCCTTCCTTCATCATCAGGCCAAGATTGTCCTTGGTCCGGCGCATCGGCGCGTCGGCCTTCTTGTAGATGATGTGGCGCAGGTCGTTCAGCCGCCCGGGCTGTTGCGCACGTCCTTCGGCAAGCCATTTTTCACGTGCCTGACCACCCTTCCAGGCGCGGGTGGTGAAGCCCAGAACCTCGACCTTCACGTCGCAGCGTTCCAGCGTGGTGGCCAGCACATCGGCGCAGATCGCCGCGATGGAAATCGGCCGGCCGCGCATCGAGCCGGAATTGTCCAGCAGCAGCGTCACCACCGTGTCGCGGAATTCGGTATCCTTTTCGACCTTGAAGGACAGCGGCGTGGTCGGGTTGGCGACCACCCGGGCAAGGCGCCCGGCATCTAGAATGCCTTCTTCCATGTCGAACAGCCAGGACCGGCTCTGCTGCGCCTGAAGACGGCGCTGCAGCTTGTTGGCCAGCCGTCCGACCGCGCCCTTCAGCGGTTCCAGCTGCTGATCGAGATAGGCGCGCAGCCGTTCCAGTTCCGCCGGTTCGGCAAGCTCCTCGGCGGCGATTTCTTCGTCGAAGCTGCTGTCATAGACGGTATAGTTGGGGTCGGCCTCGGAGGCCGGAGGCGGTGGCGGCGGTTCCAGCGGCGCCTCGCCATCGGGCATCTCGGTTTCTTCCGGCATTTCGTCCTCGGCCAGCTCGTCCATGCTGACCTGCGCCTCGGAAGAGTCCTGAGTTTCGTCCTGCGACTGTTCCGGTTCGGCCTCGGATTCCTGTTCTTCCTGGTCATCCTGGCCGGTGCTGTCGGGTTCGGGCTGATCCTCGGTGTCTTCCTCGGCCTCGTCATGCTGATCCTCTTCCTGTTGGTCGGGATCTTCGCCCAGCTGATCGCCATAGCCCAGATCGTCGATGACCTGGCGGGCGAACCTGGCGAATTCGGTCTGGTCGGCAAGCTTGTCCTGGAGGTTGTCCAGCGTATCCCCGGCCTGGTTCTCGATGAAGCCGCGCCACAGTTCCATCACGTTGTCACAGGCCGGCGGCAGCGGCCGCCCGGTGGCGAGGTGGCGGACGAGGTAGCCCGCGGCCTGCGCCAGCGGGGCATCGGAGGGTTCGCGGATCTGGTCGTAGCCGGCGCGGCGCGCCTCGGTTTCCAGCTTCACCTCGATATTGCCGGCGGTGCCGGGCATGTCGCGCGCGCCCATCGCTTCGCAGCGGGCGGTTTCCATCGCTTCATAGAGCGCGCGGGCCATGTCGCCCGGCGGCGCATAGCGCGCATGGGTGGCATCGTCGTGATAGCGGCGCTGCATCGCCAGCGCGTCGGCGGTGCCGCGGGCCAGAAGAACCTCGTCACGGGTCATCCGTCGGCTGATCTGCGGCAGGCGCATGGTGTCGCCCGCCATGCCCGCGGGATCGACGGAATAGGCGACGTTCAATTCCGGATCATCGGCCATCACCTTGGTCGCTTCGGCCAAGGCTTTCTTGAACGGATCGGCGGGGTTGTCGGACGGTTTCTTCATAACTTGATAAATCACGTCCCAGACGGGAAAGGCAAGGTGGGAATCCGTGCCTCGCCCCTTTTCGCCGCCGGCTTCAGCCCAACAGCAGCCCGCGGCATTCCTCGACCCTGCGGCGGGCGATCCGCTGCGCCATCTGCGCATCGCGCCGGTCGAGGTTGAACACCGCTCGCGCAAGCAGGGCCGATTGCGCCATTTTCGCCTCGACCCGCCAGGCCATCACGTCGGGGCGCTGATCGGGGCGCATGATCGCATCGAGGATCTCGACCAGTGCGTCGCGGGCGGTTTCCGTTCCCTCGGAGCCTTCGCCATCGAACATCCACTGATATTCCATCTGGGCCGACAGCCGACCGGTGCAGGTGGCGAAGATATGCAGCTGGTCTTTGGCGGCGTTGGATGTGGCGGGCAGGGCCGGCTGACAGGTCATTGCCAGCAGCGAGAAGCTTAGGAAAAGAGTGATCAAACCGCTCATGATGCAATCATGAGGGCGTAATATGCGCCGATCAAGCGTGCGTTTTGAAAACTTTTTGAACGACGGTCAGGCGAGATGCCGACCGCATCGCCCTGCTGAAAGACGACGAGGCGTTCGCCTGTTCGTCAGCCGCAATGCCCGGTGTCGTGGCTCTCACGGGGGAGGCAGGGACCACCCTCGTGAGGAATAGCTCTTACCCAAGGCTCATGCTGGCGGCACTTTCGGGCAGTTCCTCGTCGAAGCAGCGCTGGTAGAACTCGGCCACGGTCTGGCGTTCCAGCTCGTCGCACTTGTTGAGGAAGGTAAGCCGGAAGGCGTACCCGATATTGCGGAAGATCTCGGTGTTCCAGGCCCAGTTGATCACCGTCCGCGGGCTCATCACCGTCGAAAGCTCGCCGTTCATGAAGGCGGTCCGGGTCAGGTCGGCCAGCGTCACCATCTGGCCAACGGTCTTGCGGCCCTTGTCGGTGTTGAAATGCGGTGCCTTGCCCAGAACAATCATGGTTTCGGCGTCGTGCGATAGGTAATTCAGCGTGGCGACCAGCGACCAGCGGTCCATCTGCGCCTGGTTGATCTGCTGCACCCCGTGATACAGCCCCGTGGTGTCGCCCAGGCCGACCGTGTTGGCGGTGGCGAACAGCCGGAAATAGGGGTTCGGCGTGATCACCTCGTTCTGGTCCAAGAGCGTCAGC
>JAWVXM010000167.1:0-6029 GCA_033723255.1 Thalassovita sp.
AATGAAAACCCGTGTCGGCCGGATGCTGGGCCAAGCGGTCGAGGGCATGCCGTGGCTGGGCACCTTCCACGCGATCTGCGTCAAGCTGTTGCGCCGCCACGCCGAACTGGTGGGGCTGAAATCCAACTTTACCATCCTCGATACCGACGATCAGATCCGCCTGCTGAAGCAGCTGATCGCGGCGAACAGGATCGACGACAAGCGTTGGCCGGCGCGGCAACTGGCCGGGATCATCGATCACTGGAAAAACCGCGCCTGGACGCCGGAAAACGTGCCGGGGGCCGAGGCGAACGCCTTCAACGGTCGCGGCATCGAACTTTACGCCCAGTACCAGACCCGGCTGCGCGAATTGAACGCGGTGGATTTCGGCGACCTGCTGCTACATGTGGTGACGATCTTCCAGAAACATGACGATGTGTTGGGACAGTACCGCCGCTGGTTCAAATACATCCTTGTCGACGAATACCAGGATACCAACGTGGCCCAGTACCTGTGGCTGCGGCTGCTGGCGGGCGGGCACAAGAACATCTGCTGCGTCGGTGATGACGATCAGTCGATCTATGGCTGGCGCGGCGCCGAGGTGGGCAACATCCTGCGGTTCGAAAAGGATTTTCCCGGCGCGCAGGTGGTGCGGCTGGAGCAGAATTACCGTTCCACCCCGCATATCCTTGCCGCCGCATCGGGCGTGATTTCTGGCAACGAAGGGCGGTTGGGCAAGACGCTGTGGACCGAATCCGACGGTGGTGAAAAGGTTCGCCTGATCGGCCACTGGGACGGCGAGGAAGAAGCGCGCTGGATCGGAGAGGAGATCGAGGCGCTGCAGCGTGGCACACGCGGGCTGCGCCCCTTCGATCTCGATGAAATCGCCATCCTCGTGCGCGCCTCCCACCAGATGCGCGCCTTCGAAGACCGGTTCCTGACCATCGGTCTGCCCTATCGCGTGATCGGCGGCCCGCGCTTTTATGAACGGATGGAGATCCGCGATGCGATGGCCTATTTCCGCGTCGTGACCAGCCCCAGCGATGATTTGGCCTTCGAACGCATCGTCAACACGCCCAAACGCGGCCTTGGCGACAAGGCGCAGCAGAAAATCCAGATGGCGGCGCGGTCAAACGGCGTGCCCTTGGTCGAAGGGGCGCGGATCCTGCTGGAGGAAAAGGGCATCGGCGGCAAGGGCGCCAAGGAACTGGCCCTGCTGATCGAGGGCATCGATCGCTGGGGCCGGATGGCGGGCGATCCCGACCTCCCCCACATGGAACTGGCCGAGATCATCCTCGATGAATCCGGCTACACCGCGATGTGGCAGAACGACAAGACGCCGGAAGCCCCGGGGCGTCTGGAAAACCTCAAGGAACTGGTCAAGGCGCTGGAGCAGTTCGAAAACCTGTCCGGCTTCCTTGAACACGTGGCGCTGATCATGGACAACGAACAGGGCGATGACGGCGCCAAGGTGTCGATCATGACGCTGCACGCGGCCAAGGGGCTGGAATTCCCCGCCGTGTTCCTGCCGGGGTGGGAAGACGGGTTGTTCCCGTCGCAACGCTCGATGGACGAATCCGGCCTGAAAGGGTTGGAGGAAGAACGCCGCCTTGCCTATGTCGGCATCACCCGGGCCGAGGAACTGTGCACCATTTCCTTTGCCGGAAACCGCCGCGTCTTCGGTCAGTGGCAATCGCAGCTGCCGTCGCGCTTCATCGACGAATTGCCCGAGGAGCATGTCGAGGTGCTGACGCCGCCGGGGCTTTACGGCGGCGGCTACGGGGCGGCGGCGCCGGTGCAGTCCGGGATCGAATCCCGCGCGTCCGAGGCCAATGTTTACAATTCGCCCGGCTGGCAGCGCATGCAGGCGCGCAGTTCGGCCCGGCCGGTCAGCCAGCCGCGCGAAAAACGCAGCACGGTGATCGATCTGGAAGCGGTCAGCGCCCACAGCATGGGCGACCGGGTGTTCCATCAGAAATTCGGATACGGCACGGTGATCGGAATCGAGGGCGACAAGCTGGAAATCGATTTCGAAAAGGCCGGGGTCAAGAAGGTGGTGGCGCGGTTCGTGACCGGCGCCGATGACATTCCATTCTGATCATGACCATAGCCCCGCCAGAAGCGCACGGCGGTCATTCATCCTATTGAGTTCGGCCTAGGGCCGGAGCCCGCCGTGCAGGCGCCGGGTCGTGACCGGCGTTTGTGCCGCGTCCGGCTCAGAGATTTTCGCAGACCATCCCAAAAAGAAAACGGCGGCACCCAGGGAGGAGGAGGGGTGCCGCCGTCTTCGTCGCGACGGCCCGAGGGAGGAGAGTGGGCCGTCGTATCTGATGCAAGATGCGGTGATCCCCAGGGAGGAGGAGAAAGGATCACCGCTCTTGGCAACGATGGGGCCTAGGGAGGAGGAGCGGCCCCGTCGACTTCTGTGCCAGGCGCGGCGATCCCAGGGAGGAGGAGGGGGATCGCCGCTCTTGACAACGAAACCTCAGGGAGGAGGAGAGAGGTTTCGTATCTGTCTGGACCCTCAGGCCCGAATTAGGCGCGGTGACATCAGGGAGGAGGAGGATGTCACCGCCAATTCACAGAAGCACCAGGGAGGAGGAGGGGGCTTCTGATCCTTGAAATCAGTTGGTCGCGTTGGCGTGTTCCCAGGCCACCGAGCGCAGTTGCGAACGGCACATGCCCAGATCGCGCAGGTCGCGATCGCTCAGGGCGGCCAGCTCGTTCAACGTGACCCGGTAGGCCTTGTAACGGGCATAGCGCGCACCGAACTCGGCTACGATAGCGGCGAAGCGATCAGCAAAACCGATGTGAGTGGCGCGGATATCAGTTGCATTTGCCATTGGTATGTTCCGTTCTCTTGCTGCCGCGATGCGGCGTGTTCGTTTTGTTGAACTGTATTTGGCGCTTTCGCTGCAATTGCACAATGGCTGATGCTGCAACGCGGCTATGCAGTAGATGCATATGCAATGCTGACCTATTTTTCGAAGCTTTCCGTTGGCGGCGTTTCAGGCGCGCATTGCCCCCTTGATTCAGGTCGCATATGTTTCCCTTTCTTGAGTGGTGCAGGGGGGGGGCAGGGCTTGTCTCTTGCGGGGACAGCGCCATTTGTTTGCGGCGGAACGAGAAGGAGACGAAGATGGCTGTGACGCGTGCGGATATCGAAACGGCGCTTGCCGCGCTGGAACTGCCCGGCGGCGGGACCCTCGTGTCGCGCGACATGCTGCGGGCGCTGAACATCGACGGCGGCACCGTTCGCTTCGTCATCGAAGCCCCCGATCCCGAGGTCGCAAAGGCGATGGAGCCATTGCGGCAGGCGGCGGAGCGCAGCGTGGCGGCGCTTGACGGGGTGACGTCGGTCAGCGCGGCGCTGACCGCGCACGGGCCGGCGGCGCAGAAACCGGCGCCGAGCCTGAAACTCGGCGGCCACCCCAAACCGCAGGCGGAACCGCTGAAACCGGCGGGAGTCGACCGCATCCTCGTGGTCGGATCGGGCAAGGGCGGGGTGGGCAAATCCACCGTGTCCTCGAACCTTGCCGTGGCTCTGGCAAAGCAGGGCCGTAAGGTCGGGTTGCTGGATGCCGATATCTACGGGCCGAGTCAGCCGCGCATGATGGGCGTGACCAAGCGCCCCGCCAGCCCCGACGGCAAGACGATCGAGCCGCTGCACGCGCATGGCGTCACCCTGATGTCGATCGGCCTTATGCTCGACCCCGACAAGGCGGTGATCTGGCGCGGGCCGATGCTGATGGGGGCGCTGCAGCAGATGCTGGGGCAGGTGAACTGGGGCGAGCTGGATGTTCTGATCGTCGACCTGCCGCCCGGCACCGGTGACGTGCAGATGACCCTGTGCCAGCGCGCGGTGCTGTCCGGCGCGATCATCGTGTCGACGCCGCAGGACGTGGCGCTTCTCGATGCGCGCAAGGCGATCGACATGTTCAACACGCTGAAGACCCCGATCCTGGGGCTGGTGGAAAACATGTCGATGTTCCGTTGCCCCGATTGCGGCAGCGAAACGCATATCTTCGGTCATGGCGGCGTGGCGGCCGAGGCCGAAAAGATGGGCGTGCCATTGCTGGCGCAATTGCCGATAGATCTCGATACCCGCCTGGCCGGTGATCGCGGCACCCCGGTGGCGGCGGGGGATGGTGCGATGGCCGATGCCTATGCCCGTTTGGCCGAAGGGTTGGTCCGGGGCGGCATGGCGTAGGTTGCCGTTCTGGCCCCGGGGCAACGCATCCCGGGGGATGGTGCAAAGAAAAGGCGGCCAAGGGCCGCCTTTTCTTATTTCTTCCGTCGCGGCATCGCGTTCGGTCCACGTTCCGGCGCGGCCCCGCGTTTGGGTTTGCCCTTGCCCATGCGCGCCGAAGGATCGCTCGCGCCCTTCTTGAAGGTCGATGTGCGGGCGGCGGGCTTGGCGCTGTCATCGCGCTTGCCGGGCTTGCCGCCGGGTTTTCCCTTCTGGCCGGGCTTGCCCTTGTGGGCAGGTTTGTCCCCCGCCGCGGGCTTGTCCCATTTCTTTTTGCCACGCGGTTTCCCTGCGAAATCCGCAGCGTCTTCTTTGCCTTTGGATTTGCGCGGTGCCGCTGCGCTGTGCACCGCGTCGTCGCGCTTCTTGTAGGGCTTGTCCCGCGGGCCCTTGCCCTCGGGCTTGCCCCAGACCCGTTTTGCGCGCGCGCCCGGTTTCGGAGCGGGTCGGGTGGGCAGCTCGGGCGCCTTGTCCAGCGGCACGACGCGGATGCCCTGTTCCAGAACGGCCTCGGTCCCGATCTGGTCCATGAACCGGTCCCGGGCGGCGGCCTTCATTTCGACGAAGGTTTCCTTGTCCTGGATCCGGATCGCGCCGATATCGTCCTTGCCGATATTGCCTGCGCGGCACAGCATCGGCAGCAGCCAGCGCGGTTCGGCCCGGTCGTCATGGCCGATCGACAGCCCGACCCAGGCCGACGCGCCGAACGGTTCGCGTTCGCGCTTTTCAGCCTTTTCCGGGATTTCCAGGTCTTCCGGCGCCGAATGGCGCATTTCATAGAGCGCAAGATAGGCGCGGGCCAGTTGTTCGGCGCTGAAGGTTTCGGCCAGTGTCTGGATGAAATCCTTCTGATCCTCGGGGGCGGGATCGGTCCAGACCGGATCGGCCAGCATCCGTTCGCGGTCTTTCTCGCGCACGTCTTCGGCCGAAGGTGGAGGGCCCCATTCCGCCTTGACCTTGGCAAACCGCAGCAGGCGGTCGGCCTTCTTTTGGCTGCGGTGGGTGACGAACAGCGCCGATACCCCCTTGCGCCCGGCGCGGCCGGTGCGGCCCGAACGGTGCAGCAGGGTTTCCGAATTGTTCGGCAGGTCGGCATGGATCACCAGGTCGAGCCCGGGCAGGTCGATGCCGCGCGCGGCGACGTCGGTTGCCACGCAGACCCGGGCGCGGCCGTCGCGCATCGCCTGCAATGCGTGGCTGCGTTCGCTCTGGCTCAATTCGCCGGACAGCGCGACCACCTGGAAACCGCGGTTCGACAGCCGCGCGGTCAGCCGGCTGACCATCGCGCGGGTGTTGCAGAAGATGATGGCGTTTTGCGCATCATAGAAGCGCAGCGTGTTGATCACCGCGCCTTCGGTCATGTCGGGCCGTGCGCTGAGGACACGGTATTCGATATCGGCATGCTGCGGCGTGGCGGATGTGGTTTTCACCCGCTGGGCGTCTTCGCGCATGAAAGTTTTCGACAGCCGTTCGATTTCACGCGGGACGGTGGCCGAAAACATCAGCGTGCGGCGGGTGTCCGGCGCGGTGCCGAGAATGAATTCGAGATCCTCGGCAAAGCCCAGATCGAGCATTTCATCGGCTTCGTCCAGCACCACGGCGCGGATCGCCGACAGGTCGATGCTTTCGCGCTGGATATGGTCGCGTAGCCGGCCCGGCGTGCCGACGACGATATGGGCGCCGCGTTCCAGAGCCCGCCGTTCGGTGCGCATGTCCATGCCGCCGACGCAGGACGCCAGCACCGCGCCGGTGCCGGCGTAGAGCCATTCGAATTCGCGCCGGACCTGCATCGCCAGTTCGC
>JAWVXM010000168.1:0-5940 GCA_033723255.1 Thalassovita sp.
CCCGGTCTCCTGCTGCTCTGCCTGTGATGTCTGTACTCTTTATTCTTGCGGTCGCAACGCTATACCTAACCCGGACCATAATCCATCGAATGAGGAATTGCAGTGACCGACCGCTCTCCCGCCCCCGATTTCACCCTGCCGCAGGATGGCGGCGATCCCGTCACCCTGTCGGCGCAGCGCCCCGCACCCGTTGTCCTGTTCTTCTATCCGCGCGACAACACATCGGGCTGCACCAAGGAAGCCAAGGCCTTCACCGCCCTTCATTCGGAATTCGAAGCGGCGGGTGCCAAGGTGTTCGGCATTTCAAAGGACAGCATCGCCGATCACGAAAAATTCCGCCTCAAGCAGGAACTGGGCATCCCGCTTCTGTCCGATGCCGATGACACGGTCTGCGAAGATTACGGCGTGTGGAAAGAAAAAAGCATGTACGGCAAGAAGTTCTGGGGCATCGTCCGCTCGACCTTCCTGATCGACGGCGAAGGAAACATCGCGCGCGAATGGCGCAAGGTGAAGGTCGACGGGCATGCCGAAGAGGTTCTGGAAGCGGTGAAAGCGCTGTGAACAGGACCCTGACGGAAATGGCGGTGGAGGTTCTGACCACCGCCGACGGGCGCGCAAAGACCGCGCTGTCTCACAAGCACGCCGCCACATGGTTCGCCGCGCGCGAAGCGGGCGAAACGATCCCCGTCGGCACCGCCAACCCGCCGCTGCGTCCGGCGCGTCCCGAAAAACCCGACCTGCTGGACCCGCGCGACGTGCCGCGCCGCCGCCCCGGCAGCCCGACCGGCCGCATCGCGATCCTGCACGCGGTGGCCCATATCGAACTGAACGCGGTGGACCTGCACTGGGACATCATCGCGCGCTTTGGCCATGTCCCGATGCCGATGGGGTTCTACGACGACTGGGTCAAATCGGCCGACGAGGAATCCAAGCATTACAACCTGATCTGCGACTGCCTTGAAAAGATGGGCAGCCATTACGGCGCCCTGCCCGCCCATGCCGGCATGTGGCGCGCCGCCGAAGACACCGCCGAGGAGATCATGGGACGCCTCGCCGTGGTGCCGATGGTGCTGGAAGCGCGCGGGCTGGACGTGACACCGGGGATGATCGAGATCTTCGAGAAAGCCGGCGAAACCGACACGGTCGAGGCGTTGAAGGTGATCTATGCCGAAGAAGTCGGCCATGTCGCCTATGGCTCGAAATGGTTCCACTTCCTGTGCGGCCGGCACGAAAAGGACCCCAAGGACGTGTTCCACCAGCTGGTCCGGAAATATTTCCACGGAGCGCTGAAACCGCCCTTCAACGAAGAAAAGCGCGCCGAAGCAGGACTGCCGCCGGATTTCTACTGGCCGCTGGCCGACCAGACGCCCCCGAAGGGAGGCTAAGCCTTTCCCGAATCGGCAATATTTTGCCAGTTGGGCGGATTTTGTCCGCCCGACGCGCTACATTTCGTTAAATTTGTTGCTCCGACGTCAAGCTTTGGTAAACAACTGCAAACGCAAGTGCGACGGGGAGAGCGTAGCGATTGCGGTTGGGGACGGATAATAAAAGGACAGACGGGTGAGAACACGTCTTGCGGCACGTATCGACGCCACGCTGGAACGGTGGTTCCCGGAACGTCGGCTCTTTCTGAAATCGGATAATGAGACGCGTTTCATACGCCTGCGTCCATCGACGCAGCTTTTCGCATTTGCCGGCAGCACGCTGGTGGTGGCATGGGCCATCGTGGCCACCTCGGTCCTGCTGATGGACAGCATCGGATCGGGAAATTTCCGCGAACAGGCCAAGCGCGATCAACGCACCTATGAAAGCCGGCTGAATCTTCTGGCCAGCGAACGCGATACCCGCGCCGAGGAAGCCCAGGCCGCCCGCGCCCGGTTCAATCTGGCGCTGGACCAGATTTCGGAAATGCAGACTGAACTTCTGGCCTCGGAAACCGCGCGGCGGGAACTGGAAACCGGGATCGAGGTGATCCAGGCCAACCTGCGCAAGGTGATGAAGCAGCGCGATACCGCGCGGCGGGATCTGGCCGCGCTGCAGGCCGAAGCCGCCGAAACCGGCAATGGCACGGGGCTGGCCGATGCCAGCGGAACGGTGACCGAAACCGTCGATTTCCTGGTCTCTGCCCTGTCCGATACCGCGACCGAACGCGACCAGATACTGGCAGACGCGCAGGATGCGCTCGATACCGCCGACGCGCTTGAATTCGAAATCAAGCTGATGCGCGACCAGAACGATCAGATCTTCCGCCAGCTGGAAGACGCGATGACGATCTCGGTCGAACCTCTGGACAAGATGTTCCGCGCCGCCGGGCTGAGCACGGAAAGCCTGATCAGCCAGGTGCGGCGGACCTATTCCGGCCAGGGCGGGCCGCTGACCCCGCTGTCCTTCTCGACCCGTGGCGAAGAACCCAGCATCGACGAAACCCGCGCCAACCGCATCCTGAGCCAGCTTGACGCGCTGAACCTTTACCGGATCGCCGCTTCCAAGGCGCCCTTCGCCAAGCCGGTGAAGACCGCCGTGCGCTATACCAGCGGCTATGGCTATCGCCGCGATCCCAAGACCGGCGGCCGACGCATGCACAAGGGGTCGGATTTCGCCGGGCCTTCCGGCACCCCGATCTATTCCACCGCCGATGGCGTGGTCGTTCATGCCGGCTGGTCCAGCGGTTATGGCCGGCTGATCAAGATCAAGCACGAGTTCGGAATCGAAACGCGCTATGCACATCTTTCAAAAATTCGCGTGAAGGTAGGCCAAAGGGTCTCGCGCGGGGAACGTATCGGTGATATGGGAAATTCTGGACGTTCCACAGGCACCCATCTGCACTATGAGGTGCGAGTCGGCGGCAAGGCCGTCAATCCGATGATCTATATCAAGGCTGCAAACGATGTTTTCTAAGAGCAAAATCAACGAACCCGGTCCCAAGGCCGCAGACGCTGCAAAACCCGCAGCCCCCGAAACCCCTGCCGTGCCTCCCAAAGGCGACTACAAGACACCGCCGGCCAAGGCCAAGCCGCCGGCATCGGTTCTGTCGTCGGACCTGCACATCACCGGCAACGTGAAAACCACCGGTGACATCCAGGTCGAAGGCACCGTCGAAGGCGATATCCGCGCCCACCTGCTGACCGTCGGCGAAAGCGCCACCATCAAGGGCGAAATCGTCGCCGATGACGTGGTGATCAACGGCCGCATCGTCGGCCGCGTGCGCGGTCTGAAGGTCCGCCTGACCTCGACCGCACGGGTCGAAGGCGACATCATCCACAAGACCATCGCGATCGAATCCGGCGCCCATTTCGAAGGCTCGGTGCAGCGCCAGGACGACCCGCTGTCGACCGGCAAGCCCGCCGCCCCCAAGCCCGCCGCCCCCAAGGCAGCGCCGAAGGCCGAAGGCTGAGCTTTCGCCAGACCCGGAATTGGAAAAGCGCCCTGCGGGGCGCTTTTTTGTTTCAAGGTTCGGCGAACAGATCACGCATCCAGCTCGGCATCCCAGTACAGGAAATCCAGCCAGCTCTCGTGCAGGTGATTGGGCGGGAACTTGCGGCCCGTGTTGCGCAGCTCCTCCGCCGTCGGGCGGCGCGGCGGCTTGCGCAGGTTCATCCCGGCCCGGCGCAGGCTTTTCGACCCTTTCTTCAGGTTGCAGGGCGAACAGGCCGCCACCACGTTTTCCCAGCTGGTGATGCCGCCGGCGGCGCGCGGCACCACGTGGTCGAAGGTCAGATCGCCCCGCCCGCCGCAATACTGGCAGCGGAATTCGTCCCTCAGAAATAAATTAAAGCGCGTGAAGGCCACGCGCTTTTGGGGTTTGACATAGTCTTTCAGAACCACGACCGAGGGTATCTTGATCCGCGTACTCGGGCTTCGGACCTCGCAGTCGTATTCGGCGACGATATCGACCCGGTCGAGCCAGACCGCCTTCACCGCCTCCTGCCAGGGCCACAGCGACAGCGGGTAATAGGACAAGGGCCGGTAATCGGCATTCAGCACGAGCGCGGGGTGTTGCTTCAACACGCCCCTTTCCCTGACAAATTCGTGCCTGAAATCTCCGTCCATGACGTTCAAATCTCCTCGCCCGGCCTGCCGGTATGCGGCACCAGGGCGGGACATCCCACCCCAACACTAACTTTACTATATATCGTGTGGGCTCTCGGGCAAGCCCCACGATATGCAGTATCTCCCCCCAAGACCTAACGCGGCTTGGTGACAGTACCGTGACGGCGGGTTGCACAAATTTCGGGCACAACGCTTCCGGCAGCCGCGCCCCGCACCACTTCTTCTTTTCACAAATATCCTGGAGTGAATTGGCGCAGCCAAGAGGGGCAACGCCCCTCCTGCCCGTCCCGGCTCACAGCCCCAGCTTGTCGCGCATGAAGGCCAGCGCCACCGACAACCCGTCAGGCGCAATGCCATGCGCGGTGCCCTTCATCACATGGGCGTATACTTCCCGGAATCCCGCGTGCTGCAGCGCCTCTGCCGCCTCGGGCAGCGATTGCACCGGCACCACGTCATCCTGATCGCCATGCACCAGAAGGATGGGCGGCTTCGACACCGCCTCGTCCCCCAGCAGGTCGGGCGACATCAACCTGCCGGAAAAGGCAATGATCCCGGCGATTTCATCCTCGCGGCGCGGCGCCACCTGCAGCGACATCATCGTGCCCTGCGAGAACCCGAACAGCACCATCTGTTCCGGCAGCAGGTCCTCGTCGATCAGCACCGCGTCGAGGAAGGCGTTCAGATCCTCGGCCGCCTGCACCATGCCGCGCTCGGCCTCTTCCTCGGACGAACCGTCGATCCACGGGATCGGGAACCACTGGAACCCGAACGGCGCCCCGGCGCAGTTTTCCGGCGCGTCGGGCGCGATGAAGAGCGTGTCGGGCAGGTGTTCGCCCAGCGGATCGGCCAGACCCAGAAGGTCCGCCCCGTTGGCGCCATAGCCGTGCAGAAACACCACGACAGAGCGCGTTACCCCCGAAATGGGCTCTTTCCGGCCCGCCTGCAAAACCCGTGTCATCCGATCCCTTCTCTGTCCTTCGCCAGCCTGTAATAGGCCCAGAGCTGCCGCGCCGCAACCGCGCGCCACGGGCTCCAGCGTTCGGCCATCTGCCGCAGCGCCCGTTCCTTGGGGCGTTCCTCCAGCCCGTAGAGGATCCGCACCGCTTCCTGCAGCGCCAGATCCCCCGGCGCGAACACATCGGCGCGGCCAAGCGAAAACATCGCGTAGATCTCGGCCGTCCAGACGCCGATTCCGGTGACGGCGGTCAGAATCTTCACCACCTCCTCGTTCGGGACCTCCCGCAGCGCGTCGTAATCGATCCCCGCCTCGGCCAGCGCCTTGGCATACCGCGCTTTCTGCCGGCTCAATCCCACTTCGCGCAATTGCTCGGGCGTGCGGGCAATGATCGCCTCGGGCTGCAGCAGCCCCGCCGCTTCCAGCCGCGCCCAGATCGCGTTGGCCGAGGCGACGCTGACCTGTTGCGACACGATCGCGCTCAACAGCTCGGTGAACCCGTCCTCTCGGCGGCGCAGCGGCAGTGGACCGGTCAGTTCATAGGCCTTGGCCATTCCCGGATCGTTGGCGCACAGCCAGTCCACCCCTTCGGCCACGCAATCAAGCGTTTCGATGATACGCCCGGTCATAGCTGTTCCACCCACATCAAAGCGTCTCCCACCGTTGCCACCCGCGGCGCGCCCGGCTGTTCCGGCCGATCGATAATCAGCACCGTAATATCCATCTCGCGCGACGCAAGGATCTTTGTGTAAGACCCTTTGGCACCTGAATTTTTCGCCACGACGAAATCGATATCAAGTTCCGCGAATAGCGCCTTTTCCGACGCCAATGTAAAGGGCGGCCGCGCCACCAGGTAGCGGCCGTTCGGCAACGGGAACGGTTCTGGTTGCGGATCGACCACGCGCAGGATCAATTCGCAATCCGAAAGCTGCGCA
>JAWVXM010000169.1:0-5900 GCA_033723255.1 Thalassovita sp.
CTGGGGCTGCGCATGATCGAATGGAACATCAAATCGACGACAAAGGCACAGCAGGGCCTGTACGAATACGACGCCGTCAGCCGCCTGCGCGACAGCCAGCTGGGCGACGAGCGCGTACACGACATCTCGAACTACATAAAGAAGGGCAAGCTCTGGGAAGCCTTCACCTCCGAACAGCTTCCTGTCCTGCTGATCGACGAGAGCGACAAAGCCGACATCGAATTCCCCAACGACCTGCTTCAAGAACTCGATAAGATGGAGTTCCACGTTTACGAGACCGGTGAAACGATCAAAGCGAAACATCGCCCGATCATGATCATCACCTCGAACAACGAGAAAGAACTGCCCGACGCCTTCCTGCGCCGCTGTTTCTTCCACTACATCCGCTTCCCCGATGCCGACACGATGAAACAGATCGTCGAAGTGCATCACCCCGGCGTCAAGGAACAGCTGCTGACCACGGCGCTGACCCAGTTCTACGAAATCCGCGACATGGCCGGGCTGAAGAAGAAACCGTCCACCAGCGAGGTGCTGGACTGGCTGAAATTGCTGCTTGCAGAAGACCTCGAACCCGCGGATCTGAAACGTGACGGGGCAAATGCGCTGCCGAAACTGCACGGGGCGCTTTTGAAGAACGAACAGGACGTGCACCTGTTCGAACGCCTGGCCTTCATGGCGCGCAACCAGCGATAACGCCGAGGAAATACGGATCGCGCGTTCCGCGTACACCCCGCTTCAACCCTGTGCCGTCCAGCGGTCATATTTGCGCCCGATTTTCGCAATAGCTGTTACGCATCAATTTCATCTCGCGTCGGAATTCTGACGCGAGTGTCAGCCATTTTGCCAATCCGAGAGCCAAAAGTATGGTATCTGTGAGTTTCTCATTGCGTCGGACCGGGGGACCCACAGGATGATCATTCCGCGTATGCTGCTGCCATTGTGCCTTGCGCTTGGTGCCTGCATGTCCACGGCCCCGAGCGAGATGCCCACGCGCGCTTCGACCGAAGCAGCCCCCCTGCTGCCGCCGATGAAGACATTTTCCGGCCCCCGCCCGGATACGCCGCGCGCCGCGAATGCCGATATCGTCCGGGATTTCCTCGACCTTGCTTTCCGGCTGGAATCGGGGCGCGAATTGCCGGTCCTGACCCGGTTCGAAGGACCGATCAGCCTGCGGGTGACCGGCAAGGCGCCGATCAGCCTGGGCATCGACCTTGACCACCTGCTGACCCGGCTGCGCCGCGAGGCGGGGATAGAAATCCACAGGACCCGGTCGAAAAGCGCATCGATCACGATCGAGGCAGTCAGCCATGCGCAGATCCGCAAGCATCTGCCGCAGGCCGCCTGTTTCGTCGTGCCCAACGTATCGAGCCTGAAAGAATACGCCAGTGCCCGCCGCGCACCGCGCACCGACTGGACCCGGCTGGCCAAACGCGAAAAGCTCGCAATCTTCGTGCCCGCCGATGCGCCGCCACAGGAATTGCGCGATTGCCTTCATGAGGAACTGGCCCAGGCTCTGGGACCATTGAACGATCTTTACCGCCTGTCCGACAGCGTGTTCAACGATGACAACGTGCACACGGTCCTCACGGGCTACGACATGCTGATCCTGCGGGCGTTCTATTCGCCGCAGCTTCGCTCGGGCATGACCCGTGGCGAGGTGGCCGCCAGACTGCCCGGCATCCTTGCCGCGCTGAACCCCGCCGGCCAACACCGCGCCCCGCGCTACCTGCCCAAAACCCCACGCAGCTGGATCGATGCGATCCAGGCCGCACTTGGCCCCGGCAGCAATCCGACGACCCGGCGCGCCGCCGCGCAGCGCGCGGTTAATATCGCCCGTTCAGAGGGCTGGACCGATCTCCGGCGCGCCTTTTCGCATTACGCGCTTGGCCGGCTGACCCAGAACTACGATGCGAATATCGCGCTGGCGCATTTCAGCGCCGCACAGAAATATTACGGGCAGGCGCCCGACACGCGGCTTCACGCCTCGCAGGTGGCGCAGCAACTGGCCGCCTATGCGATCAGCGAAGGCCGCGGCCAGGCGGCGCTTGGCATCATCGACCCGCATCTGAACGTCGCCGCCCAGCATGAAAACGCGGCGCTCTTGTCGACCCTGCTGTTGCTGCGCGCCGAGGCGCTGGACCTGCTGGGCCGGACCACCGAAGCCCGCATGGTCAGGCTGGACAGTCTGGGCTGGGCACGTTACGGGTTCGGGGCTGACTGGGCAGTGCGGGCCAAGCTTAAGGAAATCACCGCATTGAGCCCGCTGAAAAGGAGTACCGGGCAGATATGATCGTCATTGCGGGGGCTATTTTCGGGGCGCTTTTCGGGGCGCTTCTTGCCAAACGGCGTAACGGCAAAGGTCTAGACATGCTGCAATATGCGGCAGGTTTTGCCATCTTGTTCATGATCATCGGCCTGTTTATCACCGTCTTCGTGCACCGCGCAGCGGTGTAAGATCCATGTTCCTGCCCTTCTTCGAAAACCTGAGGAAAGGCGGCGTTCCGGTTTCGCTGCGTGAATACCTGAGCTTTCTCGAGGGGATAAAGGCCGGGCTGGTCACCTATGACGTCGACGGGTTCTATTACCTGGCGCGGGTGGCGATGGTGAAGGACGAACGCAACCTCGACAAGTTCGACCGCGCTTTCGCCGCGAGTTTCCAAGGGCTGGAAAACATCCAGCTGGGCGATGTTCTCGAGGCCGTGGACATCCCCGGCGACTGGCTGGAAAAGCTGGCCGAGAAATATCTCAGCGAGGAAGAAAAAGCCGAGATCGAAGCGCTTGGCGGGTTCGACAAGCTGATGGAAACGCTGAAGCAGCGGCTCGAGGAACAGAAGGGCCGCCACCAGGGCGGCAACAAGTGGATCGGCACCGCCGGAACCTCGCCCTATGGCGCCTATGGCTACAACCCCGAAGGGGTGCGGATCGGCCAGAAGGAAAGCCGCCACCAGCGCGCGGTCAAGGTCTGGGACAAGCGCGACTTCAAGAACCTCGACGGCGATGTGGAACTGGGCACCCGCAACATCAAGGTCGCACTGAAACGGCTGCGCCGCTGGGCCCGCGACGGCGCGCATGACGAACTCGACCTCGACAACACGATCCGGGCGACGGCCGAACACGGCTATCTCGACGTGAAAACCCGCCCTGAACGGCGCAACGCGGTAAAGGTGCTGCTGTTCCTCGACGTGGGCGGATCGATGGACCCGCATATCAAGGTGCTTGAGGAACTGTTTTCGGCCGCAAAATCCGAATTCAAGCACATGGAACATTTCTATTTCCACAACTGCCTCTACGAAGGCGTATGGAAGGACAACCGCCGCCGCTGGGACGCGCAGACGCCGACATGGGACGTGATCCACACCTACGGGCCGGATTACAAATGCATATTCGTCGGCGATGCGTCGATGTCTCCCTATGAAATCGCCTATCCGGGTGGCGCCAACGAACATTGGAACGCCGAAACCGGCGAGGTCTGGCTGCAGCGCGCGCGCGATCAGTGGCCGTCGCACATCTGGATCAACCCGGTGGCCGAGAAATACTGGAACTACACCCAGTCGATCAAAATGATCTCGGACATTTTCGAAGGCCGCATGGTGCCGATGACACTGGAAGGGATCGAACGGGGCATGAAGGAACTGACGCGCTGAGGCAGGCGTTTTCTGCGTCAGAATTCGCCACCCCGGCCGGTTGCCCTTTCCGCCGCCCTGCCCCATATCTCTGACATGCTGCGTTTTACACCGATCCTGCTTGCCCTTATCTATGGCTACGCGATGTACCGGTTTTCCGCCTGGCGCACCGCGCGGGAACTCGACGCGAATTCGACCGAACTTGCCGATCCCGAACTGAAACGGGTGATGGACCGGCTGGCCGCCGCCCTGGAGCTTCCCCGCATCCGGGTGAACCTGTACGAGATCGCACCGGTGAACGGGCTGGCCGCCCCCGACGGGCGGATCTTCATCACCCGCGGTTTCTACGACAAGTTCAGGCAGGGCGCGGTCACGGCGGAAGAAATGGCCAGCGTCATCGCGCATGAGCTGGGCCATGTCGCCCTTGGCCATTCGCGCCGCCGGATGATCGATTTCTCCGGCCAGAACGCGCTCAGGACCGCGCTGGCGATGGTGTTGTCGCGGATCTTGCCGGGCATCGGCGGCTATATCGCCAACGGGCTGATGACGCTGCTGGCGGCACGGCTGTCGCGCAGCGACGAGTACGAGGCCGATGAATACGCCGCCGCCCTGCTGACCAAGGCGGGCATCGGGACGGAACCGCAGAAGGACCTGTTCCGCAAGCTCGAAGCGCTGACCCAGTCCAACGCCGGCGCCGCCCCGGCCTGGCTGCTGAGCCACCCGAAGACACCGGAACGGATCAAGGCGATCGAAAAGCTGGAAACGCGCTGGCAGGGGTGATCCTCAGCCCAATCACTTCGTTCGAGTATACCCTCCCGGATCGCTTGCGATCCGGTTCGCGCCCGACCCCCGCCCCCCAGGACGGGCGCGAATTGGTGCAGTCGTCTCCGTGCGTTGTGACGTCTGTGGTTTAAAGAAATACGTGTGCAATTGGCACCGCGCCCACCCTCGGGGTCGGGCGCGAACCTCTGTTGCTCGGCTAGGCGACAAATTACCCCGCCAATGCCTTGCCCAGCCTCGGCAGCTTCGCCTTCTTCATCAGCTTGCGAACCTCCCAGGGCTCACCCGACAGCCGCTCGGCCTCAAGCCGCACCTTTTCAACGACATCGGCCACCAGGTCGGGCTGCGCCTGCCAGATCCCCATCAGGAACCCGTCCGGGTCCTGCCGCGCCAGCCCTTCCTCGGCCAGGACGTTGCGCGGAAAATCCTGCGCGTTCAGCGTCAGGATCAGGTCCGCGCTGCCCGCGATGGCCGCGGCCAGAACATGGGTGTCCGCGGCATCGGGCAGCCACAGGCGGTCTTCCAGCGACGGTTTCCAATGCACCTCGGCCTTGGGCCACGCCGCCCGCAGCATCGCGATTTCACCGCGCGCCTGCGCCTCGCCGCCCGGGCCCAGCTTGCGCGCTGCGCGGGCCCATTCTTCCAGTATTCGCGCCGACCAGAGCGGCGTGAACACCCCTGCCCGCGCCACGCCAAGCAGCACTTCGCGCATGACGGTGGGATAGATCACGCAGGTGTCCAGAAGCACCTTCATCGGCGTCACAGGCGGAAAAACAGCGATTTCAGGTATCCGCTTTCCGCCAACTGCGGCATCAGCGGATGGTCGGGCCCGGCGAACCCGGTATGGATCAACTGCGCCTGTCGCCCGGCCCGGCCGATGCCGCGGATGCAGGCGCCGCGGAACTTGGCCAGATCGGCGGCGTGCGAGCAGGAACACAGCACAAGGTAGCCGTCCTCGGCCACCAGTGGCGCGGCCAGTCGCGCCACCCGTTCATAGGCGCGCAACCCCGCTTCCAGCGCCTGTTTCGACGGCGCGAAAGCGGGCGGGTCGC
The DNA here is from genome assembly GCA_033723255.1 of Thalassovita sp. Taxonomy (GTDB): domain Bacteria; phylum Pseudomonadota; class Alphaproteobacteria; order Rhodobacterales; family Rhodobacteraceae; genus Thalassobius. The sequence continues at coordinate 5,456 of JAWVXM010000169.1, forward strand.
AGATCACCACGTCGAATTTTGCGCCCTCCTCACCAAGCGCGGTCAGCACATCGAAGGCATCGCCCTTGCGGGTATCGAACCTGTCGGACACGCCCATCGCCTCGGCCCCTTGCGCCGCCAGCGACAGCGCCGCTTCCGACCCATCCACCGCCAGCCCGCTTGCCGCCCCACCGGCCAGCGCGGCAAGGGAAAACCCGCCGACATGGCTGAACACGTCCAGAATCCGCGCGCCCTGCGACAACCGCGCCGCAAAGGCGTGATTGGGGCGCTGATCGAAGAACAGCCCGGTCTTCTGCCCGCCCGACAGATCGGCCATGTAGATGGCCCCGTTCATGGGCACGGGCACAGGGTGATCGGGCATCTCGCCCAGCACCATGGCGCCCACGTCGTCGAGGCCCTCCAGCCCCCGCGACCGGCCCGATGCATTTTTCACGATGGTCGTGAC
>JAWVXM010000170.1:0-5867 GCA_033723255.1 Thalassovita sp.
CGGCGAAATCATCAGGTGCACGTCCATCACCGTGTTGATGTGCTTGCGGATCGCGGCGCATAGCGGCGGTCCGAAGGTGAGGTTCGGCACGAAATGGCCATCCATCACGTCCACATGGACCCAGTCACAGCCCTGCGCCTCAATCGCCTCGATTTCCTTGCCGAAATTGGCGAAATCGGCGGACAGGATCGACGGCGCGATCTTGAGGGAACGGTCGAAGGACATGTCGGATTTCCTTTCCGGGGCGTGCAGGATGGGAACGCCCGGGGCGGAGCAACCGCCCCGGAAGGATCATGCGGCCGCGGCGGCCGCGGTTTGCGGCGACAGGGCGCCGTCCGCGTAGCGGCGGGCCATGTCATCCAGCGGGATGGGTTTGATCGAAGCGGCGTGACCGGCGGTGCCGAAGCGTTCGAACCGGTCGCGGCAGAGTTCTTCCAGCGCGTCCATCGCCGGGATCATGAATTTGCGCGGGTCGAATTCGCTGGCCTTTTCCTGCGCGACCTTGCGGAACTGGCCGGTCATCGCCATCCGGCAGTCGGTGTCGATATTGACCTTGCGCACGCCCATCTTGATGCCCTTTTCGATTTCTTCGACGGGCACGCCGTAGGTTTGCGGCATGTCGCCGCCAAAGGCGTTGATGATGTCCTGCAGGTGCTGCGGGACCGAAGACGAGCCGTGCATGACCAGATGGATGTTGGGCAGCTTTTCGTTGATCGCCTTGATCGTGTCCATCGACAGGATGTCGCCGGTGGGCTTGCGGCTGAACTTATAGGCGCCGTGGCTGGTGCCACAGGCAATCGCCAGCGCGTCGCATTCGGTTTTCATCACGAAATCGACCGCCTGATCGGGATCGGTCAGCAGCTGGTCCTGGCTCAGTTTGCCGACCGCGCCGGATCCGTCCTCTTCCCCGGCCTCACCGGTTTCCAGGCTGCCTAGGACGCCCAGTTCGCCTTCGACCGATGCACCGACCCAGTGGGCGGCGTCGCTGACCCGTTTGGTGATGTCGACATTGTAGTCGTAGGAGGCGGGCGTCTTCATGTCCGCTTCCAGAGAGCCGTCCATCATCACGCTGGTGAATCCGTGGCGGATCGCACTGAGGCAGGTGGCTTCGTTATTGCCGTGGTCCTGGTGCAGGCAGACCGGGATGGAGGGGAACATTTCGACCAGGGCCGTGACCATGTGGCGCAACATGATATCGCCGGCATAGGAACGTGCGCCGCGGCTGGCCTGCAGGATCACCGGCGAATCGGTCTTCGCCGCCGCCTGCATGATCGCGAGGCCCTGTTCCATGTTGTTGATGTTGAAGGCGGGCACGCCATAGCCGTGTTCGGCAGCGTGATCCAGCATTTGCCTCAGTGTGATAAATGCCATTGCTTCGTTCCTTTCGGGATTATGCCAGCATCCGGCCCAGATGCGCAGCATTGTCGGCCATGCGGCAGGAAAAGCCCCATTCGTTGTCGTACCAAGCCATAACTCGGACTAGGCGGTCGCCCATAACCTTGGTCTGATCGCTGGCAAAGTTGCATGAATGGGTTTCGTGATTGTAGTCGACCGAAACCTTCGGTTCGGTTTCATAGCTGATGATACCGCGCATACCATTTGCGGCGGCTTCAGCCATGATATCATTGATATCTGCGACGGTCACGCCCTTGGAGGAACGAAAAGTCAGGTCGACGGCGCTGACATTCGGGGTCGGCACGCGGATGGCCGACCCATCCAGCTTGCCGTTGAGTTCCGGCAGTACCTCGCCGATCGCCTTGGCCGCCCCGGTGGAGGTGGGGATCAGGCTCATCGCGGCGGCGCGGGCGCGGTACAGGTCGTTGTGGCGGCGGTCCAGCGTCGGCTGATCGCCGGTATAGGAATGCACCGTGGTCATGATGCCGCTTTCGATGCCGACACTGTCATTCAGCACCTTGGCCATCGGCGCCAGGCAGTTGGTGGTGCACGACCCGTTGGAAATGATCGTGTCGCTGGCCAGCAGATCGCGATGGTTCACGCCGAACACCACGGTCCGGTCGACGCCCTTGGCCGGGGCCGAGATCAGCACCGATTTCGCGCCCTGACGCATGTGGACCTGGCTTTGCTCCTTGGAATTGAACTTGCCGGTGCATTCCAGCACCACGTCGACGCCGGACCAGTCCAGTTCGCTGGGATCATAGGTGGAATAGACCTTGATCGGGCCATTGCCGACATCGATGCTGTCGCCGTCGACCCGGATTTCGCCGGGGAAGCGGCCATGGACCGAGTCGTAGCGCAGCAGATGTGCGGTGGTCTCGATCGGGCCGGTGGCGTTGATCGCGACCACTTCGATATCGTTACGGGCGCTTTCGGCGATGTGGGAAAAGGTGCAGCGTCCGATGCGTCCGAATCCGTTGATGGCTACTTTGACAGTCATATCGTCCTCGTCTCTTGTCGTCACAGAAGGGCCATTGCCGTGTCGGCGGCGGCCTGCGGCGTGATGCTGAAATGGGCGTAGAGTTCCGCCGCCGGGGCGGAGGCGCCGAAGCTGCCCATCCCGACGAACCCGTCCTCGGGGCGCAGCATCTGGCCCCAGCTCATGCGCACGGCTGCCTCGATCCCGACGCGCGGGGCATCGCCCAGCACTTCGGCGCGATAGCAAGCGTCCTGCGCGGCGAACAGTTCGAAACTGGGGGCCGAGACCACGGCCGCCTGCACGCCCTTTTCGGCCAGCAGATCGGCGGTCCTGAGCGCCAGTTCGACTTCGGACCCGGTGGCGATCAGGGTGACGTCGCGCTTGGGCGTTTCGCGCAGCACATAGGCGCCGCGCGCGGTCAGGTTCGCTTCGGTGTGGTTGGTGCGCAGGGTCGGCAGCCCCTGTCGCGACAGGCACAGCACCGTTGGCGTGCGGTCCGATCCGGCGGCGACCTGCCAGGCCTCGGCGGTTTCCACCGCGTCGGCGGGACGGATCACGTTGAGGTTGGGCATGGCGCGCAAGCTGGCAATGGTTTCCACCGGCTGGTGAGTCGGACCGTCTTCGCCCAGCCCGATCGAGTCATGCGTCATCACATAGGTGACCGGCACTTCCATCAGCGCCGACAGGCGGATCGCCGGACGGCAGTAATCGGCAAAGACCAGGAAGGTGCCGCCATAGGGGACGAAGCCGCCATGGAGGGCAATACCGTTCATCGCCGCCGCCATGCCGTGTTCACGGATGCCGTAATGGATGTAATCACCGCTGTAATCGTCGCAGCTGACCGAACGCATGCCGCTGGTCAGAGTGTTGTTCGATCCGGTCAGGTCGGCCGAGCCGCCGACGGAATTGGGCAGGGTGGCATTGACCACCTCCAGCGCCATTTCGCTGGCCTTGCGGGTCGCGACCTTGGGCTGATCCGCGGAAAGCCGCGCCTTGTAGGTGTTCATTGCCGCATCGAGCGCTGCCATGTCCGGTGCCGCGATCGAACGTGCGAAATCGTCTTTCTTGGGCGCGGCGTTCAACCGGTCCTGCCAGCTTTTCCGCAGGTCCGTACCCCGCTGAGCGATCGCTTCCCAGGCCGATTTCACCTCGGCCGGGACTTCGAAGGCAGGGTAGGGCCAGTTCAGCGCCTCGCGCGTGGCTGCGATTTCTTCTTCGCCCAGGGGGGAGCCGTGCACCTTGTGGCTGCCGCCCTTGTTGGGGGCGCCCTTGCCGATCACGGTGCGGCAGGCGATCAGCGACGGCTTGTGGTTGGCGCGGGCCATTTCAATGGCGGTGGCGATGGCGTCATGGTCATGACCGTCGATCGACTGCACGTGCCAGCCCGCCGCCTTGAACCGCGCCTGCTGATCCATCGAGGTGGACAGGTCGGTCGACCCGTCGATGGTGATCTTGTTGTCGTCCCAGAACACGATCAACCGGCCCAGTTTCATGTGCCCGGCGAAATCGATCGCTTCGTGGCTGATGCCTTCCATCAGGCATCCGTCACCGGCCAGAACATAGGTCCAGTGATCCACCAGGTCATCGCCGAAACGGGCATTCTGCATCCGTTCGGCAAGGGCCATCCCGACCGAGGTGGCAATGCCCTGTCCCAGCGGGCCGGTGGTGGTCTCGATCCCCTTGGCATGGCCGAATTCCGGGTGGCCGGCGGTGCGGTATCCCATCTGGCGGAAGTTGCGCAGCTGGTCCATGTCCATGTCGTCATAGCCCAGCAGGTGGTTGATCGCATAAAGCAGCATCGACCCGTGCCCCGCGCTCAGCACGAAGCGGTCGCGGTCGGGCCATTGGTGATCGGCGGGATCGACCCGCATGAAGCGGTTGAACAGCACGGTGGCCACGTCGGCCAGCCCCATCGGGGCGCCGGGATGGCCGGAATTGGCGGCCTGCACGGCATCCATCGCCAGCACTCGGATGGCATTGGCCATGACCTGTTCAGATATGGAAACGGGGCTTTGCCGGTTCATGTCGATCCTCCTCAGGCGCGCTTCGATTCACGGACGAGCCGTTCGACCATCGGGGTGAAGATCAGCTGCATCGCCAGATCCATCTTGCCGCCGGGAATGACGATGGAATTGGCGCGGCTCATCCAACTGCCCTGGATCATCGATGTCAGGTAGGGGAAATCGATGCCCCGCGGATTGGCGAAACGGATCACCACCAGGCTTTCATCCGGGGTCGGGATCCAGCGGGCGATGAACGGGTTCGAGGTGTCGACAACGGGGACGCGCTGGAAATTCACGTCGGTTTCCGTGAACTGCGGACAGATGCATTTCACATAGGCATCCATGCGGCGCAGGATCGTGTCGGTGACCGCTTCGGTTGTGTAACCGCGCTTGTCCTTGTCGCGGTGGATCTTCTGGATCCATTCCAGGTTGATCACCGGCACCACGCCGATCTTGAGATCGGCATGTTTGGCGAGGTTCACTTCGTCGTTGACCACCGCGCCATGCAGCCCCTCGTAGAACAGAAGGTCGGAATCGTCTTCGAACGCGGCCCACGGGGTGAAGGTGCCGGGGGCCGATCCCCAGCGTTCGGCTTCGTCTTCGTCATGCACGTAATGACGGGTTTCGCCCTTGCCGGTATCGCCATAGGTGCGGAACACGTCCTCCAGCTTCGCCAATTCGTTGGCGTCATAGGAAAAATGGCTGAAGGTCGCGTCGCCCGCAGCATAACGGCGTTCCAGTTCCGCTTTCATCGCGGCACGGTCATAGCGGTGGAAAGCGTCGCCCTCGATCGACACCGCCTTCACGCCTTCGCGGCGGAAAATCTGGTCGAAGGTGGTCTTGACGGTGGTGGTGCCGGCGCCGGAGGACCCGGTCACCGAAATGATGGGGTGTTTCTTGGACATTTTTTGTTTCCTTAGGCGCGGAACAGGCCGCGATTGCCGAACAGGGCGGAGACTTCTTGTTCCGGAAGGTCGTGATAAGCGCAGACGCGGCTGACCTTGTCCGTCGTTCCGAAAATCAGCGGTGTGCGGGCATGCAGGCTGTCGGCCTGCTGGCCCAGCAGCCGATCACATCCCGATGTGGCCTGGCCGCCCGCCTGCTCGACCAGCATGGCGATGGGCGCGCATTCGTAAACCATCCGCAGACGTCCGTTTTCGTACCCGGGGCGGTTGTCGGAGGGATAAAGAAAGATACCGCCGCGGGTCAGAATGCGATGGGTTTCCGCGACCAGCGAGGCAACCCAACGCATATTGAAATTTTTCTCCCGAGGCCCTTCCTTGCCGGCGAGGCAATCGTCGATATAGGCGCGGATCGGTTTCGACCAATGCCGGTAGTTCGAAGCGTTGATGGCGAATTCATTGGCGCTTGCCGGGATGGTCAGTTCCCGGGTGACCGGCTTGAATATCCCGTCCAGCGGATCGCGCACATATTGCAGCACGCCCTTCCCGAAGGTGATCATCAAGGTGGTCTGCGGACCATAAATCAGA
>JAWVXM010000171.1:0-5865 GCA_033723255.1 Thalassovita sp.
ACCTTGCGCGACCAGTTCAACGACGTAGAGGACGATGCCGCGCGGTTCGCCCTCATGAGCTGGTTCTTCGAAGAGAACCTGGCCGAGTTCGCCCCCTACAAGGACGAGCAGACCCGCGACGGTTTCCAGATCGTCGGCACCAGCGGCACGGTGACCACCGTCGCCGCGTCGCATCTGGGGCTGAAGCGTTATGACCGCACCAAGGTGGACGGGCTGCGGATGACCTCGGACCAGATCGACAAGGTGATCCGCAACTACCTGATGCTGGGCCCGCAGGGGCGCCGGAGCGATCCGCGCATCGGTCAGGACCGTCAGGCGCTGATCATGTCGGGGGCGGCGATCCTGCAGGCGCTGCTGCGCTGCTGGCCGACCGACCGCTTGTCGGTGGCCGACCGCGGCCTGCGCGAAGGGCTGCTTTACGCCCAGATGAGTGCAGATGGCGTTCTTGAAGACGGGCCGTTCTGAAACGATCCAAAGGTGATTTTCCGCCCCGGGGTCACCGATTCCGCGGGCGATGAGGATAATGAAATGGCAAAGAAACCAGGCAAGAAAAACACATCCGGACGCGGCCAGCGCGATCTCAAGGTCAAGGTGAAGTCCGCGCGCGGGCGCAAGCTGAGCTCCACGCTCTGGTTGCAGCGGCAACTGAACGATCCATACGTGAAACGTGCCCAGGCCGAAGGATATCGCGGCCGGGCGGCGTTCAAGATCCTCGAACTGGATGACAAGTTCCGTTTCCTCGTGCCCGGCGCGCGGGTGGTTGACCTGGGCTGCGCCCCCGGCGGCTGGTGCCAGGTGGCGGTGAAACGCGTGAACGCGCTTGGCGAAAAGAAAGGCAAGAAGATCGGCACGATCCTTGGCGTCGATTTGCAGGAGGTCGAACCGATCGCGGGTGCGGAAACGCACCAGCTGGATTTCATGGAAGACGACGCCGATGAAAAGGTCAAGGAATGGCTCGGCGGCAAGGCCGACGTGGTGATGTCTGACATGGCGGCGGCGTCTTCGGGGCACAAGCAGACCGACCATTTGCGGATCATCGCCCTTTGCGAGGCCGCGGCCTATTTCGCCTTCGACGTGCTGGAAGAAGGCGGGACCTTCGTTGCCAAGGTTCTGGCCGGTGGCGCAGAGGGTGAGCTGCAGAAACTTTTGAAGCAGAAATTCACCAAGGTAGTGAATGTGAAGCCACCTGCGTCACGGTCTGACAGTTCCGAGAAATTCGTCGTTGCCACCGGGTTCCGGGGGCGATCCGAAGAGGGTGAAGACTGATCGCCGTGGCCGCTTCCGCCGGCGGCCTGGCACAGCGCATCGCCGCGCGCGTACCGATCGGGCCTTCGCATGGCCAGCGGCGGCGTTTGCCCAGCAGGTTTTCCCGCCGGATCAGCGCGAGCGACCTGCCTTGCCGATCCGCCTTCCGGTTTTTCCCATCCGCCTAGATCCGCGTCGCTCGCCTTTACTATGACGCGAAGGATCTGCCGAAAATGTGGCTTTAATTCAGAGGCTTCGCGGCACGAGTTCGGAAAAGCGTGGACCGTAGAATCGTGCTGCAGGCATCCGGATTACCCGCCTTTTTGCGGCGCCTTCGGATTGTCACGCCGCGGCCCCCATTTGGCCAACACTGTTTTCAGTTCTTTCAGCTTCACCGGCTTGATCAGATAGTCGTCCATGCCGGACTGGAAGCAGCGTTTTGCCTCGTCCGCCAGGGCATTTGCGGAAATGGCGATGATGGGCACCGGGGCCAGATCGTTCTGGGCTTCTAAGGCGCGTATACTGCGTGCCAGTTGGAAACCGTCGGCTTCCGGCATCTGGCAATCGGTCAGGACCAGCGGATGCCGATGGGCTTTCGACTTTGCATAGGCATCGTTGCCGTTCACTGCGGTATCGTAATCATATCCGAGCAATGTGATCTGTTGTGAGAGCACGCTGAGGTTCAGATCGTTGTCATCCACGATCAGGATCCGCATCCTGCCCGCTGCGGCATCAACAGGAAGGTCTGTTTCGGCGTCCGCACCGGTTCCCTTCACTGCATTCACACGACCGGTAAGAACCGCCAATCCCCGCAGAATATCCGTGTAGTGGAGCGGGAAACGATAGGACACATAGAGTGTGTCGTTGATCAGGCCCTTGGGGCGATCGCGCGTCGCATCCAGAAGGATGACACGGCATTTCGGGTTGATCTACCGGAGCGCCCATTCCGCGATGTCCGTTTCCTCTTTCGTCGGCAAAGCCAGCAGGACAACCGTGTTCGGCCCTGCGCGCTGTGCCGCTTTTTTCGAGATCAGCGCGTGTTTCGCTCATCTCAACACGGGCGCCGCGGTGCTCGAAGAACCGCCGCATGCGGTCACAGAAATCCAACGTGCTGGCCATCATCACCAGATGGATTCCGCCGACCGGGCGCAATGCCTGCTTGGTGTCGCCGCAAACGGACCCCATCGGCAGTCTGACGGTGAATACCGATCCCACGCCGATTTCAGTATCAACCTCCAGCGTGCCCGCCATCAACATGACCAGGTTTTGGGCGATGGCCAATCCCAATCCGGCGCCGCCGAAACGGCGCGTGGTCGATTCTTCTCCTTGATTGAAGGGTTTGAAGATCCGCTCGATGGTGCTTTGCGACATTCCGATACCATCGTGGCGGACCGAAAAGACGATTTCGTTACTGTCGGCACCAGGGGCTACGCTGAGCACAACATTGCCCTGCGCGCCATCTTCTCGCCTGGACAACTTGACCGCGTTGCTCAGCAGGTTCAGCAGGATCTGCCGCAGCCGGATCGGGTCGCTGCACACCATGTCTGGCAGGCCGGGGTCAGCCGCCATCACAAGTTTCACGCTGCTGTTCTGAGCCTGCACGGCAAGAGTTTCCGCGGTGCGTTCAACCGCTTCGAGCAACAGGAAGTCTGTATTTTCGATTCTCAGCTGGCCGGCCTCGATTTTCGCGGCATCCAGGATGTCGTCGATGATCCCCAGAAGGAAAAAGGACGAATCCCGGATCGTGTCGACCATCCGCGCCTGCTGGTCGTTCAGTGGGCTGCGCGCCAGCAATTCGATGATGCCGACGATCCCGTTCATCGGCGTGCGGATTTCATGGCTCATATTGGCAAGGAACACGGATTTCGCGGCATTCGCCGCCTCGGCCGCGCGCTTTTGCAGCAGCGCCTCGGCGGTCTTTTCCCGCTCGGCGACGCGCCCCAGCTGCACTCCCCAATCGATGCATCAGGTCGAACGCGTGGATGTCGCCGGGGGGCGACCCGGTCCGAATAGAAAACCAGAATGGCAACGATTTCGGCCCCGACATAAACCGGTACGGTCAGGGCGGACCGGATGCTATGGACCTCTATGCTGTTCTTCAGCTTGAAGTCGGTCTGGGAATAGATGTCCTCGTACCACTGCGGCACGCCGCGCAGATAGGTAACGCCGGGCGCGCCTTCACCGGGGCGGAACACGCGCTCGCGGGCCAGCTGTCGCGGGCAGCCGAATTTTTCTTCATCCGCGATATGGAGAGGTTCCTGCGGGACCAGCCTAATGTCATCGCCGTCCTTGTGCACCCTTACCAGGCCGCCGACTGGCCAGTCCAGAAACTTGGCCATGAGCGCCAGTGATTTTTCGAAAGCCACATCGGCGCTTCCGGCACTGTTCGCGATGCTGGCCACGCTTTCGATGAGCTGAAGTTCGCCCAGGACCCGTTGGAATTTGTTGCGGTACCGCTCTGTTCGGCGGATACGTCCTTGTAATTCGTCAGAATGCCGGTCAGTCCGCCATTCTCATCGAACATCGGAGTCTTGCTGACTTTGAAAGCGGCGTGGAGTCCCCGCACCACCACGAGATCGAATTCGGCATTCCTGACCGGTTGCCCGCTATCGACAACCTTGCGGTACATTTCTTCTTCAAACGCCGCGATTTCAGCACGGGGAATTTCACGGTTGCTCAGCCCCGACAACTGCGCCGTTGTTCGCACCCCGGCAAGCTTGGCGAAAGTGGCATCACTACCGACGTAGGTCAGGTCCGGTCCCTTCAGGAAGACACAATCGAAACTGATTTTGTGCCTCCTCGTTCACCGGGATCATGTTCTGGACAGCCATGAAGGCCATATCTCACGCCATGCTACTCACCTTATTGGGGAGACCATATCCGAAATGAGTTTTGCCACAAAATCATAATAACAACTTGAAAACGGCAAATTTCGTCTGACGCGTTTTTGCGACAAACAGCCCGTGATTGTGTTCGAGCAATCTTTGTCTCGTTGCAAAATCAGCGTCTTTGCGAGAAAATAATCAGACAGGCTTTGCCTGCGTCCGATCAGATTGTCATAGTCCTGTAAGCCGGCGGTCCTAACCAAGGCCGGGAGCAGTGAGGCTGATTGACATGCTTATAGAAAACAAGATTTTCGAAGAACTTTCCCCCGGCGACAGTGCGGAAATACGCCGTCTTGTCACTCAGGATGACCTGATCGTTTTCGCCAATGTTTCCGGCAACCACAATCCGATGCATCTGTTCGATCAGGATGGCGACGGCGATGGCCAGAACGAAGCCATCGCGCCGGGCATGTTCCTTGGTTCGCTGATCTCTGCGGTTCTGGGAAATATCCTGCCCGGGGCCGGTTCGCTCTACCGCAGCCAGGATCTGAAATTCGCAGGACATGCCAATGCCGGAGAAGAGCTCTGCGCCCGGGTCACCGTCAAATCCGTCGACCGCGAAACCCGCAGCGCGGTGATGGAAACCGTGATTGAACGGATGTCCGATGGCGAAGTTATTGTTACAGGCACGGCCTGCGTCGAAGCCCCGGCGACAAAGCTGCATTACGACAGCCACGACCTGCCTGGCCTGATCGTGCAGCGTCATCGGCATTTCGAAAAGCTGCTTGCCCGCGCGGAACCCCTGCCCGCGCTGAAGACCGCCGTTGCCTGCCCCGAAGATCCCAATTCGCTGGGCGGCGCCTTGTTGGCGCGCGAGCACACGCTCATCGATCCGATCCTCGTCGGGGATGCCAACAAGATCCGAGCGTTGGCATCCGAGCTTGGCTATGCGATCGACGGTGTCGAGGTTATCAACGAACCCGATCACCGGAACGCCGCGAGGCAATGCGTTCAGCTGATCAATGACGGCAAGGCGCAGGCGCTGATGAAGGGGCACTTGCATACCGACGACCTGTTGCGCCCGGCGCTGGACAAGCAGACCGGGCTGCGCACTGGGCGCCGCTTCACCCATGTCTTCGTGATGGATGTACCGGGCCTGTCGCATCTGCTGCTGGTCACCGATGCCGCGATCAACATCACGCCGGACCTGAAGACCAAGATGGATATCTGTCAGAACGCCATCGACTTGGCGATTTCACTTGGGATCGAGGAACCGAAGGTCGGCGTGCTGTCGGCGGTGGAAACGGTCAATCCCGACATGCCCTCTTCGGTCGATGCCGCGCTTTTGTCAAAGATGGCCGACCGGGGTCAGATCACCGGCGGGCTGGTCGAAGGCCCCCTGGCGATGGACAACGCGGTAGATATCGCCGCCGCCCGCACCAAGGGGATCAAGTCGCCGGTGGCCGGCCGGGCCGAGGTTCTGGTCGTTCCCGACCTGGACGCGGGCAACATGCTGGCCAAGCAACTGACCTATATCAGCCATGCCGAAGGTGCAGGATTGGTGCTGGGGGCGCGGGTGCCGATCATCCTCAACAGCCGGGCCGATGACGACATGGCGCGGCTGGTGTCCTGCGCGGTCGCGACGCTGCATCATCATCGGCTGAGCGGGGGCAAGGGATGAGTCACGCTCTGACGCTGAATGCCGGGTCCTCGTCGCTGAAATTCGGCCTGTTCGGGCTGGGCGCGGCCGAGCCGGATCCGATCGCCAGCGGACTGGCCGACCGGATCGGCGGCG
>JAWVXM010000172.1:0-5848 GCA_033723255.1 Thalassovita sp.
CGTCGCAGACAAGCGTGCCTGCCTCATCAGACGGGTCTTCGAACGAACTCAGCACGCGCAGTTGCACCTGGTCGCGCATCGCCAGTTCGACAGATCGGGTTTGCAGGACCTTTGCGCCGAGCGAGGCCAGTTCGAGCATTTCCTCGAACGAAATTTTGTTCAGCTTGCGGGCTTTCGAACTGATCCGCGGGTCGGTGGTATAGACCCCGTCCACGTCGGTGTAGATGTCGCAGCGTTCCGCGTCGAAGGCGGCGGCGAAGGCCACCGCCGTGGTGTCCGATCCGCCGCGACCCAGCGTGGTGATGCGACCTTCGGGGCTGATGCCCTGAAACCCGGCCACGACGGCCACTTTCATGCCTTCGGCGAACTTAGCGTTGATGTTTTCCGGCGGGATGTCCTCGATCCGGGCGCTGGAATGGGCGTCGGTGGTTTGCACCGGTACCTGCCAGCCCTGCCAGCTGCGTGCCGGCACACCCATTTCCTGCAGCGTCAGCGCCATCAGCCCGGCGGTCACGTTTTCGCCCGAGCTGACCACGGCGTCGTATTCGCGCGCGTCGTAAAGCGGCGAGGTTTCGTTTACCCAGCCGACCAGTTCATTGGTTTTGCCCGACATGGCCGAGACAATGACGATCACGTCATAGCCCTTGGACACTTCGAGCCCCACCCGCTTGGCGGCGCGTTTGATCCGGTCGAGCGTGGCGACGGAGGTGCCGCCGAATTTCATCACGAGAACGGGCATGGTTTTCCTTGGTCCCTTCAATCGCGCCGGGTTTATGCAAACGGGGGCTCAAGGGCAAGAGGATTAGCGGGGGCGATGCGGCAGACTCGGCGACGCAGGGCGGTCGTTTCGACGGATCGGCGATCGGTCGATGCGACTTTGTCCGGGGAAGACAGCGCCAGGAAAGCAATTTCGCAATTCGCGCGAGGTTCAGCCGAGCGCTGCCATGATCTCTTCCACCGCCTGATCCGGCGACAGTTCGGCGGTATCGATATGCAGGTCGGCTTCGGTCCAGGGCTGGTATTCCCGGTTCAGAACGCCTGACCAGTCGGGCAGTTTCAGCCCGGTGATGTCGGGGCGCCTGTTCTCGACCCGGTGGCGGTGCTTGACGGGATCGGAGCAGATCAGCTCGACCCGCAATTCCCGCGCATCCGCGACTTCCGCGATTGCGGACCAGATCTCTCGGGTCAGCGGGCTCGGGTTGACGCTGTCGGCAATCACGTTGTGCCCGGCGGCAAGGTTGCCTTCGGCGACCGCGGCGGCGATGTGGTAGCCATGGGTTTGCATGTCATGCCGATCGGGCTGAATGTCGCGCAGGCATTGTTCGATCGCGTCAATGCGCAGCCACGCGGCCGGCAGGCGTGCGCTCAGGTGACGTGCGATGGTGCTTTTGCCCGTGCCCGGAAGTCCCGCGAAGGTCACCAAGACAGCCATCAGAAAACGTGTTTCCGTCCGTCCCAGGTCAGGAAGCAGCCGGTGCTGTCCGGGCCAAGTTCGCTGAACCGCTCCATCAACCCATCCGCGGCTTCTTCCACCGTGATATCGGCCGCATTCCCGCCCATGTCTGTCTGCACCCATCCGGGATGATAGATGCCGATCGAAATATCCAGCCCCTTCAGGTCTGCGGCGAGGTTGCGGCCAAGGTTCAGCACCGCCGCCTTGGAGGCGCGATAGATATAGCTGCCGCCCGGGGCATTGGTCTGCGATGCCATCTGTGACGAGATGATCGCGACCCTGGCACCGTCGGTCATCTGCAGATTGGGCAGCAGAGACTGGATCGTAAGGAATACGCCGGTGACGTTGGTTGCAAAGGTTTCGGCCCACATTTCCGGCGGGTATCCCCCGGCCAGCGATTGCCCCTTGTCGAGGTAAACCCCGGCGTTGCAGATCAGCAGGTCGACCGGCTTGCCATCCATCGCCTGTGCCAGTCCAGCGAACTGATCGGGCTTGGTCACGTCCAGCGGCAGGTAGGCGCCGCCGGAGCGCGCGGTGCCGGTTACCTCGTGGCCTTGATCGCGGTAATTGGAGTAAAGCTGGTGGCCGATCCCGCGATTGGCGCCCGTGATGATGACATGCATGCAGACGCTTCTTTCCTGATTTAGTTCGATTTGCGGCCGGGCAGAAAGGGCAGCGGCGTGACGGGCACGCCGTCATCGATCAGCTTCTTGGCGTCATCGAGCTTCGCTTCGCCGTAGATCGCCCGTTCCGGCGCCTCACCTTCATGCATCGCGCGGGCTTCGCTGGCGAAGTTGCCGCCGACATATTCGGAATTTTCTTCGATCTTCTTCTTGATCTCGGCCAGGGCCTGTTCGGCCGGGCTGGCCGGTTCGCTGAGCGCCGGCGCGGGCGCATCTTCCGCCGGGGTCTCAGCTGCGGCCTGCGCTGCCTTGTGGCTGGGCCTGACCCGCGGTGCCATGACCGCTTTCTCTACCTCGCTCGATCCGCAGATGCTGCAGGTGACCATCCCGGCGTTTTTCAACCTGTCGAAGGCTTCTGCCGACTGGAACCAGCTGTCAAAGCGGTGATCTTGTGCACATTTCAAAGAGTACTGAATCATCTGATGTTCCGTGCCTCGGGCCCTTCACTAGATAGCAGAAGGACGGTTCGGATCAATCCCGCTTTCTGGCGCAGGTTGCCCGGGATCGGCCAGCGGGTTGATGTCGCGATACCTGGCCGCTTCATGTTTCGTGCCAGCTGGGGGACACCGGCGCGCATGCCATCCTGCAGCGGGTCTTGGATACCCGCCGCTGGGTTTGAACGCCGGTGACATCCATCGGGGGCACCGGCAGGTAGGGTTCAGCCGAAGATCGCCGGCGCCAACACCATGCCCGCCACGACCGCGACCCCAATTCCGATGATATCAAGCAAGGCACCGGCACGCAGCATGTCACCGCGCGTGACCGCCGGGTTGCTGAACACGATCGCGTTGGGTGGGGTGGCCACCGGCAGCATGAACCCGACGGAGGCCGCCAGCGCCACCGGCAGCATGAAGATCACCGGGTCGGTGCCCAGCGTTGCAGCCGCCGCACCGGCGATGGGCACGAAAATCGCGGCCATCGCGGTGTTGCTGGCCAGTTCGCCGATATAGACGATCAAGGCAGCGAGTATCAGAAGCAGCGCGAATTCGGGCAGGTGATCAAGCGTTTCGACCCGCGCCCCGATCCATCCGGCCAGCCCGGTCTGATCCAGAATCCCGGCCAGCGCCAGCCCGCCGCCGAAGAGGACAAGCACATCCCATCGCAGGCCGGTCGCCGTATCCCAATCCAGAAGCCGTCCGCCCTTGCCGTCGGGCACGATGAAAAGCGCCAGCGCCGCCAGCATCGCGATGCCGGCATCGGAAATCTGCAATGCCGGGAAAAGCCAATCCATCAGGGGGCGCGAAATCCAGGCCAGCGCGGTCAGCGTTGCGATGACGCCCACGCGGCGTTCGGCGGTGCTCATCGCGGTTTTCTCTGCTCCGAAATCCAGTGCCAGCTCCTGTTGCTGCAAGCCCGGGGTGAGATGGGTCAGCAGCAGCCAGGTAACGGCAAGCAGGATAAGGGCGACCGGCAGCCCGACCGCGGCCCATTGCGCGAATCCGATCTCGATCCCGTAGGTGGCGCTGACATGGGCGGCGAAGATCGCGTTCGGCGGCGTGCCGATCAGAGATCCCATTCCGCCGATCGTGGCTGCGAAGGCCACCCCAAGCATCAGTGCGGTGCCGAATTGCGGGCGGTCGGGCTGTGATCCGGCAATCGCCGCGGCTATCGGCGCGATCACCATGGTCGAGGCGGTGTTGCTGATCCACAGGCTCAGGAACGCCGTCGACAGCATCATCGATGCGAGGATCCGTGCCGGCCGTTTGCCGGCGGCTTTCAGCAGCGTCATAGCCAGCCGCCGGTGCAGGCCGGATGCCTGGATCGCGCGGGCCAGAAGGAAACCGCCAAGAAACAGGATGATCAGCGGATGGCTGTAATGGTCCGCGATATCCGCGATCCCGGCAATGCCCAGCAGCGGTGCGACGGCGAGTGGCAGCAAAGCGGTTGCGGCAAGCGGCAGCGCCTCGCTCAGCCACCAGGCCGCCATCGTGAGCGCAAGCCCCGCAGCCAGCCATGCCGTGGCGGGCATGCCCTCCGGCACCGGCCAAACGGTCGGCAGGATCAATATCAGCATGCCCAGGGCAATTGCCCATGTTCTGAAACTCATGCAGGCAGCCTAGCAGCGGCGGGATACGGGCAAAAGCCTTTCCGGTTCGGGTAACCGTTTTCCTGCAGCAGGTGGAGCAGTCGCCGGTCGATGAAGACCCGATGGACAAATCCGCGCCAATCCGCACCATAGGGGCAGAAGCGATTGCATGTGGGGCATCTGCGTGACCGTTGAAATTGTCTTTGTTCTTGTCCTCTTCGTTGCCGCTGCAGGGCTGTTGGCGACAGAACTCGTTGCGCCGGAAATCACCGCGCTCGGGCTTGTTGTCCTGCTTGCTGCCAGCGGGGTGATGGGCGCGGAGGAGGCGTTGCGGGGATTTGCGAGCGAATCCATCGTGATACTGGCCTGCGTCATGATCCTGTCCCGGCGATTGTCGGAATCGGGCGTCATGGCGGGGTTGTCGGCCTGGCTGGCAGGGAGGTCGGGGCGGTCGCCCGCGGGTATCGTCGCCCGGCTGATGGCCAGTTCCGCAACCCTGTCTATGCTGTTCAGCAATACCAGCACCACCGCGGTGATGATGCCCATCGCAAGCGAAGCGGCGCACAAGGCCGGGGTCAGCCCGGGGCGTTTCATGATGCCGATGGCTTTCGCCTCGATGATGGGGGGATGCGCGACACTGATCGGTACTTCCGCCAACATCGCTGCCAATGGGATTGTCACCCGGATGGGGCTGGAGCCGTTCAAGCTGTTCGAATTTTTCTGGGTCGGGCTTGCGGTTAGCGTGGCGGGTATAGTTACCGTGGTGGTGCTGGGGCATCGCTTGATCCCGATACCGGAAGAAGATGAAGCGGGGGCAGAACGGGAAGATCTGTTCCTTGCCGATCTCGTCGTGGCGCCGGGCTCCAAGGCGGCCGATGTCGCGATAAGCAATCTGCATCTGCCCGATCTTGGGGTTGTTCCGCTTGCGGTCGACACCGCCGAAGGCCGGCTTTCCCCCCATCCCCGCCGCAAGGTTCGCGAGGGCGATCATATCTTGGTGCATGCCCCGGGAAGCGCGCTCGTGCGGCTCTTGGGGGATGGCCGGTTCAGGCTCGACGGCGACATCGAGGCGGCCCCTGCACAGGTCACAGCCGAGGCGATCCTGCTTCCAGGGTCGCGATGGGTCGGGTTGTCGGTGGCCGGAATGCGGCGCAGGCTTGCCCCGGATGTATCGGTGATCGGGGTGCGGCGCGCCGGCTATACCCGCGTGGCGCGGATCGGCCTGATGCGCCTGCGCGCGGGCGATATCCTGTGTCTTGCGGGCACGGCGGCCGGGGTGAAACGCGTCGATGCCGATGTCGATATCTACCTGATGGGGCGGTCAGAGCCGGTTACCCCAACCCGGCGGGAAGGCTGGTATACGCTCAGCGCCCTATTTGCCGCGATCGTCATATCTGCACTGGGTCTGCTGCCGATGAGCATTGCGCTTCTGACCGCGGTTCTGAGCCTTGTCTTGACCGGCAGGATCGCCCTGCGGGATGCTTTCGCCAAGGTGTCCTGGCGTATCCTGATCCTGATCGGGGGCATGTCGAGCCTCGGCCTGGCAATGCTGCAGACCGGTGCGGCGGACTGGCTGGCCGAGGGAATATTGCGCTATGTCGCGCCGCTGGGGCATGGCGCTGTCATGATTGTCCTGTCGCTGCTGACGGTGCTGCTGACCCAGCCACTGTCCAACGCAGCGGCCGC
>JAWVXM010000173.1:0-5836 GCA_033723255.1 Thalassovita sp.
CACCCCCGGGATATTTATGAAAAGAAGAAGCGGAATTGGACCAAGGCGGAGTGCCGCAGTCGGTGCGATCGCGCTTTTGTCGGGCGCGTCAATGGGATAGGAGAGAGCCATGGAATTGACTGTTTCTGATCTCTCCGTCGCGCGGGGCGGCATCGCGGTGCTGGAAGGGGTGTCGTTCACCGTCTCCGGTGGCGAGGCCCTGGTGCTGCGCGGGCCGAACGGGATCGGCAAGACGACGCTGTTGCGCACCGTGGCCGGGCTGCAGCCGCCATTGTCCGGCGTGGTGGGGCTGGAACGCGATGCGATGGCCTATGCCGGCCATGCCGACGGGATCAAATCGGTGCTGAGCGTACGCGAGAACCTGCAATTCTGGGCCGATGTGTTCGAAACCGGTGATATCGGCACGGCGCTGCAGGCGTTCGACCTTGTCGCGCTGGAAAACCGGCCTGCGGGCGGGTTGTCGGCGGGGCAGAAGCGGCGGCTGGGGCTGGCGCGGATGGTGGTGACCGGACGGCCGGTCTGGGTTCTGGATGAGCCGACCGTGTCGCTGGATGCGGCATCGGTGGCGATGTTTGCCGAAGCGGTGCGGGCGCATCTGGCCGCTGGCGGGCTGGCCTTGCTGGCGACCCATATCGATCTGGGGCTGGCCGAGGCGCGGGTGCTGGACGTGGAGCCGTTCAAGGCGGTGCCGCCGGAACTGGACGATTTCGATGGAGCCTTCCTGTGATAGCGCTGTTGATACGGGATCTGAGGCTGGCGGTGCGCGCCGGCGGCGGCTTTGGCCTCGGGCTGGCTTTTTTTCTGATCGTGGTGGTGCTGGTGCCCTTCGGGGTCGGACCGGAAAGCGGGCTGCTGTCGAAAATCGCGCCGGGCATCCTGTGGCTGGGTGCGCTGCTGGCTTGCCTGCTGTCGCTGGACCGGATCTTCGCGCTGGACTGGGAGGACGGATCGCTTGACCTGCTGGCCACCGCGCCTCTGCCGATGGAGGCCATCGTCAGCATCAAGGCCTTGGCCCACTGGATCACCACCGGATTGCCGCTTGTGATCGCGGCCCCGGTTTTCGGCCTGCTTCTGAACCTGCCCGACGCGGGATATGTGCCGCTGGTGATTTCGCTGCTGCTGGGTACGCCGGCGCTGTCGGTGATCGGCACTTTCGGCGCGGCGCTGACCGTTGGGCTGAAACGTGGCGGGCTGCTGTTGAGTCTGCTGGTTTTGCCCTTATATGTGCCGACGCTGATCTTTGGCGCGGAAATGGCGCGCCGGGCGATCGACGGGATGGAAACCACCACGCCCCTGCTGATGCTGGCGGGGATCACCTGCGGCACCATCGCTTTGCTGCCGTTTGCATCGGCCGCGGTACTGAGGGTAAACCTGCGCTGACGTGGATGTGACTTGCACACCGTGCGGGAGGAGATAGGAAAAGCACATGGGCTCGATCTGGGAATACGCCAATCCGAAAAAGTTCATCGCCACCACGGACAGGTTCCTGCCGTGGGTGTCGTCGCTGGCGCTTGTTGCGCTGGTCGTCGGGTTGATTTGGGGGTTCTTCTTCACCCCTGACGATTACAAGCAGGGATCGACCGTGAAGATCATCTATCTGCACGTGCCGAGCGCCCTGATGGCGATCAATGCCTGGTTCATGATGCTGGTGGCGTCCTTGATTTGGCTGATCCGGCGCCATCATGTCTCGGCTCTGGCGGCGCGGGCGGCGGCCCCGATCGGGGCGGTGATGACGGTGATCGCGCTGATCACCGGGGCGATTTGGGGGCAGCCGATGTGGGGCACCTGGTGGGAATGGGATCCGCGGCTGACCTCGTTCCTGATCCTGTTCCTGTTCTACCTGGGCTACATGGCGCTTTGGGCGGCGATCGACAATGACGACACGGCGGCCGACCTGACGTCTATCCTGTGTCTGGTGGGATCGGTTTTCGCGCTGCTGTCGCGCTATGCGGTGAATTTCTGGAACCAGGGGCTGCACCAGGGCGCGTCGCTGTCGATGGACAAGGAAGAAAACGTCGCCGACGTGTTCTACCACCCGCTGCTGCTGTGCATCGCGGGGTTCGTCCTGCTGTTCATCGCGCTGGTGTTCCTGCGCACCCAGACCGAAATCCGTGCCCGCCGGATGCGGGCGCTGCTGGCCCGTGAAAGGATGAACTGATGCCCGATCTTGGAAAATACGCCGAGGCGGTATTGTCGTCCTACGCGCTGTCGATCCTGCTGGTCCTGGCGCTGGTCGTGGTCAGCATTCGCCGTGCGCGCAAGGTGAAGGCGGCGCTGGAAGAGGTTGAAAAGCGGGGCAAAACGCATGGCTAAGATCAATCCGATGATGATCGCGCCGCCGGTGATCTTCGCCGGTCTGGCGGCGATGTTCTGGATCGGCATGGGGCGGGAGAACCCCGACGAATTGCCGACGGCCCTTGCCGGAAAGCAGGCGCCTGCGGTGCAGCTCGTGGCGCTTGGCGATAATGCGGGTTTCGATGATGCGACGCTGCGCGACGGCAAGGTGAAGCTGGTGAATTTCTGGGCGTCCTGGTGCGCGCCCTGCCGGGTGGAACATCCGAACCTGGAAAAGCTCGCGCAAGAGGGCGTGGCGATCTACGGAGTGAATTATAAGGACCAGCCGGACAAGGCGCTTGGGTTCCTGGCCGAGCTGGGCAATCCCTATGCCGCGATCGGGGCGGATGAAAGCGGCCGCATGGCGCTGAACTGGGGCGTCTACGGCGTGCCGGAAACCTATGTGATCGACGGCGAGGGACGCATCGTCATGCGCCATGCCGGGCCGGTTACCGAGCGGGAAATCGAAGCCAAGCTGGGCCCCGCGATCGAGCAGGCGATGGGGCAATAGCCCCTGTCCGCCACGCGGGCGGTCAAACCCGCCAGAAGGTCGGGGTGAACAGCACGAAAACCGATAGGATTTCCAGCCGCCCCACCAGCATGCCGAAGATCATCAGCCACTTGGCGGCCGTAGGGAAACCGTCCATTGCGCCGGAGGGCCCGACCTCGGGGCCGAAGGCGGGACCGATATTAGCGATCGCGGTCCAGGCGGCGGTCAGCGCGGTTTGATTGTGCAGACCGGTCAGTTCCAGCGCCACGGACAGAAATCCGAAAGTCAGCAGGAACAGGGCAAAAAAGGCGATCACCGAATTGAACACGTCCGGTTCGATCGGTTTGGCCCCCAACCGGGGGGTGACCACCGCACTGGGGGCGCGGATTTTCATCAGCTGGGCTTTGATCGCCTCGATCACCACCAGCCAGCGGAAGATCTTGACCGAACAGCCGGTCGAGGCGGTGCAGCCGCCGATCAGGCCGATCACAACGATCACGCTGAGCGGGAAGCTTCCCCAGCCGGCGACATCGGCGCTGGAATAGCCGGTGCCGGAAAACAGGGTGACGATGTTGAAGGTGGTTTCGCGCAGGACGGTGGGGAAATCACGGCTTTCGTGGAGCAGCCGCCAGATCACCACCGCCGCGATCGCGTATGCGGTCCAGCGCAGATAGATGCGGACCTGAACGTCTTGCCAAAGCGGGCGGCCTTGGCCCCGTGACAGCTGGACGAAGCGGATGAACGGCATCGATGCCAGCAGCATGAACAGGGCGGATACATATTCCAGCGGCCCCGAAAACGCAGCGAAGGAGGCATCCGAATTCGCAAAGCCCCCGGTGGAAATCGTTGTCATCGACAACACCGTGGCATCGAAAAGCGACATACCGAAAATCACATAGGCCAGCACGCAGGTGAGCGTCAGAAATACGTAGATGCCAAGCAGCGCACGGGCGATATCGGGCGCGCGCGGAAGAACCTTGCCCAGCGTATCGAAACCTTCGGAGCGGAAAAACTGCATGCCGCCCAGCCCCATCACGGGCAGGAAGATCATCGCCACCACGACGATGCCCAAGCCGCCCAGCCATTGCAGAATGCCGCGCCACATCTGGATGCCCTTTGGCAGGGTTTCGATATGGTCGAACACGGTCGAACCGGTGGTGGTCATGCCGGAAACGGCTTCGAAATAGGCGTCGGTCAGGGGCACGTTGGGCGCGCCGACGATGAAGGGCAGGGCGCCCACCAGCGGCAGATAGGCCCAGGTGCCGGTCGTCAGCAGAAAGGCTTCGCGGGTGCCGATATCGGTGGAGCGTCGGTTATTGGTTGCCAGCACGACCAGAACGCCGCTCAGAACGGCCAGCAGCGCGGTTTTGCCGAACATGGCAGGGCTTTGTCCGCCGCTGGCCCAGTCGAGGACCATGCAGGGCAGCATCGCCATTCCCATGGCAATGGTGAGATAGCCGTTGATGCGGATGACCTGGCTGTATTGCATCGCCCATGTCCCGGTTTGCCGGCGCGAGTTAACGCGTCGGCCGGGGGAAGGTCCAGAGCGAATGGCGATGGGGGGCGAAACCTCCGCGATCGCTTCGGCGGCATGGAAACGCGGCCGGGGCTTGCCGGTGCGGTCTTTGCTACCCGATCCGGTCGATCCGGCAGGAAAGCAGGTTGCGGCGCAGTTCGGTGTCCGCCCGGATCATCCGCGGCACCTTGAAAACATCAAGGATGATCCAAACGCCCAGGGGGAACAACAGGATGGCCTTGCCCGCAAGCGCCAGGGTGACCCAGCCCAGGGTCGACGTCGCAAGCATGATCAAGGCGCTTCCGATCTTGCCCAGATAAAACCGGTGCCCCCCGAATATGCCAAGCAACAGCAATAGCATGTAAGCCAGGCCGATCGATTTCCGTTCGTTGGTCAGCTGCTGCTCAATGCGAATGCGTTGTTCCGCCGACAAGCACATTTCTTTCCCTCGAAACGAGATTGGAACCACTATCAAATTTCAATTGTAAATAGTTTTACCGGAAAATGAAATCGCATTGGTGGTGCCCCTTGAGGATTCTGGAAGGGGGGCAATCAAACGAAAAAGCCCCGGCCGATTGGCCGGGGCTTTCGCTTGCCTTCGGAGGAAGGGATCAGGACTTCGCCAAGTTGCGCAGCACGTAATGCAGAACGCCGCCGTTTTCGATGTATTCGATTTCGACCTCGGTATCGATCCGGCATTTCAGCTGGATGGTCTTTTCCGATCCGTCGCCATAGGTGATGGTGCAGGGCACTTCCTGCAGCGGCTGGATGCTGTCCAAGCCCGAAATCGCCACGGTTTCGTCGCCCTTCAGACCCAGCGTCTTGCGGGTGTCGCCGCCGGTGAATTCGAACGGGATGACGCCCATACCGACCAGGTTCGAGCGGTGGATCCGTTCGAAGCTTTCCGCGATCACGGCCTTGACGCCCAGAAGCGCGGTGCCCTTCGCGGCCCAATCCCGCGACGACCCGGCACCATACTGTTCGCCACCGAAGACCACCAGCGGGGTGCCCGCTTCCTGGTGCGCCATCGAGGCGTCGTAAACGCTGGTCTGCTGACCATCGGGGCCCTTGGTGTAGCCACCTTCGACACCGTCCAGGATTTCGTTCTTGATGCGGATATTGGCGAAGGTGCCGCGCATCATGATTTCGTGGTTGCCGCGGCGCGATCCGTAGGAGTTGAATTCGCGCGGCGGAACCTGCCGTTCGGTCAGGTACTTGCCGGCAGGGCTGCTGGCGGCAAAGGAACCGGCGGGCGAAATGTGGTCGGTGGTGACCATGTCGCCCAGCATCAGCAGGACCTTGGCGCCTTCGATATTCGAAATGGTGCCCGGTTCCATTCCCATGCCCTGGAAATAGGGCGGATTCTGGATATAGGTCGAAGAGGTCGGCCAGTCGTAGGTTTCGCCCCCGGTCACTTCGACGCCCTGCCAATGTTCGTCACCCTTGAACACGTCGGCATATTTCTTTGTGAAGGCTTCGCGGGTCACGGTCTTTTC
>JAWVXM010000174.1:0-5830 GCA_033723255.1 Thalassovita sp.
AGCGCTGCTGGAAAATCCTGCCCGACGTGGGCCAGCACAGCCATCCGGGCACGTGTAAACGGTGCGATGAGGCGCTGAGCTGAACGAGAGAGAAGGCCCTGAACCCGGTTCAGGGCCTTTTTTCCGAAAGGTGGCAGAATGTTACGCTTGACCGTTGAGACGCCAACTGGCGCCGTTACCCTGACCGAAACGGACGGCGCCATTACCCGGGCCGAATGGGGTGGGGACTTTGCCGATCACTCGCCTGTTCTGGATGAAGCGGCGCGGCAGTTGGGCGAATATTTCCGCGGCGAACGCACCGATTTCGATCTGCCGTTGCGGGTGGACGGGTCGGAATTCCTGCGTCGGATCTGCGCAGCCATAGCCGCGATTCCGTACGGGGAAACAAGAACCTACGGGGAATTGGCAAGGGAATTGCAGGTGCCGGCGCAGGCGGTGGGCCAGGGCTGCAGCGGCAATCCCATCCCGATCCTGATCCCCTGCCACCGGGTGTTGGGAAGCTCTGGCCTCGGGGGATTTACCGGCCGTGGCGGGGTGGAAACCAAGGTCTGGCTGCTGCGGCACGAAGGGGCTGCGGGCCTGCTGATTTGAGGCTTGATTTGGGGCCTATTGGCACAGCTTGGTATAAATGAGTCCTTTTGGGCGAGATATCCACAGAAATTCCCACTATTCCTGTCCAAATCATACATTTTGGGGATAAGTGTCCGGCGCGCGCGCTGCTTTTCCAGCCCCCGGTGCCGCAGTTCAGATGGACTTCTCCTGAGGGTTGCTACGGCAGAAATGAGTCCTTTTTTGAAGCTTATCCACAGGATTCGGCTGAATCTTTGTCCTAATCTGACATTTTGTGCATAACTCAGGCAGTTGACCGTTCCGGAAAGATCTGCTGCACGATACCCACCAGAAGCAGGTAAACCGTGGATACGATCAGCCCCCAAATCGCCCAGCTTTCAGGGTGGAAATCGACCCAGGCGGCCCAGCCGGCAAAGAAGGTCCAGGCCAGCGCCATCGGCAGTGACACCTTCCGCCAGCGCGCCGTCCGTACCGGATGAATGAATTTCAGCTGCGTGAACATCGCTACCGCCAATACCGTCACCAGAGACAGGGTGAACCAGAAATCCGGGCGCAGCGCGAACAGCACCAGCACCACCATGTTCCAGCAGCTGGGGAAACCGGAAAAGGAATTGTCCCTGGTCTTCATCCGTGTGTCGGCAAAATACATCGTGCTGGCAAAGGTGATGATGATGATCGCGCACAATCCGGCCCATCCGGGCAACAGGCCGGATTTGAACAACGCGAAGGCAGGGATGAAGACATAGGTCAGGTAATCTACGATCAGGTCCAGCAGCGCGCCGTCGAACTGAGGGGCGTAATGTTTGACGTGACAGCGGCGAGCCAGTGGGCCATCGACCCCGTCGATCGCGAAGGCCACGACCAGCCACAGGAACATCAGGCTCCATTTTTCCTCGGCCGCTGCCAGCAGCGCCAGCATGGAAAATACCGCCCCGGTGGCTGTCAGCAGGTGGATGGACAGGGCTTTGAATTCATTCGTGATAATCATTCCGGACCCTTGTATTGCGGCCTAGCCTGCTCTTGGATGGGTCCTATCGTATACTTCCAGGATGCGGCTCAAGTCCACCGCGGTATAGGCTTGGGTGGTCGTCAGCGAGGCATGGCCCAGCAATTCCTGTATCGCCCGCAGATCGCCGCCGGCATTGAGAAGGTGGGTGGCGAAACTGTGCCGCATCGCGTGCGGCGTGGCCGTGGCCGGAACTCCAAGCTGCATCCGCGCCTGTTCCATCACTTTCTGGATCGCCCGCGGGTAAAGCGCCCCGCCGCGGGCGGCGCGGAACAGCGGTTCATCGGGTTCGACCGGGAAAGGGCAAAGCCGCACATAGCGGGCGATCGCTTCCTGCGCCGCCGGCAGAACCGGGACCAGCCGTTCCTTTTTTCCCTTGCCGGTGATCCGCAGGCTTTCGGGCAGCGGGAAATCCAGGCCCTTCAGCCCGAGAGCTTCGGAAATCCGAAGGCCGCAGCCGTACAGAAGGGTGACAACCGCCGCATCGCGGGCCGCGATCCAATCCTTGTCCGATTGCTGGACCACCGTTTCGATCATGTCGCGGGCGGCGTCCTCGGCCAGAGGTCGGGGCAATTTGGCGGTGAATTTCGGTGACCGGGCGGACAGAACGGCGGTGGGTTCGAACCCTTCGCGCTCCGCAAGCCGACGATAGAAGCTTTTTACTGCGGATAACTTGCGGGACAGCGACCGGGGCGCGATACCCTGTGACCGGGCGAAGGCCATCCAGGCGCGCATGTCCGACACGGTGATGCGCGACAGCGCCGCGATTCCCTGCGCCTCGCCCTTGTGTTCGGTCATGAAGACAAGGAAGTCGCCGACATCGCGCGAATAGGCCGAGATTGTGTGTTCCGAGGCGTCCTTCAGGGCGACCAGCCCTTCAAGCCATGTTTGCAGGGCATCGCGGGCGGCCGGAGAAATCAGGCTCATGACAGCCAGCGGCGCATCGACCGTTCGAACACGCCGGCGAAGAAGGCCAGAAGATCGGTGCCCTGCTGCGGGGTGAATTGATGCGGGTCCTCGGATCCCATCACCAGCATGCCGGGCAGGCGCCCGGCGCCGAAATCCAGCTTCAGGCAGGCTTCGGAGCGGATCCAGCCCGCCTTGTCGCCATAGACTTCCGGCGCGCCTTCCTGCATCTGGCGCAAGGTGACCTGGCGCAGCGGGACGTTGCGGCCCCGGGTCAGGTAATCGGCGATGAAACCGGGTTCGGCCACCGACAGCACGTCGCCCAGCCGCTTGACCACCGGTTCATCGTCGTTCCGGGCAGATTCCAGCACCAGCTTCATGCAGTCGACGCGCAGGGTATCGGCCACCGGCCCGCCCAGGTCGCGCAGGAAGACTTCGAATTCCGTCGGGTCCAGCATCCGCAGGATCGCGCGATGAACCTGGTTGGTGCCGGCAAGGTTTTCGTAAGCGGCGGCGATAACGCTGCGATGAGTGTCTTCGAGCCGGCCAAGCCGGGATTCAAGCCGTTCCATCGCGATACCGCGCAGGTCGACGATATTGCCGCCCATCGCGCGTTCGTTCGCCGCGATCAGCGCGAGCATGAGATCCTGATCGTCAAGGATTACGTCAGGCCGCGTGATGATTTTTTCCCGCAGGGCGTCGTCGATCTTGGGTGTGCTGCTCATGGATCCGCCATTCGTTTTTTCGGGAAGGGTAACAGATGGTTCCGCGAATTGCTTCATGTTTTTGTCGGCAGATGGCCGCAAAACGGGGCGGGAACCACGCGGTTTTGTGGAAAAACTGTGGAAAATCTTTCAACAGGAAGGGAATCCCGTGGTTTGCTGCCCAATGCGCCTGTGGATAAATCGACCGGTCCGGCAAATGAAAAAGGCGCGCCACGGGGCGCGCCTTTCGGTCTTTCCGGAACGAGTTCCGGTCAGAGGATCCTGATCCCGGCCGCTTCGATATCGGCCAAGAAGGTGGCCAGGCCCTTGTCGGTCAGCGGGTGATTGACAAGTGACTTGATCACCGCCGGCGGAACCGTCGCCACATCGGCGCCGATCCGTGCGCATTCCAGCACATGGTTTACCGACCGGATCGAGGCCGCCAGCACCTGCGTGTCGAAGCCGTAATTGTCATAGATGGTGCGGATGTCTTCGATTACTTCCATCCCGTCCAGCGCGATATCGTCCAGCCGTCCGATGAAGGGGCTGATGAAGGCCGCGCCGGCTTTTGCCGCCAGCAGCGCCTGGTTGGCGCTGAAACACAGGGTGACATTGACCATCTTGCCTTCGCCGCTCAGCACCTTGCAGGCCTTCAGGCCGTCCCAGGTCAGCGGCACCTTGATGGCGATATTCTCGGCGATCTCGCCCAGCTTGCGGCCCTCGGCGATCATCTGATCGGCATCGGTGGCGGTCACCTCGGCGGATACCGGGCCGTCGATCAGGTCGCAGATCTGCTTGGTCACTTCCAGGATATCGCGACCGGATTTCTTGATCAGCGACGGGTTGGTGGTCACACCATCGACCATCCCCAGTTCGTGCAATTCGGCGATGGCGTCGAAATCGGCGGTATCAACGAAGAATTTCATATCGTGTCCTCGAATGGGTTGGACTTTCCTCGGCTTGGCTTTACCCCATAGAGGCTGAACCCGAAACCCATAAAAGGCGAGCCGTGACCGAGCCCGATTTCTTCGACGAAGGCGATCTTGTCGGCGTGCTGACGACCCAGCCGCTGAACCGGGTGCTGGATTACAAGGCCCCCGAAGGCGGCTGCTGGCGCGGTGCGTTCGTCGAGGTGCCGCTGGGCCCGCGCAAGGTGCTTGGCGTGGTCTGGGGCCGGGGCAGGGGCGATTACGACCGCGCGAAGATCCGCAGCGTGGTCCGGGTGCTGGACGCCGCGCCGATGCGCGAGGAAATGCGCGCCTTCCTGACCCGCGCGGGCGATTACACGCTGACGCCGATGTCCGCCATGCTGCGGCTGGCCACCCGCGCACCGGGGCTTTCCGATCCGCCCTCGATGCAGAAGATCTATCGTCTGGGCACGGGTGATCCGGACCGGATGACGGATGCCCGCACGCGGGTATTGGAGGTGCTGCGCGATTATGGCGGGCTGGCCTTCACTCTGAAGGAACTGGCCGAAATGGCGGGTGTGTCGACAGGCGTGGTCAAGGGGCTGGTGAAACTGGGCGCGGTGTCCGAAGAGGACAGGCCGCGCGATGTGCCCTTCCCGACCCTCGATCCCGATCATGGCGGCAAGGACCTGACCGAGGATCAGGCGGAAGCGGCGCAATCGCTCAGGGCGGCGGTGAAAAGCGGCGCCTACGGGACGACCCTGCTGCGCGGGGTGACCGGATCGGGCAAGACCGAGGTGTATCTGGAGGCGGTGGCGGAATGCCTGCGCCAGGGGCGCCAGGCGCTTGTCCTGTTGCCGGAAATCGCCCTGACGGCGGAATTCCTGACCCGGGTCGAGGCGCGGTTTGGCGCCAAGCCGGCGGAATGGCATTCCGGCGTCACCATGACCGAACGGCGCCGGATCTGGAAAATGGTCGGGCAGGGCGGTGCGCAGATGGTGATCGGCGCGCGGTCATCGCTGTTTCTGCCGTTCCAGAACCTCGGGCTGATCGTCGTCGACGAGGAACACGACACCTCCTACAAGCAGGAAGACGGAGTTCTCTACAATGCCCGCGACATGGCCGTGTTGCGCGCCAGCATTTGCGATGCAAGGGTGATCCTGGCCTCGGCCACGCCGTCCTTGGAAAGCTGGACCAATGCCGAGGCGGGGAAATACGACAAGCTGACCCTGACCAGCCGTTTCGGTGCGTCTGTCCTGCCCGAGATGAAGGCGATCGACATGCGCGCTGAAACGCTGCCGTCGGATCGCTGGATTTCCGGCACGTTGCAGCGGGCGGTGCAGGACCGGATCGAAAAGGGCGAACAGGCGCTGTTGTTCATCAACCGCCGCGGCTATGCGCCGGTGACGATCTGCCGGGCCTGCGGGCATCAGATCACCTGCGATCACTGCGACGCGCGGATGGTCGAACACCGGTTCCAGAAACGGCTGGTGTGCCACCAATGCGGCGAAACCAAACCGATGCCGGAAACCTGCCCCAACTGCGAAGCCGAAGGCCGCCTGGCGCCAGTGGGGCCCGGGGTCGAGCGGCTGACCGAGGAAGCGATGAAGCTGTTCCCGGACGCCCGCGTGGTGACGCTCAGTTCGGACCTGTTCGGCTCGGCCCGGGCGCTAAAGGCGCAGATCGAGGAAATCGCGCAGGGCGGGGCTGACATCATCATCGGCACCCAGCTTGTC
>JAWVXM010000175.1:0-5820 GCA_033723255.1 Thalassovita sp.
ATCGTATGTTTTCCCAGGTATCCGGACGCCCCGGTGATCAACAAGTTCAACGCGCCCATGGCATCGGCTCCATCGGTTCACAACGGGTGGTCATGTTCTGCACCCCGGCATCATCGCCGGCATTCTGAATCGCCAGTGTCACTTCGTTCAGGTGCAGCGCGAAATCGGCGGACAGGCGGCAAGGCCGGTTTTCCGCGATCGATTCCAGCATCTCGACCGGACCGAGCGCGAAATTCATCGACGCGGCCCCCCAGCGCCCCACCTTGGGATGGGTCGGCCCCGGCAGCGACACGCGCTGTCCGCGCAGGCTGTCGATCAGCCGGCGGCGGATACGGAACCTTCTGTGGAATTTCACCGGGGCGCCATTGGCCCAGGCCTGTTTCACTTGCAACACCCCCTTGTCGCCGATCACCCTTATCCGGTGATCATGCGGCGCCACGATGGAACAGGTCAGCCGCACCGCCGGGCCGTTTACGAAAAACAGCGTGGCGACGGAAAAATCCGGCGCGGTGTCTGCGACGCCCTTCTTGTCCGGAATCGCGTGACCCGATGCCGCCACAACCCGGCGCACCGTCCCGAACATGGCGATCAGCCAGCCGAGGTAATAGCCGGCATGTTCCAAGGTGCATCCAACCTTGAATTCATCCGCAAAGGGCCAGGGCGCGCCGCTTTCGCTGGTCCAGTTTTCGACCGGTGCCTGCGGGATGAAACCATCATCCAGATCGGCATAGATCAGCCGCGGCTTTCCCGCGATTTCCGTCCGCACCGCATAAGCCAGGGTTTGCGCCGCCTCGCCCAGAACGCTGCAGGGGGCCGAGGCCAGCAGAAGCCCCTTTTCCTTTGCCAGCGCATGCAAGGCGCGGGCCTGATCCATGCCCATCGCCAGCGGCTTTTCCGAATAGGTGTGATATCCGGCCTCAAGACAGGCACGGTTCACTTCGAAATGCGCATCGGGATTGGTCAGGTTCAGAACCACCCCATCGCGGGGCAGCGCCGCGAACAGGTCATCGCGGGATGCGCAGTGCGGCACACCCCAATGGGTGCAGAAGGCGCCCAAGCGATCCGCATCGGTATCGAAGGCGCCCACGACCCGCACATGGGGCACGCTTTGCAGTGACCGCATGTACAGATCCGCGACAAAGCCGCAGCCGATCAGCGCCACTGCCGGGCTTTCTGTTTCCTGTCTGCTCATCGTGCACAAATGCCTGTCATATCGCGATCTTCCTGATCATAGGATCATGTCAACAGTTTGTCCCAGCTATCGCACCCACGGGAAAATGCCGTCTGTGCAAACCTTTGCCAGCCTGCTAGCCATTTCAATAAGCCATTCGGGCAGTTCCAAGTGTTTTTTGGGGATCTGGCATGAAATTCTGGGTCGGGGATTACGATATCGACATCAACATCGCCGGCCGCGCAGCATTGGAACGGGCGGTAACGGCGCGCTTCAAGGCGCGGGAAGGCTTTGCGCTGGCCACGCTGAACATGGATCACCTGGACAAACTGCGCCACGACGCCGCCTTTCGCGCCGCCTATGCGGCGCAGGATCTTGTGGTGGCCGACGGCAATCCGATCGTCTGGATGTCGAAACTAGCGGGCCGTCCGGTTGATCTGATGCCCGGGTCCGACCTCATGATGCCGCTTGCCCGACTTTGCGCGGCGCAGGATGTGCCCGTGGCCCTTGTCGGCAGCACCGAGGACAGCCTGTCACGGGCGGCAGAGGTTTTACGGCAGGAAACGCCCGGGCTCGACATCGCCATCTGCATCGCGCCGCCTTTCGGCCTCGACCCCGAGGGCGACGACGCGCGGGAGATTCTCGGGAAGGTTTCGGACTCAGGGGCGCGGTTCTGTTTCCTCGCGCTGGGGGCACCGAAACAGGAACGTTTCGCGGCCCTCGGCCGGCAGGCGGCGCCGCAGGTCGGGTTCGCCTCGATCGGAGCCGGTCTGGATTTCCTCGCCGGATCGCAGCGCCGTGCGCCGCGTTGGGTTCGCAAGCTGGCGATGGAATGGCTCTGGCGGCTGCTGTCCAGCCCGAAACGGCTGACCGGTCGCTATGCCCGCAATTTCATGATCCTGCCCGGTCATGTCATCCGGTCGCTGACCCGCATACAATCATAACCGGCGCGCAACCGGCCGGCGCAGCATGAGCGCATCCCTGATCCGCCCCTTCATCCCGCGCGGTGGCGGGATTTCACGATCCATCTCGAACACCGCGCCGGACAGCGAACGATCGTGCCAAAGCGCCATTTCCGCGCCCCAGATCGCGGCCTGAGCCGGGTCCAACCCGTCGGGGATACCCATTTTCGTGGCCAGCATCCCCGGCATCCAGTCGTTGATGACGATATCGGGAAAGCGGTCGCCCAGATCGGCCAGCAACGCGCGGGTGAAGATCCGCGCAGCACCTTTTGACACCGAATAGGCCGCGCTGGCGGGGATCGGATGCAGATCGGCAAAGGTGGAAATATTGACGATACGGCCGAACCCGGTCTGCACCATGCCGCTCAGCGCTGCCCGGCTACAGGCGACCGCACCGCCAAGGTTGACCGCGACGGTCGCCATGAAACTGTCCGCCGTTTCATCAAGGAAATCGCGGCGCGGATAGACCGCCGCGTTGTTGATCAGCAGAACCGGATCACCCAGATCCTTTGCCACCTTTGCGAAACCGGCCTCAACGGCGGCGAAATCGGACACATCCACCGGAAGGGGCATGAATTTATCACCCGCCAGATCAGCGGTTTCGCGCAGACCCTCTTCGCCGCGCCCGAACCCGGCCACCGTCACCCCGCGCCGGGTCAGTTCAACTGAAAGAGCACGTCCCAACCCCGCCCCGGCCCCGGTCACCACGGCCACCCCGCTCGTCAACCTGCTATCATTGCGTGGCATCGGGTTTCCTTTCGAACTGATCGGCGATGCGGTCGGCGACACGCAACGCGTTTGCGGCGATGGTCAGGCTGGGGTTCACCCCCATCGACGTCGGGAAAACCGACGCATCGGTCACATAGAGGTTTTCCAGCTCATGCGCCCGGCAATCGGCATCCAGAACGCTGGTTTCCGGATCGGTTCCGAACCGCAGCGTGCCGCAGGGATGGCCAAAGTTCAAATCGGGCTGGAACCCCAGGAACATCTTCCGGTAGCCCCGGAACGCCTTGCGGATCAGCCGCCGGAACCTGCGCCGCCGCGTCAGCAATTCGTCCCGGATCCGGTATTCGAACCGGATCGCATCAGGATCGCCGGGATCGAGCAGAACCCGGTTCTCCGCGTAGGGAAGGTCTTCCACCAGCCCGACGAAGACCTTGGCATTGCCGAAGACCTTGGCGGCGGCCAGCGCCGGGATCCGGGTCAGTTGCTTCAGCAGCCCGATCCGGCGCAGGGGCGACCGTTCCAGCAACTGGTTGAGGTAATGCACGATTTCGCCATAGGAAACGTCGATCCCCATCGCCTGCACCATGCCCAGCCGATCCCCCGCGACATGGTAGAGATCGCGGAACCCAAGTGCCTTGCCGGCCCCGCCGGCAACCGACCTGCCCGGCCAGACCGCGACCATCTCGTTGAGGTGAAACATCAGGTTCCGCCCGACCATGCCGCTGCCGTTGGCCAGCCCTCCCTGTTGCGATGCCAAAAGCAGACGCGGCGATCCGAAGGCCCCGGCGGCTAGGACGACGGTGTCGGCGGCAAAGGTCACCACCCGCCCGTCCCGTTCCGCCTGCACCCCGGTCACCCGTCCGTTTTCGGCGATCAAGCGGCGTACCGCGCAGCGATCGATCAGGCTCGCCCGCCCGGTTTCCAGCGCCGGTTCCACCCCGGCCGAACGGCCATCCATCTTGCACCGTTTCGGGCATTTGAACCCAAGGCAATCCTTGCATCCCTCGACCCGGCGCAATGCCATGTGAAGCGGATAGGGGTGCAACCCGTTCGCCCGCAGCCGGGACTGAATCGCGCTGTCGACCTTTGAAATCGGAAACGGCACGCGCAATCGCGGGCTTGGCACCGGGCTCAGCGGATCTTGCCCGCCCGCGACATGGAACAGATCCTCGGCCTGATCGAAATAGGGCTGCATCTGCACGAAACTGACCGGCCAGCCACCGGTCGGGTGGGTTTTTTCCGCGCTGTCATCCAGATCATGCGGTTCGGGCCGTTCCAGCGTCGCCGCATAGAACACCGACGATCCACCCACGCCACCGCCAACCGGGCCAAAGAACCGGCTGTCGCGACCATCGACCCGCGCCTGCATCGGTGTCGGCCAGAATCCCCGCACCCGCCGCGCGACGGGATCGAAAATATCGGGATCAAGCGCGGTTTCTTCGGCCCGGTACCCGGCGGGCCCCAGTTCAAGCAGCAACACGTTGAGCCCGCGTTCGGCCAGCCGCCGCCCGGCCATGCCGCCGCCGATACCGGTGCCGATCACGATCGCATCCCAATGCCGGGCAAGGGCGTCGTCCAGTGTCATTGTGCCCCCCGTTGCAGAACCGGCCGGAACAGCGGCGCGACAACGGCCGCGCCCGCGTTGGTCGGGTGGTTGTTGTCGAAATAGACCACCTTGCCGCCCGCCCAGATCGAACAGGTTTCGCGGTCGCACAGGTACGGCCGCGGATCGAGAAGCTGCGCGCCTTCCGCCTCGGCGATCGCCATGATCGCGGGGTCCGAAGTCGCCTGCCGGGTTTCAACGGTTGCCAGCGGAACGGTGAAGCTTTCCTGCACACCATCATCGCGACCATGCGCCAGACGACGCGCGGTCAGCCGGGAATCATAATCCGGGATTTCCGGGATCTGCCGCAAGATATGCACCCGGGCATAGGCCCCGATTTCCCGCACCGTTTCGCGCATCAGGTCGCGCAGGATATCGGACTGCGGCTTGTCCCCGGGCAGCAGGGTGATTTCATGTTCGGCATCGCGGCCCACGCCGGTTCCGGTGGCGTAATAGCTCCAGCGCCCGATCAGGACCACATCGTGCAGCCCCATGCCGGGCAATGCCTTGCGGATACGGTCATTGTCGGCGCTGCAATCGGCATCCTGTGCCGGGGTGGCGGCGCTTTCGCGCTTGCTGATCCCGAAGACCGACGGGCATCCCGCGTGCCAGATGATCAGCCCCGGGGTTTGGCTGCGCATCGCCTCTGCCGCGATGCCATCCATCAGGGCGCGCAGGTGACTGTCGCCCCAGAACAGGGCCTCGGGATCCCCCTCCGGGCCGATCGCACAGGTTTCCACCCCGGCAAGCGCGCCGCTATCGGCGGTTTCGCAGCGGCTCCAATCCTGCAGGAAATCGGCCGAGGCATCGATATGGGCGCGGATACCGGCCGGGAAACGGCCGGGGAACCCGTTCCCCTTGAACACCGCCCCGCCGATCCCGAGGCTGATCAGAGACAACACGGCCACCGCCGTCACTGTCTGCGGCAATGCCAACCATTTGGCGTGGCGCGTGGGCCGTTCGACGAACCGCCATGACAACACCGCCAGAACACCCGACAGGGCCATCCAGCCCGCGGCTTCCCAGGGCCCGGCATAGGATTCGCGGACATATTTCGAAGACACCGCAACCGGCCAGTGCCACAGGTAGAGCGAATAGGAAATCAGCCCGACGAACACCATCGGACCGGCCCGCAACAGACGGTTGACGGCATTGTCGTCACGACCATTAAGCAGGATCAGCACGGTCCCCAATGTGGGCATCACCGCCCATGCGCCGGGAAACCCCGGCCCGGGTCGGACGAGGAAAACGGATAGAGTCAGGAGTCCGATCCCGGCATAGGACAACTCCCGCCGGACCGCCCAGTCGCTGCGCGTCTCGTAACCCCAGACCGCCAGCAGAACCCCGGCCAGCAATTC
>JAWVXM010000176.1:0-5814 GCA_033723255.1 Thalassovita sp.
GTTGATTGCATGGGACAGAACCGCCTCGCCTATTCGCTGACAGTCCAAGGCAATATCCGCTCGGAAAAATCCTCCTCCAACTGGTTCAGCGATATCTGCCGTGCTGCCGGGATCACGAAGACGGCCCATGGTCTGCGGAAAACACGGATGATCCGGAATGCCGAGGCGGGCGCCACCACCCACGAAGTCGCCGCCTGGAGCGGGCATGAATCTCTGAAAGAGGTCGAGCACTACACGCGCGGCGTTAACCGGAAAAACCTGTTGAAACGATCGGTATTGGTGACCGGCCGGTTTGAATATATTTCAGAAGATTAACCAGGAAACACCTTGCTGGCAGATGCCGCCGTTAGGGCATTCCAAGCTTTACATCCACTATTTCAAAGAAAGCGCGCCGTTGAGAGGCGCGCTTTTTTCATGCTGAATGCCGGGCCACGATCTTTCACCGAACGCAGATGCCCCTTATTTCCTGTGCCAATAAGAGCACAGGCAAGTACCATCTCCGCCACCGATTCACGCCTGACAGCGCGCCGCCCGGATGGATCATGGTTCAGAATTGTCTAAGAGGATCAGCGGTTAGACAAAAACAAACGCCGGAGGCCTTGTTTTATTGACGCCTTAGGGGGAAGTGGCGGACCGAGGAGGATTCGAACCCCCGACCCCTTGATTCGTAGTCAAGTACTCTATCCAGCTGAGCTATCGGTCCGTGGAGGCGGGATTTAGACCTTGCCGCCGGGCTTTGCAAGGGCAATTTTGAAGAAAATTCGGAACTAACGAAAATACTTGAAAAGCTGGGCTGTCAACTTTCCTGCGCGGGATTGGCCGCTGCCTCGCCGACCGGGGCGATATCGGCGACATCCCCTTTCGGCAGGCGGATTTCGAAAACCGTCCCGCCATTGCCGGTTTCAAGCAACCGAAGCTGCCCGCCATGGCCGCGCACCAGCTCCTGCGCGATGGCCAGGCCCAGCCCGGTGCCGCCCTTGCTGACCCCGCCCTGGAACGGCGTGAACAGGTGTTCCTGCGCCTTGGCCGGCAGGCCCGGACCGGTATCGGAAACCAAGATGGTCCATGCCCCATCATCCTCACGGGCTGCCACGCTGATTTCACCGGGCTCGCCGGACCGGATGATGGCTTGGCGGGCGTTGCGCACCAGGTTGAAGATGACACGATACAGCTGCTCGGAATCGGCCCGCAGGTGGAAATCGGCCGGGATGTCCTCGGCGAATGACAGGTCGTGATCGCCCACCGACAGGCGTTCGCTGTCGATCACGTCGCTGACCAGGTCGGCCAGCCGGATCCGCTCCAGCCGCGGCGCCGGTTCCTCGGCCTTGCCGAAGGCCAGGGTGGATTCGCATAGATGCACCGCGCGGGTGATCGAGTTGACCAGCTTTGGCGCCATCCGCTTCACACCGGGATCCTCGGACATCTCGATCCGGTCGGTGAACAGCTGCGCGCTGGTCAGCATGTTGCGCAGGTCGTGGCTGACCTTGGCCACCGCCCCGCCCAGCTGCGCCAGCCGCTGCTTTTGCTTAAGCGCGCCGGTCAGCTGGGTCTGCATGGTCGCCAGCGCCTCTTCGGCCTCGCGCAATTCCTGCAGCTTCGATCGCGGCTGGATGATCCGGCGGGCATCCTCGGGGTCGGCGGCATAGGCTTTCATGTGCTGCACCACCCCCTTGATCGGCTTGACCAGGAAGACCCGCACCGCGAGGAACAGAAGCATCGCCGTGACGACCGAGATCAGCGCTGACAGCAGCAGGATGCGCAGACCGTAATCGATCATCGCCTCGCGCAGCCCGCCGGTTTCCATCGTGATCTCAATCAGCAGCCCGGCTTCGCGCACCGGATCGCCGATAACCCGGATCACCCGGATTTCGGGGTCGAACAGGCGCGCCATCGCATCGCGGATCAGGATGAAGGCCGGGGCGTCGCGCAGATCGTAAGTGGCGCCGATCGATTGCGGCATCGGTGCCGACAGGATCAACTGCCGCGCCTCGTCCCGGCGCAGCACCACGTTGAACACTTCGGCGTTGCGCAGCAGTTCTTCTTCCAGGTCAGGCGAAATCATGTCATCGGCCAGAAGCGCGAGCGACGCGATCTGTGCCCGTTCAAGCCGCGACAACAGGTAATCTTCACGGAACCGCGCAACCGAGGGCACGAAGATCATCACTTCGGCCAGCATCACGAAGATGATGGTCAGCACCAGGAATCGGCCTGATAGCGTGTTCAGCATAAGCGCTCCGTCATGCGGATCACGGCAGCAGCCTCTGCACCAGCCGGACGACCCGTTTGACTGTCAGGTTATCAAACAGTCTCGGTGAGAAATAGACACCCGCGGCGCGCTTGTTAAGTTCCGCGATGGTCGGATAGGGCGCGATCATGGCGGAAATCCCCGCCATTTTCATATTGTTGGCGATGGCAAGCGACCATGTGGCGATCAGTTCCCCGGCCTGATGCCCGACGATTGAGGCCCCGACGGGCCGCCCCTTTACCACCATCACCTTGATCAACCCGGTGGTGCGGCGCATGGCGATGGCGCGATCGTTATGGGCGTAATCGAACCGCGCGACTTCCAGCCTGTCGCCGTATTTGTCCCGCGCCTCAGCCTCGGTCAGGCCGACCTGCGCGATTTCGGGATCGGTATAGGTGGCCCGGGGAATATGGCCGGTCTTCACCTTGGCGGGCAGGCCGAACAGCGCCTGCCGCACGATCAGCCCCGCGTGATACCCCGCCACATGGGTGAATTGCATGCCGCCCGCCACGTCGCCGATCGCGAAGACCTTGCGGTTTATCGTGCGCAGCCGGTCATCGACAGCAATACCCGCGCGGGTGGCTTCGATCCCGGCCTTGTCCAGATC
This sequence comes from Thalassovita sp., assembly GCA_033723255.1. Taxonomy (GTDB): domain Bacteria; phylum Pseudomonadota; class Alphaproteobacteria; order Rhodobacterales; family Rhodobacteraceae; genus Thalassobius. The sequence goes on from JAWVXM010000176.1 coordinate 2,853, forward strand.
CAGCCGGTCGATATTGGGCTTGCGCCCTACCGCCACCAGCAGATGCGTGCCGATGAAGGCGCCCTTCGGCGTTTCCACGGTGATCTGCCCCGCCCCGCCGCTGACCTTCTCGGCGGCAGCGCCCTCTATGATCTCGATACCCTCGCCGCGCAGCGCCTCAAGCGCGATGGCGGCCAGTTCCGGGTCATCCTGCCCAAGGGCCTTCGCCGCTTCGATCACCGTCACCTCGCAGCCCAGCCGGCGATGCGCCTGCGCCATTTCCATGCCGATCGGGCCGCCGCCGATGATCAGCAGGTGACCGGGCTTTTCGCGCAGGTCGAACAGGGTTTCGTTGGTCAGGTAGGGCACGCTGTCGAGCCCCGGGATCGGCGGCACCTGCGGTGACGACCCGGTGGCGATCACGATGCGCCTTGCGGTGATTTCCGTATCTCCCGCCCGAACGCTGCGCGGCCCGGTGAACCGGCCGTATTCGCGGATCATCCGCACGCCCAGGGCTTCGAAGCGTTCCTGGCTGTCGACCGGGGCGATCTGGTCGATCACCCGCATCACGTGATCCTTCGCCGCCGCATAGTCGATTTGCGGCGCGACCGGCGTGATACCCATTTCCGCCCCCGCCCCCATCGCATGGGCGGCGTGACCGGCGGCCAGCAGCGCCTTGGACGGCACGCAGCCGTAATTGAGGCAATCGCCGCCCATCCGGTGCCCTTCCAGCAGGGTCACGTCGGCCCCCATCTGCGCCGCACCCGCAGCCACGGACAACCCGCCGGACCCGGCCCCGATGACCAGAAGATCGGTCTTGATACGCGCCATCAGATCCCCTTCCGGCCGCGCAGGGCTTTCACGACGACCGGCATCAGCGCCAGCGCGCACAGACCCAGCAGGGGCAGCAGAATCGCGGGTTCGAAGATCACGCCCAGATCGGGGCTTTCGCCCCTCTCGAACACCTCGCCCAGTCCGGCGCCGACCGAGGTGAAGATCACGCCCGCCGGGATGATCCCGAAAAAGGTGGAAATCACGAATCGCGACACCGGCACGCCGACCATCGCCGGGATCAGGTTGGCCACGAAGAACGGCACCGCCGGGATCAGCCGGATGATGAACAGCATCGACCACTGGTTTTCGTCGATCCCGTCCTTGATGCGCTTGATCGTGCCGCTGCCTTCTTCCATCCGGTCGGCCAGCCTTTCGCCGAATCCCCAGCGCGCGGCGAGAAAAATCGCAACCGCGCCGATGGTGGCGGCGGTGACGTTGAACAGGGTGCCGGGGAAAGTACCGAACAGGAATCCGCCGGTCAGCGTGGAAATCGCCGAACCGGGCAGCGAAAAGGCGACGATCACGACATAGATCGCCATGAAGACCAGAACGCTGAGCAGGTAATTCCGATCACGGAACTCCAGCAGCCATTGCCGGTTTTCGCGCAGGGCTTCGAAGCTCAGGTAATCGCGCAGGAACACTGCCCCCAGCACCGCCACCGCGGCAACCAGAATCACCGGGACATAGTGAACCGCATGGCGGCGCGATGGCTTGTTGGGATCAGAAGTCATTATCGGGTGCTTTTGTTGTACTGGCGGTTAAGATGCGCGTTTCGCCGCCGCTTGCACAGGGGGTTCACGGCGGCTTGATCGCTCTGCCCGAAAAACGTGAGATTTCCGCGACAAATCGGTCTTTTGTAGCATTTTCCACGCGGCTCCGGGTTTTTCGCCCGAAATTTTGTTGCAAAAGCGCGATCAGGCATTTGACTTGTCGGTAACTCCCCCCTATAGGACGGGCTTCGGATACCACGGGCCGGCGAATCCGCTTGTCAGGCCCCAATTGAATTGGAGACGGAGCGATGAAACGCACCTACCAGCCCTCGAACCTGGTTCGCAAGCGCCGCCACGGTTTCCGTGCGCGCATGGCCACCAAAGCAGGCCGCAAAATCCTGAACGCGCGTCGTGCGCGTGGCCGCAAGTCGCTGAGCGCGTAAGCCTCAGCCACTTTTCGGACAGATGACACCGCCGGAGGCCCCTGTGAATGGCGACAAAGCCGCCACGGGGATTGTGCCCCCGGCGGTTTCTGTTTGCCTGTCGGTTCTCAAGAAACGCCCGGATTTCCTGCGTGCCGCCCGCGCCCGCCGGCAGGGCGTAACCGGCATGATGGTGCAGGCGCGCAAACGCGGCTCCGACGAACCGGCGCAGGGCATCCGCGTCGGGTTCACCTGTTCCAAGAAGGTCGGCAACGCGGTGGCCCGCAACCGCGCCAAGCGGCGGTTGCGCGAAGTGGCCCGGCAGGTCCTGCCCGAACACGGCCGCGACGGCTGGGATTACGTTCTGATCGGCAAGGCCGAGGTCACGGCGTCGCGCCCCTTTGAACAGCTCAAAAGCGATCTTATCTATGCGCTGAGAAAGCTGCATCAGGATCGCACATGACCCCGCTCGCCCATATCGCCGCCCTGCCCGTCCGGGCCTACCGGCTGGTCTTTTCGCCCTGGGTAGGATTCAACTGCCGCTATCAGCCCACCTGCAGTGCCTATGCGCTGGAAGCATTGGAAAAGCACGGCGCGATCAAGGGCAGCTGGCTAACGATCCGGCGGATCGGGCGTTGCCATCCGCTCGGCGGCGATGGCTATGATCCGGTGCCGGGCACGGATCCCGAGCACGACGCGAAATCCAGCAGGGATCATCGGGCCTGACCGAAAGCGATGGCAGCGCGGGTCAGGACACCAGTTTGTTTTTCAGAATTCAGCTTCCCGCGCCCCAGTTTTCAAACCGCGCGTCCCCGGCCGTTCCGATCGGCACGCTATCCAGCCCTATTTCCGGTATGACCAGAATCCCGTAGTTGAAAGCCCCCTCCAGATTTCCGGAATCGGAAAACAAACCAAGTTCGTTCCTGCGCCACGCCACCGTGCCATTGGTCGCCCCCAGTAAATCGGGGGGGATAGCTGCGCCATTCCTCGATGCCGGGCGCGGCCCTGATCTTGATA
>JAWVXM010000177.1:0-5807 GCA_033723255.1 Thalassovita sp.
ATAGCTTTCACCATCCTGCAGATGCGTTTCGCCCTCATGCATCAGGATACCCGCATGCAGTCGAAAGCCGGCGCGCCCGCCCTTTCGGCCGCGGATCAGGAACAGCTGTGATTCGCGCCCCCGCCGCGGCAGAATCGGCATCAGCTGCAGACTGCCCAGCCGGCCCTGCATCGCGCAAAGGAGTTCCGGCAAACGTTCGACCCGCTGAATGAAGGTGACATAGCCCTTGGGCCGGACCCGTTTTGCCGCCGCCGCGACCCAGTCTTCCAGCGGGGTTTCGCCGCCAAGCGCAATATCGCGCCCCGGGTCGGCGGCAGATACCGATTCAGCGCGGCGGAAATAGGGGGGATTGGCGAAGACATGATCGAATTGCCGGTCGCGCAGGACGGCGGGCATTGCGGCAAGATCGCCTTCGACCACCTCGAACGGTGCCCCGGCTTCCGCCGCGTTGCGCCGCGCCAGATCCGCGTAAAAGGGTTGGATTTCCAGCCCCGTCACCCGCAGCCCCGTCACCCGCGCCAACAGGCACAGTGACGCTACGCCGACACCACATCCCAGTTCCAGCGCGGTTTGCCCGGCTTCGGCGGGGACCGCCGCCGCCAGAAGAACCGGATCGACCCCGGCCCTGTACCCCTGCGACGGCTGCCAGGCCCTCACCCGACCGTTCAGGAAATCGGTATGGGTCAGGTCATCCATCCGGATTGATCCCATTGTCGCGCAAGATCCGCTCTGCGCGGACATGGTCGTCTTCTCGCACCATCAGCCGGCGGGGGAAAATGCCGATACCACCTTCCAGAACGCTCATATTTACGTCCATTTCAAAGCAGTCTATACCCTCGCCCTGAAGCAAGGCTTTGGCGAATGCGATCGCGGTCATGTCGGTCGTGCGGAGCAGTTGTTTCATATGGGGAAATAAGGACATGGCGCGCGGTTTGTCGAGCCATGAACGAGGTTGTCATGAACCTGGATCACGCGACGACGAAACCGCACGAGCTTCTGGCGTCACATCTTGAGCTCAAAATGCAGGCGGTGGATTCGCTGATCCACGACCGGATGGCCTCCAAACATGCCCCCCGCATTCCCGCCGTTACCGCGCATCTTGTCGATGCCGGCGGCAAGCGGCTGCGGCCGATGCTGACCCTCGCCGCCGCCGAACTTTGCGGCTACGGCGGCGAATTCGATGTGCATCTGGCCGCGACCGTCGAATTCATCCACACCGCCACCCTGCTGCATGACGACGTGGTCGACGAAAGCGCGCAACGCCGCGGCCGCCCGACGGCAAACCTGCTGTGGGACAACAAGTCCAGCGTTCTGGTCGGCGACTACCTGTTTTCCCGCGCGTTCCAACTGATGGTGGAACCGGGCAACCTGCGCGTGCTCGACATCCTTGCCAACGCCTCGGCCACGATCGCCGAGGGCGAGGTGCTGCAACTGACCGCGGCACAGGACCTGCGGACGGATGAATCGATCTACCTGCAGGTGGTGCGCGGCAAGACGGCGGCGTTGTTTTCCGCAGCGACCGAGGTGGGCGGCGTGATCGCCGGCGCGGAGGAAAAGGCGGTCAAGGCGCTTTACGATTACGGAGATGCCCTTGGAATCGCGTTCCAGATCGTCGACGACCTGCTGGATTACCAGGGCGACAGCAAGGCCACTGGCAAGAACGTGGGCGACGATTTCCGCGAACGCAAACTGACCCTGCCGGTGATCAAGGCCGTCGCCCAGGCCGATGACGAAGAACGCACCTTTTGGACCCGGACCATTGAAAAGGGTCGCCAGGAAGACGGCGATCTGGAACATGCGCTGGAACTGCTGCACAAGCATCAGGCGCTGGAGGAAACCCGCCGCGATGCGCTGGAATGGGCCGAAAAGGCCAAGCGGTCGATGGCGGAACTGCCCGATCACCAATTGCGCGAACTGCTGATCGAGCTGGCCGATTACGTGGTTGCGCGGATCAACTGAGCCGCGCGGCGACAACCCACCAGCCATCGCGTTTCAATGCCCCCGCCGCAGCCTCAGCTTCGGGCGCAGTGGCATAGAGACCGAAACAGGTCGCGCCCGATCCCGACATGCGCGCCAGCCCGCACCCCTTGGTCCCGGCAATCGCCCGCAATACATCACCGATCACCGGCTGCACGGCGATGGCCGCCGGTTCCAGATCGTTCCGCTGCCGCACCAGCCATTGCACGAACTCACCGAAACCCGGGCGGACCGGCAGGGGATCCATCGGCGGGTTGTTCTTGCGCGCCAGAGCGTTGAACACCGCCCCGGTCGGCACCGCGACACCGGGATTGACCAGCACGCAATAGAGGTCAGGCAGGCCTTCCACGGCGACCACGTTCTCGCCGATCCCGCGCATCAGCGCGGCGTGTCCAAAGGCACAAACGGGCATATCCGCGCCAAGGGGCAGCAGATCCTCCGGCACCTGCACGCCACGCAATGCCGCAACAGCGCGCAATGCCGCTGCCGCGTCCGATGTACCGCCACCGATCCCCGCAGCCGAGGGCAGGTGTTTTTCCAGCTCGAAAGACAGTTCATCCTGCCCGAGGAAGCGCGCCGCCTGCAGGATCGAATTGCGTTCGTCAACGGGAACACCCGCTGCCATCGGGCCGGTCACCGACAAATGCAGCCCGTCGCCTTCCGTGACGCGCAACCGGTCGCCAACATCGGCAAAAACCACCAGGGAATCCAGCAGGTGATAACCATCTTCCCGCAATCCGGTCACATGCAGCGCCAGGTTCACCTTTGCCGGCGCAAAGGCCTCACTCATCGCCATTGACGACCTTCAGCGGCGGAGCCCCGTCGGCTTCCAGCACCGCATCGAGCCCGATCTCGATCTTCTGGCGAATGCGATCCGGATCGACCTCGCCCGAGGCATCTTCGTAGTCGACGAAGGACAGGGCGCGTTTCCAGTGGAATTCCGCTTCGCGCTTGCGCCCGACCGCCCAGAGCACATCGCCAAGGTGGTCGTTCACGATCGGATCGACCGGCATGAGTTCCGCGGCGTGCTCCATATGCGGCACCGCTTCTTCGTAACGGCCCAGCCGGAACAGGACCCAACCCAGCGAGTCGACGATATAGCCGCTGTCTGGCCTTGCCGCGACCGCGCGTTCGATCATGTCCAGCGCCTCGTCCAGCTTGATCTGCTTTTCGACCAGGGAATAGCCAAGGTAATTCAGCACCTGGGGCTGCTCGGGGTTCAGCTCAAGCGCAGTGCGGAAATCCTTCTCGGCATGCTCCCAGGCTCCGCTGCGTTCATAGCTGATCGCGCGGGCATAGTAGATGAACCACTGGGCGGGCTCGGGTTTCTCATAAAGCGCAAGCGCGGCATCATAGGATGCCACCGCGTCTTCGTACCGCTGCAGCTGGCGCATCAGGTCGCCCAGCGTGACATGCACGATGGGCAGGTCACCGTGGGACTTGCTCAGCTGCTCCAACGCTTCCACCGCGGCATCAAGACGGCCAGAGCGGCGCAAGGCTTCCACGCGGCCAAGCTCGGCGGCATGAAAGGCCGGATTGTCACGGTCGACCTTCTTGTAGGCCTCAACCGCCAGGTCATAGCGCTGCAGATCGTCCAGCAAAGACGCACTCATCAAGATCGCATCGGTGTGATCCGGGCGCAGATATTCCGCGATCCGGGAATACAGCAGCGTGTAATCCTGCCCCGCTTCACCGCTCAATGCGGCTGCGACGGAATAAAACACCTCGGCCACACCATCCTTCGGCGAACGAACCGTGGCAAAAGGCAGGGTTTCACCACGGATCAGGGCCGCGTGCATGTCACGCAGCCTGGGATCCAGATCGGACCCGAACAGTTCCACGATCATCGCCACCGCGTCGGCGCCGCGTCCCAGCTGGCTGAGCATTTCGACATGGGCGATGGCGGCGCGCCGGGTCAGCTGCATTTCGCTGCCGGCATGTTCGGCGAAAATCGCCTCGGCCGATTCAAAATCCCCGACCGAAGCCAGGGCCAGCGCCTTGTGATAAAGGGCGAATCCCTTCAGGCCGCGAATTTCGCCCACCTTGTCGAAAAGCGCCAGTGCCGCCGAAACCTGCCCCTCGCCCATGCGGGCCCAGGCCACGACAAGCCCATCCACAAGAGGCCCAACCCCGTTGTCGCCGCTGGCCCGCTCCGCCAGGCTGTCGAACCGGCCGCGTTCGGCATCTTCGGCCATCAGCGCCATCTGTGCGAACTGGCTGTGCTGACCGTCGGCTTCCATCTTGCGGGCAATTGGGATGGCCCGGTCCAGCCGGCCCAGCGACAGCTGCGCACGCCCCGCCGCTTCCAGCAACACCGGATTGGACGGATCGCGGGCCAATGCCCGGGTGTAATATTCCGCCGCGACCTTGAAATCGGCGGTCATCCCGGCCTGCCGCGCGGCAAGATAGGGCCCGGCCAACCCTTGCGCCTGCAGCGCTGTCACGCTGCTCAGCCCCAGGGCAACCGACAGAACGGCACTCGCAACCCAGCTTTTCATCATACTCTTGCCCGCGATTGATAATTCCTGTGCCCGACAAAGTAACGTGCCACACGGCGAAGGCAATCAGGTTGGGCAGGTTTCGGCCAGAGGAAACGCCCCGACGTGAAAAGGGCGGCCCAAGGCCGCCCTGTCAGATCACATATTCGGGTAGTTCGGCCCGTCGGCACCCTGCGGCGTGGCCCAGTTGATGTTCTGCGCCGGGTCCTTGATGTCACAGGTCTTGCAGTGAACGCAGTTCTGAAAATTGACCACGAATTCCTGCTGGCCGTCCTTTTCGACCACCTCGTAGACGCCGGCCGGGCAATAGCGCTGCGCCGGTTCGTCATAGGTGGGCAGGTTGCTGGAAATCGGCACCGAGGCGTCCTTCAGCTGCAGGTGGCAGGGCTGGCTTTCCTCATGGTTGGTGAAGGAGAAGCTGACATTGGTCAGCCGGTCGAAACTGAGCGTGCCGTCGGGCTTGGGGTAATCGATCGGCTTGTGCTTGGCCGCCGGTTCCGTCGCCGCCGCGTCGGTCTTGCCATGCTTCAGCGTGCCCAGCAGTGAGAAGCCCAGCGTGTTGGTCCACATATCGAACCCGCCCAGCACCAACGATGCGGTGAGGCCGAATTTCGACCACAGCGGCTTGACGTTGCGGACCTTCTTGAGGTCCTTGCCGATGGCGCCGGTGCGGACTTCTTTCTCGTAATCGCTCAGCTCATCGCCCGAGCGACCCGCCTTGATCGCCGCATGGGCCGCTTCGGCCGCCGCCTTGCCCGACAGCATCGCGTTGTGGTTGCCCTTGATGCGCGGCACGTTGACCATGCCCACCGAACAGCCCAGCAAAGCCACGCCCGGCGCCACCATTTGCGGCATCGACTGGTAACCGCCTTCGGAAATCGCCCGCGCGCCATAGGCGACGCGCTTGCCGCCCTTCAGCAGCTCGGCCACCATCGGGTGGTGCTTGAAGCGCTGGAATTCCATGTAGGGGAACAGGTGCGGATTCTTGTAGTTCAGGTGAACCACGAAGCCGACATAGACCTGGTTGTTTTCCAGGTGATAGATGAACGACCCGCCGCCGGCATTCGAACCAAGGGGCCAGCCCATCGTATGGGTCACGGTGCCTTCGCGGTGTTTCGCCGGGTCGATTTCCCAGATTTCCTTCATCCCGACGCCGAATTTCTGCGGCTCCTTTCCGTCAGACAACCCATAGCGTTCGATCACCTGCTTGGCGAGGCTGCCGCGCACGCCTTCGGACAGGAAGACGTATTTGCCGTGCAATTCCATCCCCGGCTCATAGCCCGGTCCCGGGGTGCCGTCGGGATTCTTGCCGAATTCGCCGGCGACGACGCC
>JAWVXM010000178.1:0-5762 GCA_033723255.1 Thalassovita sp.
CTGATTTTCCTGTCTGAGTATTCCAATCAGGCGGCGCGCCGGCAGGAAATGAACCTCGTGGGCAATGTCCAGCGCGATTTCAACCTGCTTTTCGCCATCAACGTGATCATGATCGCGGCGCTGTCGCTGTTTGCCTATGTGCTGACCAACAAGGAACGCAAGCTGGCGGAGCGCAGCAAGCAGGTGGTCGAGTCGGAAGAAAAGAGCGCGGCCAAGACCAGATACCTGGCGTCGATGAGCCACGAAATCCGCACCCCCATGCAGGGAATCATCGGGTTGTCGCAGATCCTGGCCTCGTCCGATCTGAAACCCGAGCAGAAGAAGAATGTCGGGCTGATCGCCAATTCTGCCTCGACCCTGCTGGCGATCATCAACGACATCCTGGATATCGCCAAGATCGAAGCGGGCCGGATGGAACTGGCCCCCGCGCCGATCGATTTCCGCCAGACGATCGAGGAAACCATCCAGCTTTGCAGCTCGATCGCCAGGGAAAAGAATGTCGAGCTGACCTTTTCCTTCTCGCCCAACCTGCCGGCAAGCATCCATGCCGATGGCACGCGGCTGAAGCAGGTTCTGCTGAACCTGTGCAGCAACGCGATCAAGTTTTCTTCCGAACAGATGAGCGGCAAGAAGGGCGTGGTGAACGTGACCTTCGCCGCGCAGGAGCCGGGGCGGGCCTATTTCGAGGTCGGCGACAACGGCATCGGCATGTCCAGAGACGTGGTCGAGCGGCTGTTTTCGCCCTACACCCAGGCCAGCGCCGATACCTCGGCCCGGTTCGGCGGCACCGGTCTGGGGCTGACGATCTCCAAGCAGATCGTCGAACTGATGTCCGGCCGCATCCATGTCCAGAGCCAGCCCGGCGTCGGATCGACCTTCAGCGTCGACATCCCGATCAAGGAAATCGTGACCCATGAACACAAGACCGACCTGAAGCATCAGGCCGTGATCGGGTATTTCAGCGACGCCAAGGAGGCCGGCAATCTCAGCGGCCATGTTCGGGCCGTGAATGGCGTCTATCAGGAGGCGCGGAGCTTCGATCAGGTGATCGATCTGCTGCACACGTTCGATGTGCCGCCGGTGGTGTTGTTGCAGCATCCTGTTTCGCAGGGGCTTCTGGACGAGATGATCCGGATCACCGACATCCATCCGCGGGTTCATTTCATTCTGCTGGCCGGAGAAAATTCATCAGGGCTTTCCCTGCCGGACAATTGCACGGTGCTGGACACCAGGCCGCTGTTGCCGTCCACCCTGCTCGAGGCGCTGCAGAACAGCGGCCGGGCCGAGGCGCGCGGAATTCCTTTCGAGGTGTCGTCGGAAAACGCCCCTAAAGCGGCAATCGCCCGCAACCGGATCCTTCTGGCCGAGGACAATCAGATCAATCAGATGGTCCTACGCACCCAGCTCAGCCGCATGGGATATGACGTGGATATCGTCAGCGACGGGGCGCAGGGCCTGCAGAAATGGGCGGAATCGCCCTATGACCTGATCCTGAGCGACTGCAACATGCCGGTCATGAACGGTATCGAATTCGCCCGCAAGGTGCGCGAAGCCGAAGCCGAGCAAGGGCGTGGTGAAACGCCGATCATCGCCCTGACGGCCGATGCGTTCGAAGAACAGAAGATCGAATGCCTTGGCGTTGGAATGAACGATTTACTGATCAAGCCGACCACGATCGAGGAGCTGGGTGACAAACTGGAATTCTGGCTTCGCAAGGTTGGGCCGAAGCCGACGAATGCTCAGCTGATGAACTGAGAGGCCAGCCCGTAGGGCACAGCCCCGGAAATCCCGCGCCGCTTTCAGGGCGCGCGGTACCTGCGGGGTGTGGACCGAGCTGTCTTTGCACAAGCCACGCGCCGGCGCGGGCCGGGCACGGCCAGCGGTCAGGCAAGCCGGAAACCGCCAGCGAGGGGGTGGCCCCGCGCAGGAACGCCGCGCAAAGCTGAGGCCGCACAAGAGGCCCGGATCTCACCGATTCATGGCCGAATTACCAGGACGTCCCGTGCTGTCTTGCCCAGCTTGGGGAAGGCGTCGGAAGCAGGATATACCCTGCCGTGATCGGCTCGGATCCGCGCGTCGCCTCGCCCTGTGGTGCACGAACGTGCCGCTGTGCATGTGCCCTGCGATATCATGTTGATCTGTAAGGGATTGGTGGAGCCTAGGGGGATCGAACCCCTGACCTCTTGCATGCCATGCAAGCGCTCTCCCAGCTGAGCTAAGGCCCCAAAACCCAGACCGTTTCGGCCTGTGCGCCGCTACTTAGGCAATGCTGCGGGCGGGATCAAGCGGAAAATTCCGCCCGCAGATATGATTTTTGCTTATTCGTCGTCTTCGGCCGGAACATCGGCCAGCTCGTCCAGAGAAACGTTGTCGTCTTCGTCTTCGTCCAGCAGGTCGTCGTCCAGTTCGACATCGACATCTGCGTCATCGACCAGATCGTCATCGCTCTCAAGATCTGCGGCGGTGGCCTTCTTGGTCGCGGCATCTTCGGCATCGGCTGCAATCATGCGGCTCTTGCCGTTCTCCATTTCCAGCACCTCACCGGTGTAGGGGCTGACGATCGGGCTTTTGTTCAGGTCGTAAAACCGCTTGCCGGTGGTCGGGCAAACACGTTTCACACCCCATTCTTCCTTGGGCATCTGCGGTCCCTTTCAATTCATGTGGTCTTGTCGACGATCTGCGCCACCTGCCATAACAGGCCCTGCGTGTCAAAGGCTTTAAGGGATCGGATGACGATGACGGCAAACAAAGGGGATATGGGGCACTATGTTCTGCAGGGCAACCCCGAGATTCGGGTGCATTTGCGCCGGTCGGCACGCGCGCGGCGGATTTCGCTGCGGGTGTCGGGACTCGATGCCAGGATCACTCTGACCCTGCCGCGCGGCATACCGGAATCGGAAGGGCTTTCCTTTGCCGAGGAAAAGGCGGGCTGGCTGCGCCGGCAGCTGCGTGACAGGCCCGCGCTCGAACCGGTCGGGCCGGGGGCGGAATTGCCCGTCGAGGGGCGCCTGCACCGGGTCCTGCCGGGGCAGGGGCGGCGCGTCGTGATGGCAGCGGGCGAAATCCGGGTGCCCGGCGACCCTGCGACCGCCGGGGCGCGTCTGGCCGGGGTCCTCAAACAGATGGCACGGGGGCGGCTGGCGCAGGCCTCGGATCGCTATGCCGCCGCTTTGGGGCGCGACTATACACGGATATCGTTGCGCGACACGCGATCCCGCTGGGGGTCATGTTCGTCTGCCGGGGCGCTGATGTATTCCTGGCGCCTGATCATGGCCCCGCCCGAGGTTCTGGACTATGTCGCGGCGCATGAGGTGGCGCATTTGCGGCACATGAACCATTCCGCCGCTTTCTGGGCCGAGGTTGAAGCGCTTTATGGCGACTACGCCGCCCCCCGGGGTTGGCTGCGGGAAAACGGGGCGGCGCTGCACCGTTTCCGCTTTGGCGATTGACCAGCGTCCTGTTTGTGATCACAACATAGGCTATGCTGATCTCATCGCGTTCCGAAACCACCCCCAGTTCCGCCCATGACCGTGTCTACCGGGGATTGCGCGGCCGAATCATGCATGGCGAAATCGAACCCGGCCGGGCGCTGACCCTGCGCGGTATCGGCAAGGAATTCGACGTGTCGATGACGCCCGCGCGCGAAGCCGTGCGGCGGCTGGTCGCCGAGGGGGCGCTGACCCTGTCGACCTCGGGCCGGGTGTCGACGCCGGAACTGAGCAACGAACGGATCGAGGAACTGGCCGCGCTGCGATCGCTGATCGAGGTGGAACTGGCCAGCCGCGCATTGCCCCGGGCGCATATGGCGCTTATCGAGCGGTTGCAGACGATCAACGGGACGGTGGCCGAGATGGTCGCGCGCCAGGACGCGGTGGGATATATCCGCACCAACCTGGAATTCCACCGTACGCTTTACCTTCGGGCGCAGGCGCCGGCGATGCTGGCGATGGCGGAAACCGTCTGGCTGCAGCTTGGGCCGACGATGCGGGCACTGTATGGCCGTCTGCGGCGCAAGGAGCCGCCGCATTACCACCGGCTGATCATTGCCGCTTTGCGCGCGGGCGACGAACCGGGGCTGCGGCTGGCGGTGCGGTCGGACGTGACGCAGGGGCTGAAAATGCTGGCCGGGTGAGTAGATGAGCTTGTCGCAGGTGAATATGGCGCAGGTGCTGCTGATCCTGGGGGGATTGTTCCTGGCCGGGCTGGCCGCGGATGAAATCGGGCGGCGCACGCATCTGCCCCGGGTGACCCTGCTGTTGTCCTGCGGCCTTCTGGCCGGCAGTGCCGGGATGGACCTGATCCCGGGGGAGGTGCAGGAATGGTACGAATTCCTGTCCGCGATGGCGCTGACCATGGTGGCGTTCCTTCTGGGCGGGGGGATGACCCCGGACAACCTGCGCGCCAACGGGCAGGCGATCATGAAGGTCTCCATCGTGATCGTGCTGGCGACGGTGGCCTGCGTTGCTACCGGGCTGTGGTTGGTCGGGCTTCCGCTGGCATTGGCACTGGTGATCGGTGCGATCGCCTGCGCGACCGATCCGGCCGCGACCGAGGACACGATCCGCCAGTCTGGCACCAAGGGGAGCTTCCCCGACACGCTGCGCGGGATCGTGGCGATTGACGATGCCTGGGGCATGATCGCATTCAGCCTGGCGGTGGTTGCCGCAAACGCATTGTCGCTTGGCGAGATGGAAGCCGGGATGCTGATCGACGCGGCTTGGGAAATCGGCGGGGCGCTGGCGCTGGGCGTGGCGATCGGCCTGCCCGCCGCCATACTGACCGGCCGTGTCAAGCTAGGCGAGCCGCTGCAATCCGAAGCGCTCGGGGTGGTTTTTCTCACCGCGGGTCTTTCATTGTGGCTCGGGGTGTCGTTCCTGCTGACCGGCATGGTGGCCGGAGCGGTGGTCGCCAACCGGGCAAGGCATCATGACTATGCCTTTCACGAAATCGAACATATCCAGTGGCCGTTCATGATCCTGTTCTTCATTCTTGCGGGGGCGTCGCTGGACCTGTCCAACCTGGTCGGGATAGGGGCGGTCGTTGCAGGTTACGTGCTGTTGCGGATCGCGGCTCGGGCCATCGGCGGCATGTTGGGCGGTGCACTGGCCGACGTGCCGCGATGGGAACGCCCCTGGTTCGGGTTGGCGTTGTTGCCCCAGGCGGGGGTGGCGGTGGGCATGGCCCTGGTCGCGGCGCAGGAATTTCCAGAATATGCCGAAACCCTGCTGACTCTGATCATCGGCACCACGGTGCTGTTCGAACTGATCGGCCCGCTTTTCACCATGTTCGCGCTGCGGCGGGTGGCGCGCAAAGCGGGATCCGCGCTCTCGCAAGGGGGACATTGATTCCTTATGGCGCGCTTTTTTCGTCGCGAAACGCGCATCGCCGCGGGACGGTCCTTGTTTGTGCGCCATCACACCTCTAAATGGGCCTTATGCGCATGAAACTGCCCTTGCTGAAATCCCGCCCCCGCGTGGCGGTTCTCCGCCTTCATGGCGTGATTTCGGCCCATAGCCGCGCGCTGCTGAACGATTCGGCGCTGGCACCCGTGATCGAAAAGGCGTTTCGCAAGGGAAAACCGTCGGCGGTGGCTCTGATCGTGAATTCACCCGGCGGTTCGCCGGTGCAATCGGCGCTGATCGCCAGCCGCATCCGCCGCCTGTCGCGGGAAAAAAACATTCCCGTTCACGCCTTCGTCGAAGACGTGGCGGCCTCGGGCGGCTATTGGCTGGCCGCAGCTGCGGATGACATCTATGCCGATC
>JAWVXM010000179.1:0-5700 GCA_033723255.1 Thalassovita sp.
TAAGGTCTGCGACCGGATTTCCGACGCGGTGCTGGACGCGCTTTTGGCCGAGGAGCCCGAGGCCCGCGTCGCCTGCGAAACCTTCGCGACCACCAACCGGGTTGTCATCGGTGGCGAAGTGGGTCTGTCGGACAAGAACAAGCTGGCGGAATATATGGGCCGGATCGACGGCATCGCGCGCGACTGCATCCGCGATATCGGCTATGAGCAGGACAAGTTCCACTGGAAGACGGTGGAGATCACCAACCTGCTGCACGAACAGTCAGCCCATATCGCGCAGGGCGTAGATGCGCGCGACAACAAGGATGAGGGCGCCGGCGACCAGGGCATCATGTTCGGCTACGCCACCAACGAGACCGAGGCGCTGATGCCAGCACCGATCCAGTATTCCCACGCCATACTTCGTCGGCTGGCCGAGGCGCGCAAATCGGGTGCAGAGCCGACTCTGCGCCCGGATGCGAAATCGCAGATCTCGGTGCGCTACGAGAACGGCAAGCCGGTGGGCGTGACCTCGATCGTGCTGTCGACCCAGCATGCCGAGGAAGACCAGACCAGCGAACATATCCGCGAGATCGTGGAGCCCTATATCCGCGAGGTCCTGCCCGAGGGCTGGATCACCCGGGAAACCCAGTGGTGGGTGAATCCGACCGGCACCTTCGTCATCGGTGGTCCCGATGGTGATGCGGGCCTGACCGGGCGCAAGATCATCGTCGACACCTATGGCGGTGCCGCGCCGCATGGCGGTGGTGCGTTTTCCGGCAAGGACCCGACCAAGGTGGACCGTTCGGCGGCCTATGCCGCGCGCTACTTGGCCAAGAACGTGGTCGCGGCGGGGCTGGCGGAACGCTGCACGATCCAGTTGAGCTATGCGATCGGCGTGTCGCATCCGCTGTCGATCTACGCCGACCTGCACGGCACCGGCGATATCGAGGCGGCGGCGATCGAACTGGCGATCCCGCAGGTGATGGACCTGACCCCGCGCGGCATCCGCACCCACCTGGCGCTGAACCGCCCGGTCTATTCGCGCACCGCCGCCTACGGCCATTTCGGCCGCGCCCCGGAAGCCGATGGCGGCTTCAGCTGGGAACGCACCGACCTGGTCGAGGCGCTGAAGGCGGCGCTCTGATCCGCAAGGGAAGGCCCGGCATCGCCGCCGGGCCGCGCCCGCCCGGGCGGTATATCGCGTGCGTGGCGGGACATCTTGCCCATTGAACGGTTTCCCGCGACGCAGTAGAGACCGCGCCATGACCTCATCGAACAAGCATCCCGGCGCCCCCTGGCGCAATTTCTATGGCCGGATCCACGGCAAGACGCTGAACCAGGCGCAGAAGGATTACCTCGACGAGGATCTCGAAGCGCTGTCGCCCGGCGCGGTGGGCTGGGACGAGAACCCCGACCGTGAGCCGATCGACATGGCGGCGCGGTTCCATGGCAAGTCGGTGTGGCTGGAAATCGGCTTCGGCGGCGGCGAACACCTGGTGCACATGGCCGGGACCTACCCGGAGATCGAGATCATCGGCTGCGAACCCTTCATCAACGGGGTCGCGATGCTGCTGGGCAAGATCCGCAAGCTGGGCACCCAGAACGTGGCGGTGCACCCGGGCGACGTGCGCGACCTGTTCGACGTGCTGCCGGACGCTTCGATCGACAAGGCTTTCCTGCTCTACCCCGATCCCTGGCCGAAGAAGCGCCATCACCGCCGCCGGTTCGTGACGCCGGAATACCTGGAACCGTTGCACCGGGTGCTGAAACCCGGCGCGATTTTCCGGGTGGCCACCGATATTCCCGACTACGTGCGCCAGACGCTGGAAGAGGTGCCGAAAGCCGGGTTCGAATGGCTGGCCGAACGGCCCGCCGACTGGCGCGAGCCCTGGGATGACTGGATCTCGACCCGCTACGAACAGAAGGCGCTGCGTGAAGGCCGCACGCCGCATTACCTGACCTTCCGCAAGCGATAACCGCGGGCCGATTTGAGTATTTGGACCAAGAAGAAGCAGCCGATGGACGGCCCCATCAGTTTGCGCTATCAGGCGGGTGACTAGCGAGGAGAGCACCCATGTCCGGACACGGCACCCCGATCCCGATGACATCGCGCAAATGCGGCGCCCTGAACGGCGAGGCGCATGTGCCGGGCGACAAGTCGATCAGCCACCGGTCGCTGATCCTTGGCGCGCTTGCGGTGGGCGAAACGGTGATCAGCGGGCTGCTGGAAGGCGACGATGTTCTCGATACCGCCAAGGCGATGCGCGCCTTCGGGGCCGAGGTCACGCGCGACGACGACGGCACCTGGCATGTGCACGGGGTGGGCGTGGGCGGTTTCGCCGAGCCCGACAACGTGATCGACTGCGGCAATTCGGGCACCGGCGTGCGGCTGATCATGGGGGCGATGGCGACTTCGCCCATCACGGCGACCTTCACCGGCGACGCCAGCCTGAACAAACGCCCGATGGCGCGGGTGACCGATCCGCTGGCGCTGTTCGGGGCGCAGGCGGTGGGCCGCTCCGGCGGGCGGTTGCCGATGACGATTCAGGGGGCGGCCGACCCGGTGCCGGTGCGTTACGAGGTGCCGGTGCCGTCGGCGCAGGTGAAATCGGCGGTGCTGCTGGCGGGGCTGAACGCGCCGGGCCAGACGGTGGTGATCGAGAAGGAAGCGACCCGCGATCATACCGAACGGATGCTGGCCGGTTTCGGCGCCGAGATCGTCACCGAGGTGACCGAGGAGGGCCGGGTCATCACCCTGACCGGGCGGCCGGAACTGAAACCGCAGACCATCGTGGTGCCGCGCGATCCGTCTTCCGCTGCTTTCCCGGTCTGTGCCGCGCTGATCGTGCCGGGATCGGACGTACTGGTGCCCAATATCGGGCTGAACCCGACCCGTGCCGGGTTGTTCTATACGCTGCAGGACATGGGCGCGGACCTGACATTCGAGAACATGCGCGAAGAGGGCGGCGAGCCGGTGGCGGATCTGCGGGCGAAGTTTTCGCCCGACCTGAAAGGCATCGAGGTGCCGCCCGAACGCGCCGCCAGCATGATCGACGAATATCCCGTTCTGTCGGTGGTTGCGGCCTTTGCGCAGGGCGATACGGTGATGCGCGGGGTGAAGGAGCTCAGGGTCAAGGAATCGGACCGGATCGAGGCGATGGCGGCAGGGCTGCGCGCCGGTGGCGTCGAGGTCGAAGACGGGCCCGACTGGTGGATCGTTCATGGCCGCGGCCACGGCAACGTGCCGGGCGGCATGACCGCGGTCAGCCACCTGGACCACCGCATCGCGATGAGCTTCATGGTGATGGGCATGGCGTCGGAAAACCCGGTCAGCGTCGATGACGGCAGCCCGATCACCACGTCTTTCCCGATCTTCGAAAGCCTGATGGGGGCGTTGGGCGCACGGGTCGAATGCACGGAACAATGAACCGGTTCCGGCTGGCATGGTGGGGGCTGACGCTGCTGACCGGGTCGGTGTTTGGTGTGATGCTGTGGCTGGGGAACCGGTATCTTTACGTCGGACCCGATCTTTTGCCACCTTTCGATGCACGCGTCGCAGGCTATTCCCCGAATGAGGCCTGGGCCTACCTGGCGGCGATCTGCGAGGAACAGGCGCAGGTTTACATGGGGCCGGTGCATTGGCTCGACACCGTGTTTCCGCCGCTTTTCGGGACCTGGATCTGGATCGCGCTGCGCTGGCTGGGCGCCCGCCGTCTGCATTGGCTGGGGCCTCTGTACGTGATGGTGGATCTTGCGGAAAACCGGCTGGTGTTCATGATGCTGGAGGCGGGCGCGGATAATCTGTCCGACGCGGTTGCGCGATGGGCCAGCGCCGCGACGGTGGCGAAATTCGCGATCTTGGCGCTGGCGTTCATTGCGTTGGGCCACGCAGGGCTGCGCCGCTGGGGAAAGCTGTGAGCCGGGTGGAAAACCATATCTTCTGCGCCTACAAAGGCGATTACGAAGACCTGACCGACGCGGTGCCGCATTATCGCGAAGGCTGGTCCAGCGAGGAGATCGAGTGATGCCATTCACCATTGCAATCGACGGCCCCGCGGCGGCGGGCAAGGGAACCATATCCAAGGCTGTGGCGGCGCATTACGGCTTTGCCCATCTCGATACCGGCCTGCTGTATCGCGCGGTGGGGGCGCGGATGCTGGACGGTGTCGATCCGATCGAGGCGGCGCAGACCCTGACGCCCGAGGCCTTGGAAGCGGAGAAACTGCGCAGCCACGACGTGGCGCAGGCGGCCAGCAAGGTGGCGGCGATCCCCGAGGTGCGCGAGGCGCTGGTCGATTTCCAGCGTGCCTTTGCCCGGCGACAGGGGGGCGCGGTTCTGGACGGGCGCGATATCGGCACGGTGATCTGTCCCGAGGCCGAGGCGAAGCTTTTCGTCACCGCAAGCGCCAAGGTGCGCGCCGAGCGGCGCTACAAGGAATTGCAGGGCAAGGGGGCGGAACTGAGCTTCGAGCAGGTTCTGGCCGAGGTGAAGGAACGCGACGCGCGCGATGCCGAACGGGCCAGCGCGCCGATGAAGCCCGCCGTGGACGCGGTTTTGATCGACACGTCTGAATTGTCGATCGAGGCGGCGATCCGGACGGCCATTGACGAGATCGAGAAACGCAGGGTCTGAGGCCCGTTACAGGACGACAGGGAGCAAAAGATGAAGCAGAAAAAACTTGGGGCGAACGGGGCGGACGTGTCGGTGCTGGGCATTGGCGCGATGAGCTTTGCCGATTTCTACGGGCCGACGACGGAAGAAAATTCCTTTGCCATCATGGAGGCGGCGATGGAAGCGGGTGTCACCCATATCGACACCTCGAACGTCTATGGCGCGGGCCGGTCGGAAAAAGCGATCGGGGCCTTCCTGAAATCCCGCGGGCAGGCGGCGCGCGATCATTTCGTGATCGCCACCAAGGCCGGCATCACCAGCGATGCCGAAGGCAACCGATGCTATGACAATTCGGCGGCGCATTTCGAGGCCGAACTGGACAAGAGCCTGGAACGGCTGGGCGTCGATTGCGTCGACCTGTTCTACATGCACCGCTATGAATCGGCGCGCCCGATCGAGGAGGTGGCGGAGGCGCTTGGCGCCCTGGTGAAGAAGGGCAAGACCAAGGCGATCGGCCTGTCGGAAATCGCCCCTAGCACGCTGCGCCGCGCGGCGGCCGTGCATCCGGTCGCCGCGGTACAGTCGGAATATTCGCTGGCCACCCGCGCGCCGGAACTGGGGCTGCTGCAGGCCTGTGACGAACTGGGCGTGGCCTTCGTGGCGTTTTCGCCGGTGGGCCGGTCCCTGCTGACCGATACGCCGATCCCGGAGGAGCGCATTCCCGATCTGGCCTTCATGAAGACGAACCCGCGCTTCATGGCGCCGAACTATGCCTATAACATCGCGGCGACCGAACCGTTCCGCGCGCTGGCGGCGGAAATGGGCATGCCGGCGGCGTCGCTGGCGATCGCCTGGACGCTTCATAAGGGGGGCCATGTTCTGCCGATCCCGGGCACCCGGTCCACGGCGCATTTCGCCGAACTGGTGCAGGGCGCGAATGCCGAGCTGAGCGACGCGGATATCGACCGGATCGAACAGGTGCTGCCGGTGGGCTGGGCCTATGGCGATCGTTACAACGCGGTGCAGTGGGTCGGGCCCGAACGGTACTGCTGACCCCGGGCCGAGTACCGGAAAATCAACGCTTACTCGACACGAATTATGGCGAA
>JAWVXM010000180.1:0-5699 GCA_033723255.1 Thalassovita sp.
CATTGACGCAAAAGGTGTTCAGCGTTTCGAACTGGCGCAGAACGGCGGTGCCATAGGAAGTGATCGACGCTCCGATCCTCGGAATCACTGCGTCATAGCGCGGTAGACGCTGGCCATCGTAATGTATCTCAGGGGCCAGCGCATTGATCGCCATGTAGCAGCGCGTCGTGTCGATGACCTCGATGACGTGACCTCTCTCCTCGCCCTCGCTGACAAGGCGACGGGTGGAATAATTGTTTTCCCGGCTCAGCACCGCGATCCGCAGGGCACGCTTGGGGGCGGCTTCGCGCATCGCCTTGCTGTGATAGACATCATAGTCGAGCTGCGGTTGTAGGAACCGGTCGGTGGCCATGATGGTGATGTGATCGAGCAGCGCCTGCCGCCCAAGCAGCATATGCGAGGCCATGCCGCGCCGGTCGGTGAGGGTCAGCTCAATCGGCCAGTCCTGGCCGTTGACCGACAGGGTCGTTGCGATGACGAAACGCATTTCCGCCTCGCCGTTAGACGAGGTCACTTCGCGCCGGTCGACGATCGGTGCAGAGCAGGGGATGATAAGGTCTTCGCGCCCGGGTATGGGGTGGACCATGAAACGCACCTGCGGGGCGCTGGCGGGGCCGAAGCTTTCGATATCGGTGGCATGCAGCGCCGAGGTGCGCGCGCCGGTATCGACCTTGGCCTTCATCGCGGGCAGGCCCAGATCGGGCAGGGAAACCCATTCTTCCCATCCGAATTGAAGTTGCGAGGCGGCGGAGGGCGTCGTCATGATCTGGTTCCTTAAGGGGGGAAACGCGCCTGTCACAGCGGCGGCGTCAGCGCCAATGAAAGCAGTTCGGCGCACAAATCAATAGGTCTTTTGCGGCTGCACGGCCGGAGGGGGGGCGATCGGAGCATATAGCATTCTGATCAGGCATTCTTCATGGCGGTTTTCCCACGTCCGGGACGCCGGGCTTGGGCTTGCGGTGCGCCGTCTATTTGGGCATTACCCCCGGAATGGCTGCAATGGCAGAGGTGCATCGATGACACGCCGCTTCGAATTCGAAAAAATCGCGCAGGATGGCAAGGCGCGGCTGGGCGTTATCCACACAGCGCGCGGCGATATCCGTACGCCTGCCTTCATGCCGGTCGGCACCGCCGGGACGGTCAAGGCGATGATGCCCGAAAGCGTGGCCTCGACCGGGGCCGACATCATCCTTGGCAACACCTATCACCTGATGCTGCGGCCGACGGCGGAGCGGATCGACCGGCTGGGCGGGCTGCACAAGTTCATGAACTGGGACAAGCCGATTCTGACCGACAGCGGCGGTTTCCAGGTGATGAGCCTGTCGCAACTGCGCAAGATGAGTGAGGACGGCGTCACCTTCAAATCCCATATCGACGGGTCGCGCCACACGCTGACGCCCGAACGCAGCATGGAAATCCAGCAGCTGCTGGGCAGCGATATCGTGATGTGTTTCGACGAATGCACGCCGTTTCCCGCCACGCAAGAGGTGGCGCTGAATTCGATGCGCATGTCGATGCGGTGGGCGCAGCGCTCGCGCGACGCCTTCGGTGACCGGCCGGGGCACGCGCTGTTCGGCATTCAGCAGGGAAGCACCTATCGCGAACAGCGCGAAGAAAGCGCCGAGGCGTTGAAATCGATCGGGTTCGAGGGCTACGCGGTGGGCGGCCTTGCCGTGGGCGAAGGGCAGGACACCATGTTCGATGTGCTGGATTACGCCCCCGACATGCTGCCCGAAGACAAGCCGCGTTATCTGATGGGCGTGGGCAAGCCCGACGATATCGTCGGCGCCGTGGCGCGCGGCATCGACATGATGGATTGCGTGTTGCCGACCCGGTCGGGCCGCACGGGGCAGGTTTTTACCCGCCACGGCGTGGTGAACATCAAGAACGCCCGGCACCAGGAAGATCCCCGCCCGCTGGACGAGAATTGTCCATGCCCGGCCTGCCGCAACTATTCCCGCGCCTATCTGCATCACGTGTTCCGGGCCCAGGAAATGATCAGCGGCATGCTGCTGACATGGCATAATCTGCAGTATTACCAAGACCTTATGCAGGGGATGCGGGGCGCGATCGCCGCTGGGACCTTCAATGATTTCCAGCGTGATTTCCATGCGCAGCGGGCACAGGGCGATATTGATCCGCTCTGATGGTCTGAGATGTTTTTGATCATATCGTCAGTTTTTTCGTAAAACCCCAGGCTGTGGTGACGTTGGGGTAATCGCAGTCAATCATGATTCACAAAGTAACGAATACTTCAGACCGATTGGGCGTCCCCGGGCGCGTGACGGACTGTGTCAAGAAATGTGTCTTTCCGCCTGATTGTGTGGTGGTGGGATGTAAGTAATCAGTCCAACTCCAAGGAGACCCCCTGTGAATATGCAGCCTGTGGAGGTGTTGAATCCCGAGCCCGGGACGATGCCTGTTCCATCGCCAAATTTTTCAACTGTCGATGCGGAAATGCCATTCGGTGTCGAGGAAATGTTCTTTTCCAAGACCGACGAACGTGGCGTGATCGAAGATTTCAATTCCGTTTTCGTGCGCATTTCGGGCTTCAGCGGTGACGAGTTGCATGGTGCTCCGCACAAGATTCTGCGCCATCCCGATATGCCCAAGGCTGTGTTCTGGTTGTTGTGGAACGGACTGAGGAACGGCCAGGCGGTCGGCGCCTATGTCAAGAACAAGACCAAGGATGGTAAGTATTACTGGGTCTTTGCCCTCGCCGCACCCGTGACCGGTGGGTATTTCTCGGTCCGGATCAAGCCGACCAGCGACATGCACAGCCAAGTCGTCGCTTTGTACAAGGAAATCCGCGCCGCGGAGCTGGCCGAGAAGGTGTCGGCCGAGGACAGCGCCAAGCGTCTGCTGCACCGTCTGCAGGACCTTGGCTTCCCCAATTACGGCTGGTTCCAGTCCGCCGCCTACAGCCTGGAATTCGCAGCCCGGCGGCGTGCCCTGAAAGCGCCGACCATGATGGACGTCACCAACACGGAAATGGCGTCCGAACTGACCCAGGAGCTGCAGAAGGAACTTCGCGCGCTTGCGTCCGAGTTCGACAATGCGGAAATCCTGACGGCGAACATGAAGATCTTTGCTGCCAAGCTGCATGGAGGGCGCGCCACGATCAACGAGATCGCCAAGAACTACGATCTGATGCTGCGCGACATCAAAAGCCATCTGAAGTCTCTTGTAATGCCGCTGAAGGTTGGTGGGATATGGGAAACGCCGGGGGGAAAGAGGGCGGCGTTCATGCTGTGCGGCTATCATCTTCTGGACGAGGTTGTGGCGGATTACGAAGGCGATGCAATGCAGGAGGCCGGGGCGGCCGATACGACCCATATTCAGGCGCTTAGGGCGGGCTACAAGCTGCAGTCGGATCGTGCGGTTAATGACTGCGTGAGATCGGCACTCACGATCCAGCGCCGGATCGAGTTCCTGCTGCGCATGGTGCTCGGGTTGTCGACGATCCGGATCGCCTGCCGCGTCGAAGCGGGCACCCTGCGTCAGAGCGCCCAGGGCCTGGATACGATCGTCGGGCGACTGGATGAATTCCAGGACAAGATCGAAGAACGGATGGTCAAGATTCAGGAGCTTGCGACCTCGATCGTGAACTGCATCGGCAAGTCGTGAATGGGGCGGATTTCATCCGCTTTATGATCCTGACCATGCGTAATGGCCGCGCGCGGCGATTGCACTCAAGCCACCTTGAAACATGGTTTGAGGCGGGGGGAACCAGGCTCCCCGCGCGACGGCGCGTCTTGGCCTAAAAGTCTGCTTCCAAAAACCGTTGTCTGAATATGAGACGACTGTTCGGGGCGTTGTACATGCCGAAGCAGGCCGGCTTTGCGATGCCGTATACGTGATGCCCGATGCCCCGATCGATCGGTGAAGGACGAAGTCCCGGTCTTCGGGAAGTGCAAGGGCAAAAGGTCAGGAGCGGTTATCCCCATGAACACAATGACAATGAAGGAATTCGATTCTGAGCAGCGCGGGACGAGGGTGCGTGCGGCTGCCGAGGTGAATGTCGAAGAACCCTTCAACGTCGAAGAAATGTTCTTTTCACGCACCGACAAGCGCGGCGTGATTGAAGCCTACAACAGCGTTTTCGTCCGGGTGGCGGGGTTTTCCCCCGATCAACTCAAGGGGGCGCCACACAAACTGATCCGGCACAGCGACATGCCCAAGGGCGTGTTCTGGTTGCTTTGGAACGGGTTGGGGAAAGGCGCTCCCGTCGGCGCCTATGTGAAGAACAAGAACAAGGAAGGCCGCTATTACTGGGTGTTCGCGCTGGTGACGCCGGTCGATGGCGGTTACCTGTCGATGCGGATCAAGCCGACCAGCCCGCAATTGGCGCTGGTCGAGGGGCTTTACAAGGAAATCCGCAAGGCCGAGCAGGAACAGAAGCTGTCGCCGGAAGAAAGTGCACGGGTCATCCTGCAAAAGCTGGCCGAGCTGGGCTTCCCGTCCTACGGCGCGTTTCAGGCCCACGCTGTTTTCCAGGAATTCGAAGCGCGCCGCGCTGCGCTTGGCATGGCTCCCTTCAACGATCTGAGCAATTGCGAAACGATCGCCGTTACCTCGGAAAAACTGCGCCAGGAAATTGTAGGGCTGACCGACAAATTCAGAAGCGCCGAGATCCTGACCGCCAACATGAAGATCTTTGCGGCCAAGCTGGCTGTCGGACGGGCGACCATCAACGAGATTGCCAAGAATTACGACTTGATGCTCAAGGACATCAAAAATCACCTGAATACGCTGGCGGAGCCCCCCGTCGAGCAAGGGATCTGGAGCGCGCCGAGAGAATTGGGCGCCTATTTCCAGATCTGCGCGTCGCATCTGATGACGGAACTGCAAGGCTATTTCGAGGCCGAAGCCTGCGGCGTGGAAGGCGTGGACCGAGATACCGAACGGGGCTACCTGGGAACGCTGCAGAAGGAATATGTCCTGCAATCGGAAAATGCAGTGGCCCACTCGGTGCGGACTGCGGCGTCGATTCAGCGCCGTGCCGAATTCCTGCGCCGCATGGTTCTGGGCCTGTCCACCATCCGGATCGCGTGCCGGGTTGAGGCAGGCATGTTGCGGGGCAAGGCGAAGGGGCTGGAAACGATCGTGTCACGGCTCGACATCTTCCATGACGAAATCGAGGCGCATCTGGAAACGATACAGCAGCTGGTTTCCGCCATCCTGCTTTCGGCGGATGATCTTGCGTAAATCGTGGGTGCGCCGCCATCTTCCCGACCTGGTTGAATTCGTGCAGATGGTGAGCAATCCCGCCTTGCTCATTCCGGCGCGGCGCGGCATTCTGAGCGCCGGGTTCGCCAGACGTGGTTGAAAATGGCGGGGATGACCCCAGATAAAACCGCAGGAAACGGAAAAGGCCGGGGTTGCCGCTTTGGGACCGGTGCCTTTTTGCCAAGAACAAGGAAAACGCATGCAAGAGCCACTTAAC
The DNA here is from genome assembly GCA_033723255.1 of Thalassovita sp. Classification (GTDB taxonomy): domain Bacteria; phylum Pseudomonadota; class Alphaproteobacteria; order Rhodobacterales; family Rhodobacteraceae; genus Thalassobius. The sequence goes on from JAWVXM010000180.1 coordinate 5,447, forward strand.
GCCTCCTATCCAGTTCTGCCGTTGCGCGACATCGTGGTTTTTCCGCATATGATCGTGCCGCTTTTCGTCGGGCGCGATAAATCGGTCCGCGCGCTGGAAGAGGTGATGCAGGACGACAAGCAAATTCTGCTGTCCAGCCAGATCGACCCGGCCGAAGACGATCCGACCCCCGAAGGGATTTACGACGCCGGGGTGCTGGCCAACGTGCTGCAGCTGCTGAAGTTGCCGGACGGCACCGTGAAAGTGCTGGTCG
>JAWVXM010000181.1:0-5642 GCA_033723255.1 Thalassovita sp.
ATTTCCGTGGTCGAGGAACGCCCGCTGACGATCTACCTGAATTCGCAGGAAGTCGTCACTGCAATGACAATCGGCGATCATCCCGAATACCTTGCGCTTGGATTTTTGCGCAATCAAGGGATGTTGCGCGACGATGACAAAGTGACCGGTATCGATTACGAGGACGATATCGAAACCGTGGTGGTGCGCACCAAGGCGCAGACCACCTATGAGGAGAAGGTCAAGAAAAAGACCCGCACCAGCGGCTGCGCGGTGGGCACGGTTTTCGGCGACATGATGGAAGGGCTCGAAGGGCTGACCCTGCCGCAGGCGCAGCTGCGCACCAGCTGGCTCTATGCGCTGGCGAAGGAAATCAACACGACGCCTTCGCTCTATCTCGAAGCGGGCGCGATCCACGGTACCGTGCTTTGCCAGGGCGATCGCCCGCTGGTCTATATGGAAGATGTCGGGCGCCACAACGCGGTGGACAAGATTTCGGGCTTCATGTTCCGCCATGACGTGCCCGCCGCCGACAAGATCCTTTATACGACGGGGCGGCTGACCTCGGAAATGGTGATCAAGACGGCCTTGATGGGCATCCCGGTGCTGGCCTCGCGCTCGGGTTTCACCGCCTGGGGCGTTGAAATCGCGCGGCAGGTCGGGCTGACCCTGATCGGGCGGATGCGCGGCAAGCGCTTCGTCTGCCTGTCGGGCGAGGAACGACTGGTCCGCGATGCCGATCCCGACTCGGTGGCCGAGGAACAGGGCAAGCACCGCCGCAAGGGGGCTGGGAATGACTGATATTGCGGGCATTATCCTCGCCGGTGGCCGTGCCACCCGGATGGGCGGCGGCGACAAGGGCCTGAAAACGGTCGGTGGCGTGCCGCTGCTGGACCGGGTGATCGAAAGGCTTGCGCCGCAGGTGGGGGCAATGGCGCTCAACGCCAACGGTGATCCGGCCCGCTTCGCCAGCTATGGCCTGCCGGTCCTGCCCGACAGCCTGCCGGATCATCCCGGGCCGCTGGCAGGCGTCTTGGCGGGGATGGATTGGGCCGCCGAACAGGGAATTGACGCTATCGTGACGGCCGCCGCCGACACGCCGTTTTTCCCTGCTGATCTTGTCGCGCGGCTGCAGGCCGCAGCGGGGCCCAAGGGGCTGGCGCTGGCCGCGTCGCGCGAATCCGATGGCAAGATCCGGCGGCAGCCAACCTTCGGGCTCTGGCCCGTGGATCTGCGTGACGATCTGCGCGCGGCGCTGCAGGACGGGCTGCGCAAGATCGTGATCTGGACCGACGCGCATCAGGCCGGACAGGCGGTGTTCGACGTGGAAAGCTTCGATCCCTTCTTCAACGTGAACGCGCCCGACGATATTATTGAGGCCGAGAACCTGTTGGGGAAGTGATGAAACTTTACGGCGTAACTGGCTGGAAAAACGGTGGAAAAACCGGCCTCATGGAGCGGCTTGTGGCGGAATTCTGCACCCGGGGCCTACGCGTGTCGACGATCAAGCACGCCCATCACAGCACCGATGTCGATCAGCCCGGTCGGGACAGTTTCCGCCACCGAGAAGCTGGTGCCGCCGAGGTCATGCTGGCGTCGCCCAATCGCTGGGCCTTGATGCACGAACTGCGCGGCGATGCCGAACCGTCGCTGGCCGATCTTCTGGCCAAGATGACGCCGGCCGACCTGATCCTGATCGAGGGCTACAAGCGCGAAGCCCATACCAAGATCGAAGCCTTCCGTCATGAAAACGGCAAGCCGCCGCTGGCGGAACGCAATGACACCATTCGCGCGGTGGCAAGCAACACGGCGCTGACCGATCTCGACCTGCCGGTGATCGACCTCGACGATACCGCCGCCATCGCGGATTTCATTCAGAAGGATCTGAACTTGTGAACATCGAACGGGTCATCGTTCTGGGACGCGCTGAATCTGGTGATGGGGTTGCCGTTGCCAGTGCAACCGAAGACGGCCTGCTGGACTTCGAGGTCGCGGACCTGTCCGCTGTATTGGATCAGCTTGGCGCGCGTTATGAATCGGCGGAGATCCTGATCGGGGTCGAGGCCGGGGCAGGCGATGATCTGACTGGTGCCGATTTTTCCCGGCTGGGCAATGTGACTGTCGCCCGGGCGTCATCCGTCGCGCTGCTGCCGGATGCGGCGGCGCTCTGTGAAGCCAATCCCGATCTGAGCGAAGATCGGACGCGGCTGCGCCTGCTGGCCGAGGCGCTTTTCAACCTGCAGCGGGCGGAAGGGCGCGATGCGGCGATCAAGGCCGCGCAACCCGGCGCCGACCCGATGCCGCTGCGCGCCGCGCTGAATGCGCGGGTCGCGCCGCCGCGCCTGAAGGACGACTGTTTCGCGATGCCGCAAGGGGTCGACTGGGTCCCGGTCGACGCGGCGCTTGAGCGGCTGCGCGCGGCGCTGTACCCGGTCAAGGCGACCCGACGTATCGCGTTGAAGGAGGCCGCCGGTCTGGTGCTGTCCTCCGACGCCATCGCCCACCGGTCCAACCCGCCCCGCCCGAATTCCGCCGTGGACGGCTACGGCTTTGCCCATGCCCATACCGGTTCCGGCCCGCAACGGCTGCCGCTGGCCGAAGGCCGCGCCGCCGCCGGTCAACCGTTCGAGGGTGCGGTGCCGCCAGGTGCCGCGATCCGCATCCTGACCGGCGCGATCCTGCCCGAAGGTGTCGATACCGTGGTGCTGGAAGAAGACACCGCCATCGACGGCGCGGCGGTGGTGTTCGACGGGCCGGTGAAACCCTTCGCCAACACCCGCAAGGCGGGCGAAGACGTGGCCGCGGGCGATCTGGCGCTGCCCGCCGGTCACCGGCTGCGCGCGCCCGACCTGGCGCTGCTGGCCGCGCTCGGCGTGGCCGGGGTGGAGGTGTTCGAAAACCTGCGGGTGGGCGTGCTGTCGACCGGCGATGAAATCATCGCCGATCCTGCCGATCCCGCCCTGCCGCATCAGATCTGGGATGCAAACCGCCCGATGCTGCTGGATCTGGCGCGCAGCTGGGGCTACCTGCCGGTCGATCTGGGCCATGTCCGCGATGACCCGCAAGAGATCGAGGCGCGGCTGACAGAAGCGGCCGGCAAGGTCGACGTGATCCTGACCTCGGGCGGGGCTTCGGCGGGGGATGAAGACCACGTTTCGGCGCTGCTGCGAAGCAAGGGCACCTTGTCGAGCTGGCGCATCGCGCTGAAGCCGGGGCGGCCGCTGGCATTGGCGCTGTGGCAGGGCGTGCCGGTTTTCGGCCTGCCGGGAAACCCGGTGGCGGCGTTGGTTTGTGCGTTGATCTTCGCGCGGCCCGCCTTTTCGCTGATGTCCGGCGGTGGCTGGCTGCAGGCGCGCGGCTTCGACGTGCCCGCCGCCTTCGGCAAGTCGAAGAAGCCCGGGCGGCGCGAATTCCTGCGCGCGCGGCTGACGGCGGAGGGTCATGCCGAGGTGTTCCGTTCGGAAGGGTCTGGCCGGATCAGCGGCCTGGCCTGGGCCGAAGGATTGGTCGAGCTGCCGGACGAGGCGGTCGAAGTCCGGCCCGGCGATCCGGTGCGTTTCCTGCCCTACCCAATGCTTGGGCTGAGCTGATCAGGCGCGCCGGATAAGGTATTCGGTGGCCTCGCCGAATTCCTCGGCTCCGAGGAATTCATGGCCCGATTCATTGCAGAAATGCGGCACGTCGATCACCGCCGCCGGATCGGTCGCGATGAGGCGCAACACCTCGCCCTGTGCCATCTGCTTGAGCCGCTTGCGCGCCTTGAGCACCGGTAGCGGGCACAGCAGCCCGGAAGCGTCGATTTCGTCATCCCATGTCATGGCGACAGAGATAGGGGGCTTGCCGAGGCCTGTCCATCGCAATTCTTCATGGCGTTGGTCCCGTGTGATGTCGGAGTGTGATAGAAATTTTCTATCGTTTGACGAAACACGCGAATTGACCGGGCGGCTGTGACCGGCCACCTCTTGGCGAAACGCGTCAACAGGGGAAACTCGTCATGGCACTGGATCGCGAAAACGGCATCTGGAGTTCGGGCCGCAGTGGCAAGCGCGGGCGGGCCACGCCCAAGGGGCGCCAGCTGGACGATGCGGCGCTCACCGAGGTGCAGGCGCTGCTGGGCGGCCGGCCGCGCAACCGTGACCTGCTGATCGAATTCCTGCACCTGATCCAGGACACCCACGGCCACCTGTCGGCAGCCCATCTGCGCGCGCTGGCCGAGGAAATGCGCCTGTCGATGGCCGAGATCTGGGAAGTCGCCACCTTCTACGCCCATTTCGATCCGGTGCGCGAAGGCGAAACGCCGCCGCCCGACCTGACCATCCGGGTCTGCGAGTCGCTGTCGTGCGAACTGGCCGGGTCCGAAGCCTTGTTCGAGGCCCTGTCAAAGGGGCACGATCCGGCCCGCATCCGGGTGCTGCGCGCGCCCTGCATGGGGCGCTGCGATGCCGCGCCGGTGTTGGAAATCGGTCATCGCCATGTTGATCGGGCGACGCCGGAAAAGGTGGAACAGCTGATCTCCGAGGGCGATTTCACACCGTGCATCCCCGATTACGAAGGGTTCGAAGCCTATCGGGCCGATGGCGGCTATGACGAATTGCTGGAATTGCGCGAAAGCGGCGACTGGGAACAGGTACAGGACACGGTTCTGGCATCGGGCCTGCGCGGGCTTGGCGGTGCCGGGTTCCCGTCCGGGCGCAAATGGGGCTTCGTGCGGGCCAATCCGGGGCCGCGGTTCCTTGCGGTGAACGGGGACGAGGGCGAACCGGGCACCTTCAAGGACCGGTATTACCTGGAACGGACCCCGCACCCGATGCTGGAAGGCATGCTGATCGCCGCCTGGGCGGTCGAGGCAGAACGCTGCTTCATCTACCTGCGCGATGAATACCCGGCTGCGCGTGAAATCCTGAAAGGCGAAATCGCGGCGCTGGAACGGGCAGGGATCGTAGACCCCGGCTACATCGACCTGCGCCGCGGGGCGGGCGCCTATATCTGCGGTGAAGAATCGGCGATGATCGAATCGATCGAGGGCAAGCGCGGCATCCCGCGCCACCGCCCGCCCTATGTCGCGCAGCACGGCATATTCGGCCGCCCGACCTTGGTGCACAATGTCGAAACCCTGCACTGGGTCGCACGGATCTGCCGGGAAGGCCCGGAAATCCTTTCCTCGGTGGAAAAGAACGACCGCATTGGGCTGCGCAGCTATTCGGTGTCGGGCCGGGTGGCACGACCGGGCGTTTACCTGCTGCCCGCGGGGTCCACCATCCTTGACGTGATCGACGCCGCGGGCGGCATGGTCGAGGGGCATCAATTCAAGGCCTATCAACCGGGCGGGCCGTCTTCCGGCCTGCTGCCGGCCGCGCTGGACGATGTGCCGCTGGATTTCGACACGCTGCAACCGCATGGCAGCTTCATCGGGTCCGCTGCCGTGGTGGTGCTGTCTGATCACGACAGCGCCAGGGCGGCGGCGCTGAACATGCTGAAATTCTTCGAATCTGAAAGCTGCGGCCAATGCACTCCCTGCCGAGTGGGATGCGAAAAGGCGGTGAAGCTGATGCAGGCGGGTAGCTGGGACCGCGATCTGCTGGGCGATCTTTGCGAGGTGATGGGCGATGCCTCGATCTGTGGGTTGGGGCAGGCGGCGCCGAACCCGATCCGGCTGGTGATGA
>JAWVXM010000182.1:0-5628 GCA_033723255.1 Thalassovita sp.
AAGAACATGAAGGTGGAAATCACCGGCAAGCTGCAGCCGGGCGTGACCGCCAAGGACGTGACGCTGGCGATCATCGGCGCGACCGGCACCGCCGGCGGTACCGGATACGTCATCGAATATACCGGCCAGGTGATCCGCGACATGTCGATGGAAGGCCGCATGACCGTCTGCAACATGGCCATCGAAGGTGGCGCGCGCGCCGGTCTGGTGGCACCTGACGAAACCACCTTCGAATACGTCAAGGGCCGTCCGCACGCGCCGAAGGGCGCGGCCTGGGAACAGGCTCTGGCCTATTGGAAGACGCTGTTCACCGACGAAGGCGCCCATTACGACAAGGTGGTGACGCTGAAGGGCGAAGAGATCGAGCCGGTCGTCACCTGGGGCACGTCCCCCGAGGATGTTCTGCCGATTTCCGGCGTGGTGCCGGCGCCCGAGGATTTCGAGGGCGGCAAGGTCGAGGCGGCCAAGCGCGCCATCGAATACATGGGGCTGACCCCGGGTCAGAAGCTGACCGATATCGAGATCGACACCGTCTTCATCGGTTCCTGCACCAATGGCCGGATCGAGGATCTGCGCGCCGTGGCCGAAGTGGTCAAGGGCAAGAAGATCAAGGAGGGCATGCGCGCGCTGATCGTACCGGGTTCCGGTCTTGTCCGCGCCCAGGCGGAAGAAGAAGGTCTTGCCGACATCTTCCTTGAAGCCGGTTTCGAATGGCGCCTGGCGGGCTGTTCCATGTGCCTGGCGATGAACCCCGATCAGCTGGCCCCGGAAGAACGCTGCGCGTCCACTTCGAACCGTAACTTCGAAGGCCGCCAAGGCTACAAGGGGCGCACCCACCTGGTGAGCCCGGCGATGGCCGCCGCCGCCGCGCTGACCGGCCACCTGACCGATGTACGCGAGCTGATGTAAGGAGCCAGCGAAATGGAAAAGTTCGAAAAACTCACCGGCATCGCGGCGCCCATGCCGCTGGTCAACATCGACACCGACATGATCATTCCCAAGGTGTTCCTGAAGACGATCAAGCGTTCGGGGCTGGGGGTGAACCTGTTCGACGAGATGCGCTATGACCGCGACGGCAACGAGATCCCCGATTTCGTGCTGAACAAGCCGCAATACCGCAACACCGAGATCCTGGTCGCGGGCGACAATTTCGGCTGCGGCTCGTCGCGCGAACACGCGCCCTGGGCGATCAAGGATTTCGGCATCAAATGCGTGATCTCGACCTCGTTCGCCGACATCTTCTTCAACAACTGCTTCAAGAACGGCATCCTGCCGATCGTGCTGCCGAAGGAACAGGTCGATATCCTGATGGCGGATGCGGAAAAGGGTGCGAACGCGCGGATGACGGTCGATCTGGAAGCGCAGGAAATCACCACTTCCGACGGTGAGGTGATCCCGTTCGAAGTGGATGCGTTCAAGAAGCACTGCCTGTTGAACGGTCTCGATGACATCGGCCTGACGCTGGAAAAGGCTGACGCCATCCAGTCCTTCGAGACCAAGATGGCAGCGGAACGCCCTTGGGTCTGACCCGAATTCGAAAGCCGCCCTTCGGGGCGGCTTTTCATTTTGATGAGCGAAAGGCCTTCGCCTTGTGCCGCAGGCCTTTCGCCGGCGCAATTCGCATCGTTTCCCGGCAACGATCCCGCGCCCCGACACGAAGCCGGGGATGATCATGACGGTCCCGATGATGCAATCAGGCACCACTTGATCCGTTAAGGTTGTGAGATCCCTGCTAATTCGGCAATCTCTGCTTGAGGTGAAAATCGAAACAAGACAGAATTGGGGCAATAATGAGGCAGCTCGCCAGAAGGCGGGATCAAGTTGGAAACAGGATGCGACAACGAATTGCATCCGGCCAGGTTGAAGGGAACGGGCAGTGATCGAACGTGTGACACGCGCGGCGGGCCGCGCTTTTCTCGTGGCGTTGCTTGTCGCGATGCCGTCGGTGTTTTTCCCCGACACGGCAAGCGACGCGACCGCGCTGGTGGTGCTGTTGTCGATCCTTGGCGCGATCATGACCTTTCTGGAATATTTCGCGGAATACCCCTCGGTGATCGAATTCCGCTATGCCGCGCCGTTCAACCGGCTTCGTTTCATCACCGTTTTGTTCGTCGTTTTCCTGCTGTCATTGATCCTGCGCGCGCAGACCCACCCGGACCAGTTCGCGCTTCTGTTGGGGGCTTTGGCGAGGATGATGGGGAACATGGCGGACTTCCCCTATTCTCCGGTCCGGCTTGCTCTGCTGACGCTGCCACCGGATACTCCGGCCCTGGTGATCGACAATCTGCGCATGGCCGCAGCCCTGGCCTATGCGATTTCCGGGCTGGCGGTCCTGTATTTTTTCGCCTTGGTGCATCTGGGGAACTGGCCGCGCGGCAATGGCGGGTTCAACGTCTGGGTCAATCTGCCGATGTTCGATCCAACACAGGGCGATGTCCTGGTTCGCCTGACGCGCGATGCCCGGCTTAACGTTATGTTAGGCTTCATCCTGCCATTCTTGATCCCGGCGGTGATCAAGGGGGTCTGGGGCTGGGTGAACCCGGCCTATCTGATGTCGCCGCAGATACTGATCTGGTCGGTGACGCTATGGGCCTGCTTGCCTGCCAACATGATGATGCGCGGTATCGCGTTGGGGCGCGTCGCCGACATGATCAGCGAAAAGCGCCGCCGCGCCTATGCGGAGGCCAAGGCGCATACCGCCTGATCCTATCTCTGCTTTGCCTGCTGATTTGTTCCGCCGCGCCGGCGGATACAATCCGCATTGCCAGTTTCAATACCGAACTGGAGCGCGATGGTCCCGGGCTGTTGCTGCGCGACATCGTCAAGGGGGATCCGCAGGTGCAGGCGGTGACCCGGGTTCTGGCCCGGGCCGATGCCGATATCGTTGTCCTGCAGGGAATTGATTTCGACCGGGGTGCGGCGACACTGACCGCGCTGCGCGCTGCGATCGCAGCGGCAGGGATTAATTATCCGCACCTCTTTGCATTACGCCCGAACAGCGGCTGGCAGACTGGCCTGGATCTCGATGGCGACGGGCGGATCGGCGGGCCTCGGGATGCGCAGGGATATGGCCGCTTTGCCGGGCAGGGCGGGATGGCGGTCCTGTCGCGGTTCCCCGTCGACCGGCAGGGCGTTGTCGATCTGTCCGGGCTGCTCTGGTCCGATCTGGACGCGGCCGAGGGGCCTTCGGCGCCGGATGTTCTGGGCGGGCAGGCCGCGAAGGTTCAGCGGCTCAGTTCGGTTGGTCACTGGGTGGTGCCGGTCGAACTGCCCGACAATGACCGGATCACGCTTCTGGTGTTTCACGCAACACCCCCGGTTTTCGACGGGTCCGAGGATCGAAACGGGTATCGCAATGCGGATGAGTTGCGCCTGTGGCTGGCCTATCTGGATGGTGAACTGGGAACGCCGCTGTCGGCACCGTTCGTGATTGCTGGCGACGCCAACAATGATCCGCGACGGGGCGAAGGGCACAAGACTGCATTGCACTCGCTTCTGAACGACCCAAGGTTGCTGGACCCGGCGCCGCGATCCGCCGCGCATCATGCAGATACCGTCCTGTGGCAGGTCACCGGGCCGATGCGGGTGGATTACCTGCTGCCTTCATCCGACCTGATCGTGCGCGGCGCCGGCGTCCTGTGGCCGGGGACGGATGATCCGTTCCTTTCGGTGGTCGAGGCGGCCAGCCGTCACCGCCTGATCTGGATTGACGTGGCCGCGCCACGATAGCGGCTGCCCGGAACGCATCCGTGGGGGTTCTTGTCCCTTCATTTCTTGATTCTTGCGACCCCAAGGGATAGGCCTTTGCAGGAATTGAAAACCGAGGATCCATGACATGACCAACCCTTCGCTTCTTATTCTGCCCGGTGACGGGATCGGCCCCGAGGTGATGGCCGAAGTGCGCAAGATCATCGACTGGTTCGGCGCCAAGCGCGGGCTGGTCTTCGACGTGAAAGAGGGACTCGTCGGGGGCTGTTCCTATGACAAGTACGGAACCCCGCTGACCGATGAAACCATGGAACTGGCCCAGTCGGTCGACGCGGTCCTGCTCGGCGCCGTGGGTGGCCCGAAATACGACGACTTGGATTTCAGCGTGAAGCCCGAACGCGGCCTGCTGCGCCTGCGCAAGGAAATGGATCTGTTCGCCAACTTGCGCCCTGCGCAGTGTTTCGATGCGCTGGCCGATTTCTCGTCGCTGAAAAAGGACGTGGTGGCCGGTCTGGACATCATGATCGTTCGCGAACTGACCTCCGGCATCTATTTCGGCGAACCGCGCGGCATTTTCGAGGAAGGCAACGAACGCGTCGGGATCAACACCCAGCGTTACACCGAATCCGAAATCGAACGGGTGGCACGCTCTGCTTTCGAACTGGCCCGCAAGCGCAACAACAAGGTCTGCTCGATGGAGAAGGCCAACGTGATGGAATCGGGGATTCTGTGGCGCGCGGTGGTGTCGGAAATCCACGAACGGGAATACCCGGATGTCGAACTGACCCACATGTATGCCGATGCGGGCGCGATGCAGCTGTGCCGCTGGCCCAAGCAGTTCGACGTGATCGTGACCGACAACCTGTTCGGCGACCTTCTGTCGGATGCCGCCGCGATGCTGACCGGGTCCTTGGGCATGCTCCCCTCGGCCAGCCTCGGTCTACCGATGGCGAATGGCCGCCCAAAGGCGCTGTACGAACCGGTGCACGGCTCGGCGCCCGATATCGCTGGTCAGGGCAAGGCGAACCCGATCGCCTGCGTCCTCAGCTTCGCGATGGCGCTGCGCTATTCCTTCGATGAAGGCGCCGAGGCCGACCGCCTGGAAGGCGCGGTCGAAAAGGTTCTGGCCGATGGTGTGCGCACCGCAGACCTGCTGGGCGAAGAAGGCGTCAACCCGGTATCGACCAGCGAAATGGGTGATGCGATCATTGCGGCGCTTGATAGCAGCCTGTAAGAAATTGTTCTGACAAACGAAAACGGCCCGTCCTCAAGGCGGGCCGTTTTTTTCCGTCCGGCATACAAAGCCGGGGCGTTTTCAAAATGCCATTGCCCGGTTCGGATCAGGACGGTTTCACCCGTTGCTGGCTGCGCAGAAGCTTGGACATCTGGGATTTGAGGGCCTCGAGTTCCACCGGTTTGGCGAGATAGGCATTCATGCCCGAGGCGAGGCATTTTTCTGCCTCGCCTTCCAGCGCATTGGCCGTGATCGCGATAATCGGTACCGGCGGCATGTCGTGCTGCTGTTCGTTATGGCGGATGCTCGCGACCAATTCAAAACCGTCCATGCGCGGCATATGACAATCGGTCAGCACAAGATCGAAATCCCCGGATTTCCACTTGGAAAACCCTTCCATCCCATCGGAGGCCAGTTCGTGCGGATAACCCATGATTTCAAGCTGTTTGCTGAGAACGGCCTTGTTGATTTCGTTGTCTTCCACGACCAGTATGCGGTGGTTTTGGGGGACCAGATCGAATGAGCTGCCCTGCTCGGTGCGGGGTTTATCGTGCAGTTCGTCTTTCTTCCGTCCGCTCAGGACAGCCAGCGCATGGTAGAGTTCGCTGGTCATCATCGGGAAGATTTGAATCCGATAGGTGTTCGCCGAAATCAGACCGAAACGATCGAAACGGACCGGGCTGCAA
>JAWVXM010000183.1:0-5571 GCA_033723255.1 Thalassovita sp.
CGAAGTGCCGCGCGGGACGCCGGGCGAAATCATGGTGCGCTCGGATATCGTGATGCCGGGCTACTGGCAGAACGCCGAGGCGACAGAAAAGATGATCCGGGACGGCTGGCTGCTGACCGGCGATGTCGGTTTCATGGATGAAGACGATTATGTCACCATGCAGGACCGGTCCAAGGACCTGATCATTTCGGGCGGCACCAACATCTATCCGCGCGAGGTGGAAGAGGCATTGCTGCGCTTCCCCGGCGTGGCCGAGGCCAGCGTGGTGGGCCGCCCCGACGAAGAATGGGGCGAAGAGGTGGTCGCCTTCGTGGTGATGCATGAAGACGTGCCGATGGAGCCGGCCGCGCTCGACGCGCATTGCCTGCATGAGATCGCGCGGTTCAAGCGGCCCAAGGCCTATTTCGAACTGACTGAGCTACCCAAGAACAATTACGGCAAGGTCCTGAAGACCGAGCTGCGCAAACGACTGGAGGAGATGTGATGACGGATCTGAACGGGAAAACCGCCCTGATAACGGGATCGGTGCAGGGGATTGGGCTGGCGGTTGCCGAAAGCCTGGCCGAAGCAGGGGCGCGGATCGCGGTGCACGGCATTGCGGGCGACGCGCAGGTACACGAGGTCTGCGAACACCTGCGCGCCAAGGGATCGCCACAGGCGGAGTTCTTCCGCGGCGACCTGCGCCACCCCGACCAGATCGACGAGATGATGGAGGCGGTCGAAGCTTGGGGCGGGGCCGATATCCTGGTCAACAATGCGGGCATTCAGCATACGGCGCCCTTGGCCGAAATGCCGCGCGACAAGTGGGACTCGATCCTGCAGATCAACCTCAGCTCGGCATTCGCTACCATGCAAAAGGCGCTGCCGAAGATGGCCGAACGCGGCTATGGCCGGGTGATCAACATCGCCAGCGTGCACGGGCTGGTGGCCAGCAAGGACAAGGCGCCCTATGTGGCGGCCAAGTTCGGGCTGGTGGGACTCAGCCGGGTGGCCGCGCTGGAATACGCCAGCGCCGGGACCAGGGAAGCGGGCGGGGTGACGGTGAACTGCATCTGCCCGGGCTGGACGGAAACCGCCATCCTCGGCCCGCAAATCGATGCCCGCGCCGCGGCCCATGGCGGTGACCGCGATGCCGGGATCGCCGACCTGCTGTCGGAAAAGCAGCCCAGCAAGCGGATGTCGGACCCGTCGGAAATCGGCGCCTTGGCGCTGTGGCTTTGCGCGCCGATTGCCCATAACGTGACCGGCACCGCGATCCCGGTCGATGGCGGCTGGACCGCACAGTAACGGGGCGAACCGGAATCTTCGCGCAGCGGATGAATTGACCAAGACCAACCCCCTGTCTCGGCAGGGGGCTGTGTTGTTACTTCAGTCCGCTTCCGGCGCGTTACCCGCGATCAGCAGCGGCGCACGTCATAGGTGCCGTCACCACGGGCATAGGCGCATCGGTTGGTCGAATTGTCGACGGCCACGAGCGATCCCGCCGCGGCGCCAGCCAGCGCGGCCACGATGGTCCAGTTGCGGTTTGCATCCAGCATGTCCGCCGTCATCACCCCAAGCGCGGCGCCGGCCAGACCGCCCACGATCATGCTTTCTTCTCTGGTGAGGTCGTCGCAGCCTGACACGGCCAGCATCGCCATGGTTAGGCCACCAATGATCAGATGTTTCATGCGTTTCCTCCTCTCAAGGATGCTGCAAGAGTGCTGCACAAGTACTGATTTTATCCCTCTCTTGCGCGGTTTCTTTGATCCTGCGCAAGGCGCACAAAGAAAAAGACCGGCCCGAGGGCCGGTCTTTCCACGTTCACGGGGGCCTCATTCAGCCCTTGTTCATGCGGTTTTCGATCAGGTCGTCGACCACCGACGGATCGGCAAGGGTCGAGGTGTCGCCCAAGCTGCCATAGTCGTTTTCGGCGATCTTGCGCAGGATGCGGCGCATGATCTTGCCCGACCGGGTTTTCGGCAGGCCGGGGGCCCACTGAATCAGGTCGGGGCTGGCGATCGGGCCGATCTCGGTCCGGACCCAGCTGCGCAGTTCCTTGCGCAGCTCCTCGGAGGGTTCGACATCGTTCATCAGCGTGACATAGCAATAGATGCCCTGACCCTTGATGTCGTGCGGGTAACCGACCACGGCGGCCTCGGCCACGGCGGCGTGGGCGACCAGCGCACTTTCCACTTCCGCGGTGCCCATCCGGTGACCCGACACGTTGATCACGTCATCGACCCGGCCGGTGATCCAGTAATCGCCATCCTTGTCGCGGCGGCAACCGTCGCCGGCAAAGTAATAGCCCTTGTAATCGGCGAAATAGGTCTTTTCGAACCGTTCGTGATCGCCCCAGACGGTGCGCATCTGGCCCGGCCAGCTGTCGGCGATGCACAGCACGCCCTCGATGCCGTTGCCCGAGATTTCTTCGCCCGATTGCGGGTCCAGAACCACCGGCTTGACGCCGAAGAACGGCTTCATCGCGGCGCCCGGCTTGGTGGCATGCGCGCCCGGCAGCGGGGTCATCATGTGGCCGCCGGTTTCGGTCTGCCACCAGGTATCGACGATCGGGCATTTGCCCTTGCCGACATTATCGTTGTACCAGGTCCAGGCTTCGGGGTTGATGGGTTCGCCCACCGTGCCCAGAATCTTCAGGTCGCTCAGGTCATAGCGGTTCACCCATTCCACACCCTGGCCCATCAGCGCGCGGATCGCGGTCGGCGCGGTATAGAACTGGTTCACCTTGTGCTTTTCGCAAACCGCCCAGAACCGGCCGGCATCGGGCCAGGTCGGCACGCCTTCGAACATCAGCGTGGTGGCGCCGTTGGCCAGCGGGCCATAGACGATATAGCTGTGCCCGGTGACCCAGCCCACGTCGGCGGTACACCAGTAGATGTCGCCGTCATGGTAATCGAAGGTGATTTCGTGGGTCATCGCCGCATAGACGAGATACCCGCCGGTGCTGTGCACAACGCCCTTGGGCTGACCGGTCGACCCGGAGGTGTAGAGGATGAACAGCGGATCTTCGGCGTTCATCTCTGCCGGCTTGGAATAATCGTCGGCCTCCAGCGCCATTTCGTTATAGTCGAAATCGCGGCCATCGACCCAGGTGGTCTGATCACCGGTGCGCTTCACCACCAGGCATTTCACCGTATCCTTGCAATGCAGCAGGGCGGCATCGGCATTGGCCTTCAGCGGGGTCTTGCGGCCGCCGCGCGGGGCGTGGTCGGCGGTGATGATCAGCTTGGCGTCGCAGCCGTTGATACGGGCGGCCAGGGCGTCGGGCGAGAAGCCCGCGAAGACGATCGAATGAATCGCGCCGATCCGGGCGCAGGCCAGCATCGCATAGGCTGCTTCGGGGATCATCGGCAGGTAGATGACAACCCGGTCGCCCTTGCGCACGCCCAGGTCTTCCAGGATGTTGGCCATCCGGCAGGTGCGGCGGTGCAGTTCGGCATAGGTGATGTGCTGCGCTTCGTCGTTCGGATCGTCCGGTTCCCAGATGATCGCGGTCTGGTCGCCACGGGTTTCAAGGTGACGGTCAAGGCAGTTGGCCGCAACGTTCAGGGTGCCGTCTTCGTACCACTTGATGTCGATATTGCCCGGCTCGAACGACGTGTTCTTCACCGTGGTGAAGGGCTTGATCCAGTCGATCCGCTGCCCCTGTTCCCGCCAGAACCCTTCCGGGTCTGCCATCGACGCTGCATAGAGTTCTTCGTATTTCGCAGCATCAACAAGTGCCGTCGACGCAAAGTCGTCGGGCACGGGAAAGACGTTTTCACTCATCGGGGGGCCTCCTCCCACAATTCTATCTTTGTCCAATCGCCCGCCCGCCGGGGGCGGGCAGGACCAGTCCGGCCAGATCAGATGGCCAGGTATTCTTCGCGCAGCTCTTTGTTCTCGAGCACCTCGGCGGCGGCACCGTCGAATACGACGGTCCCGGTGTCGAGGATAACCGAACGGTCGGCGAGTTCCAGTGCCCGCACGGCGTTCTGTTCCACGATCACCGTGGTGATGCCCTGTTCCTTGATCTTGCGCAGGGTGCGTTCGATTTCGTCCACGATCACCGGCGCCAGGCCTTCGTAGGGTTCGTCGAGCAGCAGAACCTTGATGTCGCGCGCCAGCGCCCGGGCGATTGACAGCATCTGCTGTTCGCCGCCCGACAGGGTCACGCCTTCCTGCTGCCGGCGTTCGCCAAGCCGCGGGAACAGTTCGTACAGCCGTTCGATCGACCAGCCGATCGGCGGTGCGATCTGCGCGAGCTTCAGGTTTTCCTCGACCGTCAGGCCGGGGATGATGCGGCGGTCTTCGGGCACCAGGGCGATCCCGGCCTGGGCGGCCTTGTAGGAATTCATCAGGTGCAGCGGTTGGTGATCGAGCCAGACTTCGCCATGGGTAATCATCGGGTCATCCAGCCGTGCAATGGCGCGCAGCGTGGATGTCTTGCCCGCGCCGTTACGCCCCAGAAGCGCGAGGATCTCGCCTTCGTGGACGTTGAAGCTGACGCCCTGCACGATGTAGCTCTCGCCGTAATAGGCGTGAATGTCCCACACCGACAGGAAGGCCGGGGCGGTTTCGGCAAGGTTGTGGCCCTTCGAAAAATCAGGTTTGACGTTCATGGTCCGACTCCTTACGCGGTTTCGCCCAGATAGGCTTCCCGCACCTTGGGATTACCCTTGATGTTCTCGGGATCGTCCTCGACCAGGGGCGTGCCCTGAGCCAGAACGGTGATGCGGTTTGCCAGACTGAACACAACATGCATGTCGTGTTCGATGATGGCGATGGTGATGTCACGTTCGTCGCTGATCTGTTTCAGCAGGTCGATCGTATTGTTGGTATCGGCCCGCGCCATGCCGGCGGTGGGTTCGTCCAGCAGCAGCAGTTTCGGTTCCTGCGCCAGGCACATGCCGATTTCCAGCCGCCGCTTGTCGCCGCGCGACATCGACGCCGCATGCATGTGACGCTTGTCGGCCATGTTCATGTCCTCAAGCATCTTCTCGGCCCGTTCCACGATGTCCTTTTCGGCCATCATGTTTTCCACCGCATGCATCCGGAACGCCCCGTCGCGCGATGCGAAACACGGGATCATCATGTTTTCCATCACCGTCAGGTCGCCGAAGATTTCCGGCGTCTGGAACACCCGGCTGATGCCCATCTGGTTGATCTCGTGCGGCTTGCGCCCCAGCACCGACTGGCCGTCGAACATGACCGACCCGGTATCGGGGATCAGCTTGCCGACCAGGCAGTTCAGCAGGGTGGATTTGCCGGCCCCGTTGGGGCCGATGATGGCGTGGACGGAATTTTCCTTCACGCTCAGGTTCACGTCGCCGAGCGCCTGCAGGCCGCCGAAGCGCTTGTTGACGCCTTTGACTTCAAGAATACCCATTCCCGGTCTCCTCACTCTGCAGGTTCAGTTTTGGCGGAATCCGATCCGCCAGTGGACTTCTTGCGGCGAAACAGGCGGGCGACACGCTGGCCACCTTCGACAAGACCGCCGGGCAGGAAGATCACGATCATCATGAACAGGATCCCCAGCGTCAGGTGCCAGCCCTTGCCGACGAAGGGATGGACAATGGTGACCAGGAAATC